>DASYGR010000222.1:0-17581 GCA_035999525.1 Terriglobales bacterium
CGGAACAGCTTTCCTATGCCCGGTGAAAAGCTCCCTTCACCGTGGAAGGATTTCCTCGGAGAGATCGACAAAGCGTTGGAAAAACCGCTCGAAATCCACTGCATCGGAGGTTTTGCGCTCGTCTACTATTACGGGATTCCGCGCACAACCGGGGATATCGACTACTACACGGCTGTGCCCTCGGACCTCAATCTAGAAGAAATAGCCGGCCATGATTCCGACCTGCATCGCAGGTACAAGATCTATCTCCATCGTGTCACGTCGCAACTCTGCCGGCAGAGTACGAAGAGAGACTTTCCGAAATGGCGAGTGGACAGTTCGAACGGCTTAGGCTTTTCGTACCCGACCCCTACGACTGCATCTTGTCGAAGTTGCAGAGGGCGGGGTTGAAGGATTCCGACGACGCTTTGTATTTATTCCGATCGAGAAAGCTACAAAGCGAAGTTCTTCGAGAGCGGTATCACCGGGAATTGAGGGATTATCTGATCGGCCCGCTCGAACAGCACGACCAGACTTTGGAGCGCTGGATCGAAATCTTCGAATCAGCAGGTTGACCCTAGTCCAAGTTCGGCTGTGCCCTCCGAAAAGCGGCGGCGGTCGCGTATCTCTTGGAGTCCACTAAGCCATTTCTCACATCGACGGGAACCGTCTCGGTCGCTGTATCGTCCTGAGCGACGTGAAGCGTCACCAGAAATCACACAGGCTGGAGCCTCGACTCCCGGCATCGCTACCAATTTCCGATCGCTCCGATTCCTTGCTGCGGTATTTTTTTCTCGAAATTCAGCCGGGCAGATCAGCGTAACTCCACCTCTGAAATCTCTAAAAATCCGCGTTGGCAATCGAAAACGCGAGTATGATTCCGTGCGGCTAAGACCGAGAAGGAGAACTTCTTGCTCTTACGGCGTGCTTGGCCATCCGATCGAATAGCTGGAGGAGGAAAACGCATGCTTTCCCGGCGAAAGTTTTTTCAGGTGGCAGGGGTTGCTGCAAGTATACCGCTCGCGTCGCGTCTGCTTTTGGCGCAGGATGACGCAGCCTGCGTCAATCTTCCGCCTTCCATTGCGAATTTGAAATCGTTGCGCGACCAGGCCAAGCCCATTTCGGTCGAGGAGCGGCAGGAGCGCGTCGAGCGAGCGCGGAGGCTGATGCGTGAGAATCACCTGGACGCCATCATGCTGATTGGCGGAACGTCGATGAAGTATTTTGCGAACATCGACTGGTGGTTAAGCGAACGCACGTTTACTCTGGTTCTGCCGGCAAAGGGTGATGCATTTTTTGTTTCTCCCGCGTTTGAAGAAGATCGTGCCAGGGAGCAGATCAATCGCGGGCCGTTCGCAGGAAACCCTGACATCCGCATTTGGCAGGAGAACGAAAGCCCGTACGAGCGTATCGCGCAGGGATTGAAAGACAGGGGCATTTTCACGGGCCGGCTGGGCATCGAGGAGACCGTCTGGTTCTTCAAGAGCTACGGTGTCGCGCACGCTGCCCCGTCGGTCACGTTCACGAGTGCGACTCCGGTCACAGCCGGATGCCGCATGCACAAGACACAGCACGAAATCGATTTGCTGCAGCTCGCGAATGAAGTGACACTCAAAGCCTATGAAGCGGCATGGCGCGCACTCAAGCCTGGCATGACCCAGCACGATTTCTCGCGCATGGTTTCACAGGCGCACGATCAACTGGGATTTCCGGGTGATGCCGGGGTGCAAGTCGGTGAATACTCAGCTCTGCCTCATGGATCGATCGAGCCGCAAAAAGTGGAAGAAGGGACCATTCTGTTGATGGACGGCGGCTGCACGGTCGAGGGCTATCACTCCGATATCAGCCGCACGTTCGTGCTGGGCAAGCCCACGGATAAAATGAAGAAGGTATTCGATATTGTTCACCGCGCACAAAGCGCGGCATTGGCGCAGGCGAGACCGGGAGTCGAGGCGCAATCGGTGGATGCTGCAGCGCGGAAAGTGATCGAAGACAATGGCTACGGTCCGGGTTACAAGTATTTTGGGCATCGCTTGGGTCACGGCATCGGGATGGACGACCACGAATGGCCGTACTTGGTCGGCGGCGACACATTGAAGCTGGAGCCGCGCATGAGCTTCAGCGACGAACCGGGCGTTTACATTCGTGGCGCGTTTGGCGTTCGCCTGGAAGACTGCATGCACATCACCGAAGATGGCGCGAAGCTGTTTACGCCCCAGAGTCCATCGATCGAACATCCCTTTGGGGTTTAACCCAGGGGAGTTTCGCGCGGGAAACTCGACATTTGAGCTGCGGCTGGGGACTCTTGGCGTGTGTTAACGTAGGCCGACACTAAAAGTTTCCGTTGAGGAGAGCATTTCATGGGCTCGCGGAGCAATCGCCGCAGCGACCGCATCTCTATTTCGTTACCGCTTCAGGCTGCCGGAATCGACGCCGAAAATCGGCCGTTCATCGATACAGCGACCACCATCGTAGTTAATCGCCATGGGGCTTTGATCACGCTCGACAGGCCGCTTCATATTGACCAAGTGCTGCGGGTGAGTCGACAACTATTTGACGGCTCGCGCCGCGAAGCCGAAGTACGCGTCGTCGCGCATGAAAAAGACAGTGCAGGCGCGATTGCCTATGGCATCGCATTTGCAGACTCGAAATTGGATTTCTGGGGGATCGAGTTTCCTTCGGTAGATGAATCCGTGGATGCAGTCGTGCGGCTGCTTGTGGAATGTTCGCATTGCGGTAGCCGCGAACTGGCATATTTGAATTCGCGCGAGCTGAAGGAGTTCGAATCGAACCGCTTATTCGCGCGAAATTGCCGCATGTGCGAATCGCCGACGATTTGGAAACAGCCCTTGGAATCTCTACGTCATAACGCGACAGCGGACTCCCACCCTCGGGCCACCGGGATAGACGCCGCTTCGTCGCCTGAACGTGAAACCACTCGCTACGATACGCGACTAATGGCCTGTGTGCGCGAGCGCGTTGGCGCCGAGGAAATGGCCGTTTGTGAGAACGTTTCGCGGCAGGGGATTGCGTTTCGAAGCCGCAGAAAGTATGAGGAGGGAGCGCAGTTGGAAGTTGCGGTTCCGTACACGCAAGGCACCGCGAACGTTTTTATTCCTGCTGTGGTGGTGCATGTTCGCGCTCTGCCAACAGCGGGCCTTTATCGCCACGGGGTGAAATATCTGCGGAAAGATATGGAAGGGCAGTCCAGCGAATAGCAGTTAAAGGGCAATTTAAGCAAACGTCGCAGAGAATTCCTATTTAAGAGCCGGTTCGTGCTCTGGCCGGTGGCTGAGATTATAGCGCATCGAAATATTGACGAAAACGCGGCCGCACGGCGTATCAAAATAAATGGCCATTGCCTCAGTGTCGGATGTGCCGCGAACCATGTCTTCGCCGGTGTGCACTTCGGGCGGATGAACCTTAAATTGATATCCTTGGTCGTTCAGCAGCGTGACCGCGTTGCCGATCATCATATTTGCTAATTCGCAGAGGGTTTCGCGGACCACTTGCTCGGATTCATTCACTTCGTAACCTGCTAATGCGCTTGCCACACGTGCAGCTGTAACGGAGTCCATGTCAAGTATGACGCGGCCTTCGATTTCTCCACGAATTGCGATTCGCGCGGAGAAACCCTTGGGCCGATAGCCTTCTTCTTCCATGCTGAGGTCGCCGATTCGCGTCGGACCATCGAGCGCATGCGCCAAGATCGAATCAGCGGCGTTGATGAAAGGTTGAATCAGCTGCATCTTCATGACTGTGCCTCTCCCACACCGGCGGGTGCAGGTACACCATCGTCATTCAAAACGTAGCGGATTATTTCGTAAAGGACGTCCGGCTTCACAGGCTTCTGCACGAAGTGGCGGGCGCCCTTTTGGAGCGCTGCGAGGATGTTGTCCTGGTAGCCGACCGAAGAGACCATGACGATGCGCGCCTCGGGATGCTGACGGACAATCCGCTCGACAGCTTCGATCCCCTCCATCTGTGGCATAGTGATGTCCATCAAGACGATGTCCGGCTTTGTGCGGGCGTACTCGGTAATCGCTGTACAGCCGTCGCCAGCTTCGCCGGCAAGCTCGCCGCCAAATGTGTCAATCATCTTTGCCAGGCTCTTGCGCGCGAAGACCGAGTCATCCACTACAAGGTAGCGGACAGGCTGGCTATCCTGCTTTCGAGTCAATGGCGTAAATGGTTTCATGACTTTCTCCTCATCACCGATTCTCATTGTTCATTCGACTATTCCGCTCGGCTTAGATCTTGTTGCCGACCGATGCAGCCTGATCTACAGCGCATTGGTCGTAAAGAAAGTTCGGCAAAGCTTCCAGTTCCAAGACGCGCATCACGTATCCCCGTTCAGTGGCGCTGCGCGGCATGCTGTCAACAACACAGGAACTTGAATCCTGAGCGAGTGTCAATCCTCCAGCGTTTTTTACTGCCCGAATAGCCTCGACGCCGTCATCACCCATCCCTGTCATCAACAAAGCGATCGATTGATCGCCAAATTCCTTCGCGACGGAACGGAATAACACATCCGCCGACGGTCGGTGGCCGTTGACTCGCGCTGAATCTGAAACAACAGCTATGTGACCCGTCTTGGAGCGACGGACCGACAAATGGCGGTTGCCGGGGCAAATCAGCGCTTGTCCTGCGACAAGTAGTTCGCCCGAGCGCGCTTCGCGCACGTGGATCATCGAGCTGTCGTCTAGCCGTTTCGCTAGCATTTCCGTGAAACCCTCCGGCATATGCTGTGCCACGAGGAAACAGCCGGCAAAGTCCAAGGGAATTTTGGAGAGCATGTATTCCAGGGCGTTCGGCCCTCCGGTCGAGATCCCAATAGCCACCACGCGCGTTGGGGGATGGTGAGACTGATTCTTGCGGGCGGTACCCTTGAATCGTACCGGGGGAATTTCCGGCATCATTTTGGGAGAACCCGAAATCGCGGCAGTCTTGATCTTAAGGGCGAGCTCCCGGGCGATCTCCTGCAGGTGTCCCGACGCAGCGTTATCGGGTTTGGTGACAAAATCAAACGCTCCGAGCGCGAGCGCCTTCAACGTAGCTTGGGCGCCTTCGCGAGAATGCGCACTGAAGACAATCACGGGCAGACGGTACCGGCGTGTGATTTCGCGGAGCATTGCGATTCCGTCCATTCGCGGCATTTCCAGATCGAGTGTCACGACATGGGGCTTGAGTTCCTCTATCTTTCTTAAGCCGAAGGCTCCATCCATGGCCGTTCCCACCACCTTAATGCTCCCGTCGCTCTCCAGGATCTGCGGGATCAGCTTCCGCATTAGCGCCGAATCGTCCACCACCAGGACTCGCACGGGTCCGCTCATGCGATCGCCCCCACCGCGGGAAGACGGGAGAAGCGATGCGCGACCGCGGTCACATTTAGGATTAAGACGACTGTGCCGTCGCCTAAAATCGAAGCGCCGCTGATCATATCGGAAGCAGTGAAGCGATCATCCAGCGCCTTGATGACCAGTTCTTCCTCGCCCAGCAAACCGTCAACGACAATTCCGAACTTTCGCTCGCCCGCCCCGATTACGATGACGAACATTCTTTTCGCGGATGAATTCATTGCGGGCTGTGGTGTGAGGCGATCCAGATGCACAAGTGCGAGCAATTGATCGCGCAGGGGAACGACGTCGTAATCGTCCACGCGGTGAATTTCCGCATCTTCGATGCGCGTAATTTCAACTACGTTCGCCAGCGGTACGGCATACAAATGTCCTGCGACCTTGAACAATAGTGCTTGTATGCTGGCGAGGGTCAATGGGACCATTAGGCGAAACGTTGTTCCGGCTCCCGATTTGCTTTGTATCTCGATAATACCCTTTACTCGTTCCAAGGCTCCCGCAACCGCATCCATGCCCACGCCCCGTCCAGACACTTGTGTAACCTCGTCAGCAGTGCTGAGGCCCGGCTGAAATATCAATAGGTTTGCAGCTGTTTCCGTGAGTTTTTCGGCCTCGTTTGCAGAAATGGTGCCCTGTTCGATTGCACGACGAACCAATTTATCCCTGGCAATGCCTCGCCCATCGTCAGAAACTTCGATTACAACTTGGTTTCCCTGGTGATAGGCGTTCAGTTTCACGGTCCCACGGCTTGGCTTTCCCGCGGCCTCGCGTTCCTGTGGAGGCTCGATTCCGTGGTCAACAGCATTCCGCACCAAGTGCGCCAGAGGCTCAGCCAGAGCATCCAGAATGCTCTTGTCGAGATCCGTATTTTCCCCGATGATTTCCAGCTGTACGTCGCGCCCGCAATTCTTTGCGATGTCGCGCACAAGACGCGGGAAACGCCGGAACAACTGCTCGACAGGCACCATGCGTATTTGCATAACGGAGCGTTGCAAGTCGTGGAGTACCCGCGACTGGAAGGCTAGGGCATCGGCAAACCGATTTCGAAGCGGATCTTTGGCGTGGCGTTTATCAAAGTCAATGATCGTCCGCTGCAACATGGATTTGCCGATGATAAGTTCGCCGACGAGATTGAGCACCGTGTCGATCCGTGAAGCCTCGACGCGTAATGTATTTTCCCGATCTGCGAGGTTTGGAGACGACTGCGCCCCACGGATTGGGCCAAGATTATGTTTTGATTGCGATTCTACGACCGGGCGGGTTTGAGGTTCCTCGGATGCCTTCGCTTCCGCTTGAAGCAGCACATCGAGAAGGTCCTGCGAAGGTTCCCGTTCCTCGGAGAACCGTTCCACTGCGATGCCCGTCACAACTGCGGGGATCTGACATTTTCGTATCAAGTCGTCTTTTGAGTACTCGCTTGCGATCGCAGCTTCAATATGCGAAGCGTGCTCCGCAGCAGCTTCATCTGACGGACAGATGGCGAGGATCGTCCCGGAACGCGCAAGCACCTTATGAATAAGCTGAAATGCCGCGGAGCGCATTCCACTGGCGGGGTCGATTTGTAACGCGACGTTGTACACTGTCTCGCCACGACCTAAGGAATCCGCGATCTGATCGCGTTCGATTTCATTCCAATCGAAATGGGGAATGAACTTTTCCGGTAAGTGTGCGACGGCTCTGTCCAGAGATGATTTCTGCGAGATGTGGCGAATGTGCTCGCGGAGCGCGTCGCCCGCAGGTGGTGCGAGGCCTTTGCGATAGGCACCCAACATGGCTTGGAAAGTGTCAGCGGCAGTGAAGATGACCTCAACGAGGGAACTTTGCGCGTTGTGCGCCGCTTGGGGCGTCAGAGCGTCTTCCATTTCATGCGCCAGAGTGCTGAGTTCCTGGTATCCACAAGCGGCAGAATCGCCCTTGAGCGTGTGAACGACGCGGCGAACGCGCCGAATTATCTCAGGATCGCCAGCGTGATTTTCAAGTTCCAGGCCCCCGTCATTGAGCTGTTGCAATAGCTCCTGAGCGCTCTCGAAGAAGAGCTCTCGCAGCTCGGCAGAACGTTCTTCGGGGAAGAAGTTCACGCTGGCACCTCAATTCGCTGATAAGCGGTGCCATTGTTTTGATGGATCATTTTGAATTTGGTGGTGAGACCGAAAAGGCTTTCGGCATGCCCCACAAATAGATAGCCCTCGGGATTGAGACATCGATAGAACTTGTCGATCAGGCGCTTTTGTTCAGCCTCATCGAAGTAGATCATTACGTTGCGGCAGAAAATAATGTCGTTTCCCTGCGGCAAGAACTCCGCTTTCAAATTGTGGAAATCGAACTGGACGAGACGCTTGAGAGTCGCCTTCACTGAATATTTATCGCCCATTTTTTCGAAGTAACGCAGACGGCATGTGTAATCGACAGCTTCCATCTGATGATCGGTATAGACGCCTTGTTCCGCCTGCAGCAGTGCTGAGTAACTAATGTCTGACGCAATGATTTCGACCTTCCAGGGTGGTGGAATCAGCGGTTTCGGTGATGGCATATCGAACGGGAGAGGGTTGCGCAGGTAATAGTAGGCGAGAGCGTCGCACAACTGAATCGCCATCGTGTAGGGTTCCTGGCCCGTCGAACAACCGGCGCTCCAAAAACGCAGCGACCAGTCTCGCCGCTCCTGTTTCTTGCGCAATAAATTCTCAAGTACTACCTTCGAGAAGAGCTCCAGTTGCGGAACGTTGCGAAAAAAACTGGTTTCGTTGACCGTAAGATTCTCGAGCAGCGCCCCAAGTTCTTTTTTCCCTTCATGGCTGGTCAACAGGCGGTAGTAGCTGTAAAACGAATCCAGATTGCATGCCTTTAACCGACGCTGAAGGCGATCGCACAGGAAATGAATCCTGTGCTCGTCAAAACACATTCCACATTCCTGGTAAACGAGCGTCTGAAGCAATTTGAGCTCCGGCTCCGTCATCGCGATGGGGACCGTGAACGTGGCCATAATCTTGGGCGAGCGCTCCTGATTGGGCGGATGTTGATCTAAATTGCAGCAACCGGTGAAACTGTCTCGTCAACGTGCCGAGAGTCCCCGCCCTTTAAGACCTTGCTCAAGTCCAACAAGATGATGAGACGTTCGCCAAGTTTGGCAACGCCTGTGACGTAATCGACTTCCCCGTCGATAAAGACGGCGCTGGGAGGAGCAATCTCCGAGGCAGAAAGCTTCACAACTTCCGATGCCGAATTGACAACAAGTCCGATTGTTCTCCCTTCAAACTCGACGACAACGATGCGGTTTTTCTTGTTGTTTTCGACGTTGCTCTCGCCGAATCGTTTTCGCAGGTCCATCACGGAAATGATTTTCCCGCGCAGATTGATCACGCCCTCGACATATTTCTGCGCGTTCGGGACTGCCGTGATGTTTGGCACGCGCACGATTTCGCGCACGAGCGCGATGGGGATGCCATATGTCTCGCGCCCGATTCGAAGGCCGACGATTTGGAGGTCTTTGGCCATTATCGGTGCCGTTGGGTCAAGCCCGCACTAAATCAGAGTGATAGGACTCTTCGCGGTCGCGCTCGCGCTGACTTTCCCTTTGCCACGCCGGCACATTGTTTTTGTCTTTCGCATCACGCTCAATTCGGAAACGGTCCATACTCTCTAGCAATATGCGCGAGAGTTTGGACATTTGCTCGGCAGCGGCGGCAAGTTCAGTGGAACTGGAGGTGGATTGCTGCACCAACTCTCTCATTTTCTCCATCGCGCGCACGACGCCCTGAGCTCCCGAGGCCTGCTCCTCCACCGAAGAATTGATCTCCTGTGTGATTTCAGTTAGCCGCGTTGTGGCTTTGGCAATTTGCGTGGAGCCGCTGGACTGCTCGGTCGTGGCCGCCCCGATTTCTTGTGCGAATTTGTAGACCTCTGTAACGACATTTGAAATTTTCCCGAAAGCCTTGTTCAAATCGAGGCCGAGAAGCAGTCCTTCCTGAACCATCTGGGTGCTCTTACTCATGTTTTCTACTGCTTCGCGCGCTTCTTTCTGAATGCCCTGAATCAGTTCGGCGATTTCTTTTGTGGATTGAGTCGATTTTTCAGCAAGTTTGCGGACCTCGTCGGCAACAACCGCGAAACCAAGTCCGTGTTCCCCGGCGCGAGCCGCCTCAATCGCTGCGTTGAGAGCAAGCAGATTCGTCTGTTCCGCAAGATCGTCAATTACCTCGATAATTTTGCCGATATCGTCGGCTCGATTGCCGAGAACTCCGATGATTTCCGAAGACGATTGGATTGAGGCACTGGTGCGATTCAGGCCATCGGTAGCCTTTTCCATGGTGGTGATTCCTGTTTCGACTTCAACGCGAGAACGGTGGCAGATATCCAGCAGGATTTTCGCAGTATCCGCTACGCGCTGAATCGACGCGATCATTTGTTCGATGGATGCTGAAGTTTCGGCGACGCTGGAGCCCTGGACTTGAGTGTTTTTTACAACGTTTTGAATATTTATACTCATCTCATGCATCGTGCTGGTCACTTCATCGATAGCGGACGCAGCCTGTAAGCTGACTTTGGCCGATTCCTCGGAAGCGGCAGCCATTTGACTTGCGCCGGCCGCAACCTGCGAAGCACTGCCGCGAACCTGACGGACGATCTCGCGCAATCCGTGCGCCATGCGCGAAAACGCTCGCGCCATGGTGTCGCGCTTGGAAAGAGGCTCGATTTCCAGGATTAAGTCGCCTTCCGCAACGGCGGCCGAAACACCGGCCATGCGCTTCAAGTGTTCGACCATGGCGCGGAAATTATCAGCGAGCCTGCCAACTTCGTCATTTCTGTGAATGTCAATGTTGTGATCCAAATCACCGGCGCTGCCGATCTCGTGTGCGACTTCAATCAGATGTCCTAACGGCTGCGTAATCGACTTCGCTGTGTAATAAGAGATTCCCACGCCAAGCAAAATCGCGATGAACACTCCGACCGAACTCCCGATGGTGCTGATGTCACTTGCCTGTTTGGCTGAGGCGTTTGCATCGTCGTTCGATTTTTGTATCTCAGTCTCAGCGTTATCGAGCGTATTCACATCCGTTCCGATCCAGGAACCAGGTTTTTTCCCAAGGTAGAAAACCTGAAGATCGGAGACAGTGGCATCTCCTGAATCAACCTGATGGCGTTTGTCGATCAATGGCTTGGCAAAGTTTTCACGCCAATCCTGTTCGCTTTCACCCACCTGTAACAGTGCGCTTCGCAATGTCTCGTCAGTTGTCTTCATCCGTTGATTCTGAAGATAATCTGACAACTCTCCTTCTTCTTTGTTGGTCTTGACTTCCAGGTGAGGGTCGCCGCTCAGCAGAAAATTTCGCAAATCGAGCCGTGCTTGCATCATTTGGTAGCGGACAGTTTCTATTGTTTTCAGGCTTTGCAGAGTCGCTGCTGCCTTGTCGCGAACGGAGTGCTCACGGAGGACCGCGGAAAGATTCACGAGGAATACCAGTAAAAGCAATGTAAGAATGGCGCCAAAACCTAAGTAGAGCTTCTTACCGATTGTCATTTCCAAGCTCCTCCGCGTGCCTCTGCGAGCCGTGCCGTCCTTCGGTTTTTACTGCTGAGGAGTAAAGTCAAATTCGACGATCTCCGTTGTTTCTTTTGGGCCTACTTCGAATTTCCAACTCTTTACTGCTTTAGTTGCCGCATCGAGCAGCAAAGGGCTTCCTCCGACCGAGCGCGTCGCCTTCACCTGGCCGTCGGGCGCTACGGTCACCTCGATCTTCACTTTTCCAGTGATGTTCATTTGACGGGCCAGGGCGGGGTATTCCGGCACTACGCGGTGGCTCACCTTGCGTTTTGCTGGAGATTCCTGGCTGAATGCTGGTGGAAGCAGGAAAATGGCACTTAGAAGTCCGGCGATGGTAAAACGCGCAAGCGTTTTTCGGGTGTCCACAGACAGTTCTCCTTGTAAGGAACTGGGTGTTCCAACTTCATAAGTGCACGGTGAATACCAGTCCCAGGACTACCAGATGTGCACTGGATCCTATCTGCTTGCCTTCAATTAAGGCATGTATTTTGAGTGATATGGAACGAGAAACGTGTTCGTTGCAGGGAGATTTCCTGGGCGATAACTCGTCTCAACCTAGGCCTAATTATCCATATGTTGTCTCAGGTTGAGAAGACACAGGCGGTTGCAGGATGTACCTTTCCGGCAACGGCCTACGCGCGTTCACTTGACTCAAAATGAGACTGCAAGCTACCGTTGACCTAGTCCCAAATTAGGCATTTGCAGGCACGAGTTCCCAATCCATGCGCGCACATTTGCAGCCGAGAGTCGACTCCTCTCCTGACGAAGGCAGCTTCGAGCGCCTCCTTGCACGCCTTTCTAGTTTTCACAGAAAGCGTCCCCGAGCGAGCGTTATTCGCCTGTACTGCCGATCTGCGAGAGCATTCTTCAATCTGGATAACGCGAGCTATTGGGACATTACATCTCTGGATGAAGCTGTGGTTCGCCACTCGGATGGGCAACCACGTTTCCGCACGGACCAGGTTATTCGACTGAGCCAGAAGGGACTTTTTAGTCGTGCAATTTCCCGCCGCCGAATACTGGTTTCCACACCGAGCCGACGAACGTTTAATTCTGACGACGCAGTATTTCGATCGCGCTGGTGTTTGATTGCTCCGGTCTTGTCTGGCAGCAGTGTACGGGGTGTTTTTGTTTTCATGAGGCGGAATGTCCCCGGTTCCTCAAATCGGAACATTGCAAGACAAGCGCAGGCATTTGCTGCTGCCTTTGAAGCTATCGGCGGCACATCGTTCCCATCAATCGGGGCTGCCGAAGTTCGGGCGCAGAGTCTGATGAATCTCGCTGTCGAGTTGAAACCCTCCCTCCGTCTTCCCGAATTTGTCGGTCGATTCACGCTGCGAGCTGCAGAAATGCTTGGTGCGCGGGCAGCAATACTGGCTCTCACGCGGGGTGCTCGTTTGGAGACAGTTTATTCTCACAATGCTCAGGGGCAGTCCGAGTGGCCACAGGTTGATGCGGCACTAACCGCCCTTGCAGCCGAGAGCCCAGAACCTCTTCTCTTGGGGTCCGCTGCCGTGCTGCTGGGAGCGGAACGGGCGACCGCATTCGGCTGGCATAGTCTATGTTTCGCACGGCTCACGGGCAGCCAAGGCGACTTGCTCGGTGGCCTTTGTCTAATCGACCGTGCGCCCGAGCTCTCAGAGGCAGACCGCGATTTGGTCCGCGCGCTGGTTGGCCATGCTTCTGTGGCGCTAGAAAATTCGCGGCTTTTTTCGCGGATCGAGCAATCCAAACGTCAATGGGTGGAAGATTTTGACGCAATCAGCGATCTGATCATTGTCCATGATCCTGCGAACCGCATCGTGCGCGTCAATCGGTCACTGGCCGAAGCTCTGGGCTCGCGTCCGTCAGAGCTGATTGGTGTAAGCACTCGCGTACTTAACTCAATCGCGGGCGGTTCTGCAGAGCGAGGGTGCCCGTTCTGCCGCGAGCCGGCACGATCGCTGGAGGAGTCCGTGCTGACTTCCGGTGCGCGAGCATTTTTGATTTCTACGTCGCGCATCGGCGGCGGGCTAGAAGAAGGCTCACGGACGATCCACGTCCTAAAGGACATTACCGAGCAGCGCACATATCAAACGCAGCTCCAGCGCGAACGAGACTTCAATACTAAAATCCTGAATCACACCCAGAGCATGATCCTGGTGCTGGATACTGCCGGGCTCGTGAGCTATGCCAACCGCCGGTGCCAGGAAGCCGGGTATCGTGAGGAATATCTGCGGGGACGCGCGCTCGCCGAATTCATACCACAAGGTCGCCGTTCTATTTTTGAGAAGTCGTTTGAGAATGCACTGCGAGGTTTCGCGTCGGAAAATCTGGAGTTTCCTGTTTTGCGCGGCAACCGAAGCACCGGAAGGTTTTCTGTCAGCCTGAGCCCGATGCGTGATGAGCAAGGACAGGTGAACAGCATCGTGGTGGTGATGTCCGACATTACAGAGACCGCAGTACTGCAAGCGCAACTGCGGCACAGTGAAAAAATGGCCGCTCTCGGGCAGCTCGTCTCAGGCGTGGCTCACGAGATTAATAACCCTCTTGCTGCGATTGTCGGCTATTCGGATTTACTTCTCGAGAATCCCGACATTTCAGAACCTGCCAAAGAGGAACTACGGATTGTCCTGCAAGAGGCGGAGCGCACAAAGGAAATCGTGCAGAACCTTCTGCATTTCGCGCGACAGACTCCTGCCCGGCGTGAACCGCTCGACGTGCATTCCGTGTTGCGCCAAGTACTACAGCTTCGTTCTTATGGTTCAGCAGGGCAGGACGTCAAGGTCATCGAGCATTTTAAGTCGTCCGTGCCTCGTGTTTTTGCCGACGCACATCAGCTCCAGCAGGTCTTTTTGAATATTCTAAATAACGCCTACGACGCTGTGAATGAAGCGCATCGCGCCGGAAAAATTGAAATCGCCACGTCCGAAGTGAAGGGCATGATCGAAGTCACAATCCGAGATAACGGCACCGGGATTTCCGACGCGGAACGCATTTTTGAACCGTTTTACACGACCAAAGAGGCGGGCAAGGGGACCGGGCTTGGTTTGAGCATCTGTTACGGCATTGTGCGCGAACATGGCGGTGAAGTTTCATGCGCAAATAATACCGACGGCGCAGGTTGTACATTTTTCGTGCGTTTGCCCGCGGCAGAAGCGGCAGCGCTCGCCGCTGTTTCGGAAGGTGCAAGCTAGCATCACCAAAGAGGAATCATGAGCAACGATCTGCGGATACGGTTCTTGGTAGTCGACGATGAGCCGTCGATTCGCAAACTTTGCATGACCATCGGAGACAAACTGGGTTTCATTTGCTCGGAGGCCGAGAGCGCGGAAGTGGCGCTTGCCACACTCGAAACGCAAGCTGCAGACGTGGTCATAGCCGACTTGAAGCTTCCACAAATGAGCGGCGTCAATTTGTTGCGGGAAATCAAGCGGATCCTGCCCGGCGTCGAAGTGGCCATTATGACTGGACATGGCACGATTGAATCCGCAGTGGACGCCATGAAGATCGGTGCTTACGACTACATCGAGAAACCGTTTCGCGTCGAGAAGCTTCGGTTGCTCTTGCAGCGCATGGCGGAGAAAATTCGGCTGGTAAACGAAAATCAGGTTCTTCGTGAGCGGATGGATACGGAAGTTCGCCTGGATGGCATCGTGGGAACATCCGCGAAGGTTCAGGATGTTCTGCGCATGATCGCGCGGCTAAAAGACTCACGCACGCCAGTATTGATTGCAGGAGAAAGCGGGACCGGCAAGGAACTCGTCGCGCGCGCTATTCACTTTCGTGGACCGCTTGCACAGATGCCATTTGTTGCGGTGGACTGCGGCGCGCTGGTGCCCACATTGATGGAAAGTGAATTATTTGGACATGAAAAGGGCGCGTTTACAGGTGCGCTGAAATCGAAGATCGGCCTTTTCCAGGCGGCGAATGGCGGCACGATCTTTCTGGATGAAATCGGAGAGCTGCCTCTTGAGATGCAAGCGAAACTCTTGCGCGTGCTCCAGGAGAAAGAGGTCAGGCTTGTCGGTAGCAACGAGAATGTCGCCGTTGAGGTGCGCGTAATTGCCGCTACGAATCGTGACCTTGAGGTTGCCTATCGAGCCGGCAGTTTCCGCAAGGATCTTTTCTTCCGCCTGAATGTAATCACGGTGAATATGCCGGCGCTTCGCGAGCGCCGCTCTGACATTCCTATGTTGGTTCATTGTTTTCTCGATCGCCATGCGCCGGGCGAAAATGTACAAATAAGTCCCGCCGCCATGAAAGTATTTTTGCAATACGATTGGCCAGGTAATGTTCGCGAGCTCGAAAACGCGATTGCCAGGGCTCTTGCGCTGGGGGACCGGCACACGATCGACGTCAAAGATCTGCCGCCCGCGATCCTTTCCTGTCAGGAAATGTCCGCGTCCACCGAAGATAGAGACACGTTGGCATCCACGGCTCTCGCCGACATGGAGCGCATGACCATCCTGCGCGTTTTTGAACAAGTCGGCGGAGACAAGGCGCTGGCTGGCAAAATGCTCGGCATCAGCCGGGCAACGCTTTATCGGAAACTCAAGCAGTATCAAATTCCGCTGCGCGCCGGGGCGACGAAGACCGCCAATGAAATGGCGGGCGTGTAACCCATGAGACGGGTACTGTCGCAGGTTGAGACGGCGGGAGGTTTTCCGAGTTCAGGGATTCTGTATAAGCGACCCAATATGAATGAGTTACATCTAATGGCAAAGTGGGTCGTTTGGCTTTGCGCTTGCTCTCTATTTTCATCTGCCTAATGGACATGGTGTATTCACTCGCTTCTGTCTGCCAAAGCAAATCCGGGCGGAGCAAGCCAAGAAGTGCATAAGCCTCATCAGGATGAGAGCGTGGCGCGGAAAATTGAATGAGCGGCCTTAAAGAAAAACCTACAAAGGAATCTCTTCCGTCACTGGGAGAAAAGGCTGAAGCCATAGCTGCGGCTTGGCTGGAAGCGCGGCTCGTTTACCCACTCTACTTTTATCTGACCAACCATTTCCATTTGGAAATCGCCCCGGTCCACGATCCTGAACTCCCGGCGGCATGTCCCGCATCGGGTCTTTTCGATCGCATTATGAAATGGCTGGGCGAGATGGATACACGCATCCGGACGAATCAACTCCGGCAGCTTTTGCACTCGCTAAAGGAAATCAAGCCCGAAAGTTTGCGAGCCATCATCATGCGCTTGCTGCGACGTCCCGAAAAAAGTCCTACCGATCGAGATAATATTGACCTTCTTCTCGCGACATATTTCGCACTGTGCGCCCCTGAGGATCTTTATTCGTGTGAGATCACGCTCGCCGATGTCGCACAGGTTCTTCGCGCCGTTATCGTGGATGCTGATCCAACTGAACTCGAATGGTGCGTCCCTCTGAACCAGGTTCTCGACGCCATGAACCAATGCCACGGTCTTGGCGAAGTCTTCACCGCGAAACTTCTTGAAAAAGGCCGTCAACTCAAAGACGCATCGGGTTTCATGTTTTACGATCCGGCGGCGCTCGTGGCATTTACTCGTTTTAACTTCTTGCTGCGACGGTCATTCTTCCGGCTTCTTCATGCGGATTTGCGAGCGATTCGCGAAGGTCTCAGTGAACTCGAGCGCCGCGGCATCGTTGTTGTCGATTGCCGTTCCGCGGGCTTATCAGCCGAAGAGCCGGTTGGGCGCCTTCGCGAAATTTCGCTTGCCTGGCGCCAGCCCATTTCCTCAGACTACGCTGCGGAATCGGCAAACCGGACATTCGAGCAACTTCTCGCGATTCGCGATGCCGTGGAACGGGCGCTAGGGATTATTCCTGTTGAAGAAAAGGCTCTGGTCATTAAGAGCGTGCCCTCTTCAGGCCCGGAAGAATCCGCGATTGCAAAAGAACCAGCGATTCGCCCGGGCAACCCTGTTTCGACCAGTGCCCGGGTGAGCGCCTCACATGAACCGAAACTGAAGCGTGCCGACGTCACGCCTCCAGTCGATGCCCCATTGAAGAGCCAGGTGTCCACGAAGTCCGAGCCAAAGTCACCTCCTGCGACGATTGCGGCTCCTCCTGTGGTGCCCGCTTCGCGGTCCGCGGCGCGTGCAGAAGTGCCAGCATCCGGGGAAGCCGACAAGACAAAGCCGCGGAATTCGCCTACATCACCGGCGGGCAACGTTCCTTCGCCGCAACTGGAAGAGTGTCTCGAACGCATCTGGGAGCAACTAATTGAAGCTCCTCCAACCCGTGGCCGCTCTATGAGCACTGTCACACTGGGAGATGCTCGAATTCTTCTCTCTGCTTGGGAGGTGAATGCCTTTGTCAGCGAGGGCGGTCAACTTTCGGAAGATCTTCGGCGGGCCGTCGCGGCCCGCGCGCTCGTCGCGCTAGCACGCGAAGAACAAAAGCAATCCGGGAGCTCAGCAAACCTCGACGCGGCGGTTGCGCTCGGCCGTGATGAGATGACTTACTTGCAGCGTCGCGTCGACGAAGCCCAACGAATGAAGAACACAGAAGCTGCCGTGAACCTCGGTATCAGTGCGCGTCGCTTGCTTTCCGCAATGGAAGGAACGCAAATCTAGGTCGCGACAACCACCTATCGAGTCCAGACCCAAGAGTTTCTCACTGTCCTTCAGAGAGATTCGCCCCGTGAGAAAGAATCTCAGAGTGAGACGACTGAGCTGCCCAACTCTGAAATGGCTAGCCCCGAGACGCAGTGTCAATTCCGTAACATGCAGATAAATAAATAGCTT
>DASYGR010000231.1:0-8062 GCA_035999525.1 Terriglobales bacterium
ACGTCGGCGGCGCCGAGCGCAGTATTGCGCTGGTAAGCCGCAATCGCCGCTTGCCGTTTTCCCGGGTCCGCTACGTACCGTGGACTGCCGGGCTTGCTGAACTCCGCAACGCGTTCGCTCGTCGAACCACGTGTAAAGCACTCAATGCCGGCACTGGCAATTTGTGCCTTGGCGCCGGAATCACTGCACTTTCCCGGAAGAATGCGGTAAGTCAGAACATGGTGAATCACCAATCCCTGCTCGACTTCGCTGATTTCCGAGGTGTCCTCTTTGAGTTGCACATGCTGCGGCATAGCGCGCAGCTTTTGCGCAATATTGAAGAGGGCCCGAGGGTTGTTCAGCATCGGGTGGAAATTGAGCCGCGCAACTCCCAAAGTCACTTGCGAATTCGCGCGCAAATCGGACAACGCATACGTGCGAACCACGTGCAAGCGCTGCATCGTTTCGGCGTGCGTGCCGCCACCGAGGATCACGGAGTTCGGGATGGGGCGCAGGCCTGTTGCGGCGGGCTGCACCGGCCGGGGACTAGGCGGTTGTGTTTGCCCGGCATTTGGCGGTTGCCCCTGTTGTGGACTCGGTGGTGGCGTCGGCCGCGCTGGCTCCGGGCTGGGCTGCGTCGTTTGTGGCCGGCCCGCGACGAAGATTCTCGCGGCGTCTATTTCTACATTCTTGCCGTTGCGCCGCAATGGACCAAAGACCGAGACACTCGCGCCTTGCTTGAGAGCGTCAAGGGACGCAAGCTGTCCGCCCTGGCAGACGGTGACGGAGTTGCTGTAGTGCACGAGGACGCTCTGATCACCGTACGTAACCGTCATGGAACTGCCGTCCGGCGCAGTAGAAATTTGCCCCGTGAACTTTCCTTCACCCTTGGCGGCGTTGAGTGCAGCACAGTCGGACGGCGCAGGCGTTGCGACGGCGGTCACGGCAAGTAAAAGAGTGCACAACATTGACGCCAGTATAGTCAGAATTTTTTCTCTCAAGACGCCTCCTATGGTTAACCGTAATCTGACGAGCGACCCTCGATCCCCTGGGAATATGGGTACTTTCGCCGGAGCCTGAGCACGAACAAAGGCGAAGCGGCGCATGGGACCGTGACAGATGAAACCGATATGAGGGCGGCAACTCGCAAGAGGTGGGGCAGGAAGTGGGAAACCGAAATGGTAGCCACCGTTGCTATATCACGTCCGTCAGGCGAGCGATATAAGTTAGCGTGCACCTGTATCGTTGTGGAGGAAAATCCGATTTAGTCTAGAAGTAAGCGGCACGGTACGCAACAACAATTACTGGATCGCGTTTTTGGCTTAAAGTTTGTTATCTTCCTACAGAGAAGGGGAGTACCAATGATAAACCCCAGATTGCACTCCGATGTCGTTGATTGACGTACGTACCAGTCGCGTTCTGATTACCGTTCTGCTCTTCGCGCTGGTGCTGGGTTTTCTCTACGTCGCGCATCATACGTTGATCGCGTTCCTGTTCGCTGTTTTTTTTGCCTACCTGGTGGACCCTGCGGTATCACGATGCGAGAAGTGGATGCACAGCCGCGGCGGTGCGATCGCAGCGATTTATGTATTACTGCTTGCGCTTCTGATTACATTTTTCTTCTTCGTGGGGCCACAGATTGGACGCCAAGCGCAAAAACTGACGACCGCGTTGCCAACCTCTCAAGGCAAAGTCTCCACCAGCGGCCTGGGGGAAATTACCGAAACAATCGGCAGTCAACATGGTTGGAGCCGGGCCACAATCAACCGGCTAAAGGACTTTCTAAACCAGCATCAAAACGATATTGTTCATCTCGCGCAACGGCTGGGTATCCGAATCGCCGAAGTCGCCCAGCAGTCGTGGTTGATCATCGTAGTACCCCTGCTGGCGGCTTTCTTCCTGAGGGATGGACGCGCGTTCAGCGACGTTGCGCTATCGCTTGTTCAAACGAAGCCACAACGCGAATTTTTGCAAGGCGTGCTGGATGACATGAACCAGATGCTGGCGCATTTTATTCGCGCCCAGCTGACGCTGGCAGCTTTGTCGTGGGTGGTCTATACCGGTTTCATGTCGGCAATGAGCGTTCCCTACGCGCTGGTGTTAGGCACGGCGGGGGGAGTGATGGAGTTCGTCCCAGTGGTCGGTCCGCTGGTTGCCGCAATGGTGATTATTGGCGTGGCAGTCCTGATGACTTACCCGCACTGGCTAGTATTGCTTATTTTCCTAGCCGCGTGGAGATTGATTCAGGATTACGTGATTTCCCCTCGGATTATGGGCCGGAGCCTCGAATTGCATCCGTTGGCGGCTATTTTTGGAGTGCTCGCGGGCGCTGAGATTGCCGGCGTCCTCGGCGTTTATCTTTCCATCCCAGTGATGGCCAGCCTGCGGATTGTCTGGAGGCGTTGGCGACTGTACGCGGAGAAGAAACGCTTCGGACCGTTGAATGACTATTCGTTCGGGACGGAGATCAGTCCGCGTCCATAGCAGGAATAACCAATCAAATGAGTCAAAGATATTCGTGCGTGCTTGCGCGGCGTTAGGGATTATGTTTGGTCCCTTTCATAATGCACAATATGAACAATTAGGCCCCCGCATGCTCGCAAGAATTGCGAAGAAAACTGGTCTTAAGCCTAGCGACATTTGAAAGCTCGCATGCGGTTTCCGCGGTAATGGAGCACTGAGCCGGACTCGCACTGTTGTAAAATTCAAACATACCTATGGCGAACAAGATTTCTGTAGGAATACTGGGCGCGACCGGAATCGTCGGGCAAAGATTTGTTCAGATGCTGGAAGATCACCCGTGGTTCGAGGTGGCATGGCTGGCTGCGTCCGACCGCTCCGAGGGCCGGTTGTATGGGGAGGCGGCGCGTTGGAAGTTGAAGACGGCAATTCCTGCCCGCGTCGCCAATATGCGCGTTTCACCCGCGAAGCCCGATGGCGGGCCCAAGCTTATTTTTGCCGCGCTCGATGCGTCCATTGCTGCCGAAATGGAGCCGTTGTTTGCCGAGGCCGGTTGCGCCGTAATTACGAACTCCAGCGCGTTGAGAATGCAGAAAGATGTTCCGCTCGTGATTCCGGAAGTAAATCCCGATCACATTAAGCTGCTGGAGTGCCAGTCGTGGCGGAAGAAGTCGGGAGGGTTTGTTGTCACGAATCCGAATTGCTCGGCTATTGGCCTGGTGCTCGCCCTCAAACCTTTGCAAAAGATCTTCGGTATTGAAACGGTGATGGCGGTCACGATGCAAGCGATCAGCGGCGCGGGATATCCGGGAGTGGCTTCGATGGATATTCTCGGAAACGTGATTCCTTATATCGGCAAGGAAGAAGAAAAGATGGAGGAAGAAACGCGGAAACTTTTAGGCAACCTGAACGGCGCAGGAATTGTTTCCGCCGATTTTTCCATGAGCGCACAGTGCAATCGCGTGGCAGTCGAGGATGGGCACACCGAGTCCATTTCCGTGAAGCTGCGCAAGAAAGCGCAACCGCAAGAGATCATTGAGGCATGGAACGGTTTTCGAAGCTTACCGCAGGAGTTGAAATTGCCCAGCGCACCAGTCGAGCCAGTGCGATACCTCGCAATGCCCGACCGGCCGCAGCCGCGCTTCGACGTCGAATCAGGGAAAGGAATGACCACTACGGTCGGTCGTTTACGTCCCTGCGGAGTGCTCGATTGGAAGTTCACCGTTTTGTCTCACAACACAATCCGTGGCGCCGCTGGCGCTGCCCTGTTGAACGCTGAACTTCTCAAGGCGCAGGGTTATCTGGATTGATGTTGGCTGGATCGCGGGAGCGGCCGCTGATCTGTTCCAATTATCGCCGTGAGAAAAAAAGGGTGCAGGGGTCCTTCGACTTCTCAAGTCTATTCGCTGAGCGAATAGACTTGTTGCGCTCAGGTTGACAGAGATGATCGTCATGAAGTTCGGGGGGACGTCCGTCGGCGACGCCGAATCCATCAAGCGTGTCGTGGGAATCGTTGCGGGCCGCCTTGAGCAAACTCCCGTGGTGGTAGTGAGTGCAATGGCCAGGGTCACGGATCAATTGTTGACGCTGGGCAGAGCCGCCGGGGCCGGTGAACGCGACACGGCACTGAACATTTCCCGTGCCCTTCGCGAGCGTCATTACAATACCGCCGGCGAGTTATTAGGGACAGCATTATTCAGCGGGCTTCACGGCGATCTCGGCGCGGATTTCGAAGCGCTCGACGAACTCATCCGCGGAATCAGCGCTGTTGGCGAGCTTACCCCGCGCACTTCCGATCATATTGCCTCGTTTGGCGAAATCCTTTCCTGCAAAATTGTCTGTGCGGCGCTTTGTGCGCACCATATTGATGCCGAAGTAGTGGATGCGCGCCAATGCATCGTGACCGATAATACATTCACTCGCGCCACACCGCTGTGGGACGAAATTAACCAGCAACTTGGCGCAAGGATTCAACCACTACTCGACAGCGGTCGAGTACCGGTGATGGGCGGCTTTGTTGGTGCGACCAAGACGGGCATCACGACTACCATCGGGCGCGGCGGTTCGGATTTTTCTGCGGCGATCGTGGGCTCAGGGATGGGCGCGCAGAGAATCGAGATATGGACCGACGTGGATGGCATGATGACTACCGACCCACATTTGTGCCGCGACGCACGTCGCATCAAGGTAATCAGTTTTGATGAGGCGGCCGAATTGGCGTACTTTGGCGCGAAGGTGCTTCATCCCGCAACCGTCTTGCCCGCTATTCAGAAGAATATTCCGGTGCAGGTGCTGAATTCGCGGAATCCGGCGTGCGAGGGCACGCTGATAACGGCGCGTACTCCGCGCTGCAAAAATGTTTTCAAAGCCATTGCGGTGAAGAAGGGCATCACCATTGTAGATGTCGCGGCTCCCCGCATGCTGCTCGCTCACGGTTTTCTGCGAGCAATTTTCGAGGCTTTCGACCGGCATCGTGTGCCGGTAGATGTGGTTTCAACATCCGAGGTCAGCGTCTCTTTGACGGTGGACTCCAACGAATCCATTCCAACGCTTGCCGCCGATTTAGCTAAACTTGCGGATGTAAAATACGAAGGCCGTAAAGCAATCGTCTGCCTGGTTGGAGAAAATTTGCGGCAAGTTCCGGGGATCGCAGGAAGAGTATTTGGCGAATTGTCAGACGTGAATATTCGAATGATCTCGCAGGGCGCCTCGGAAATTAATCTGACGTTCGTGATTGAAGAAGATGCCGTGCCCGGAGTCGTTCAACGGCTGCACAAAGCGTTTTTTTCTGAGTTGGATCCGGCAGTGTTTGACTAGAAGGTTCCGGCAGACATGAGACTGCTCATATTAGGGCGTGGAAAAACCGGATCACTGGTGGCGGAAGTTGCTTCTCAGTGCGGCCACGATGTGAAGGTTTTGGGCGGGCAGCAGAATCAAAACGCCGCTGCGCTGACTCCGGACTTACTGCGCGCCGTTGACGCCGTGATTGATTTCACGACTCCCGCTGTGGTGGTGCAAAACATCGACTCGTGTGTGCGCGCTAAAAAGAATGTGATCGTCGGCACGACTGGGTGGACCACCGATTTGCCAAGAATTCGCCGCCTGGTGGAGGAAGCTGGAACTGGGTTTGTTTACGGCGCGAACTTTTCGATTGGCGTCAACCTGTTCTATGAAGTTGCGCGTACCTCTGCTGCCGCGTTGAAGCATCAATATTCGGGGCAGATTTTCGAACGGCATCACGTTCACAAAAAAGACGCCCCTTCGGGCACGGCGGCGGAATTACAAAGAATTGTCCATGAGGCGTCGGAGACAGAACTGGAAATTACGTCGTTCCGCGAGGGCGATGTGGTCGGAATGCACGAGGTGATTCTGAATTCTCTGAACGACACGATCTACCTTTGCCATGACGCCAAATCGCGCCGTGGATTCGCCGAGGGAGCGGTGAAGGCAGCCGAATGGCTGGCGGGCAAGACAGGATTCTATGACTTCCGGGAAATCTGGAAACAACTTTAAACCAGCCGCACCGCCGAAATCAGCCGATGCCAGCAGATCACTTGGGCACTTCTTCTAACCTGCCCTGTTCCAACTTCTCCTGACATTCTATGCAGTGTCTCGTCCATGGGACGGCTTCCAGTCGCTTGGCATTGATTTCTTTGCCGCAGGAAATGCATTCTCCAAACGTGCCATCGCGCGTCCGTGATAATGCGCTCTCCACCATTTGCAGGAGTTGGCGATCATTGTTGCTTTGGTTGAAAAGAAATTCCTTGGTATAAGAGCTGGCGGCGCGGTCGGCTATGTCCTGTGTGGAGTCTTCGTCCACGGTGCGTCCGTCTTGTTCGATACGGCTCACCATGCGGCGCAGCTCTTCCTGCTTGGTTTCCAGCCGTTTCTTGAAATAATCGAGCTTTTTCTTGTCCATGTAATTATTTTCCAGCCCGGCAAAAGTTTCCGGGCTACCTCAATTCATCTTGCATAACGAGCGTTCAAAATAAGATGCGTAAAACCCCGCTGCGGATTCGCCGCGAGTGAAATTGCCATGAACGCAAGTCAATGCGTGTTGGGCTAAGGAGATGCGGCTTGCGAGGGGACGATACTTCCGATGGCAGGCGGGTTTTTGGGCTGGGTAAGTAGCGACTTGACCGAGTCCGGCAACTTGTTGGCATTCGCCAACAGAAGACTGACCTGCCACATTTGCTGGTCCGAGAGCGATTGATTGAAAGCGGGCATGCCAGTCAGGCGAATGCCGTTTGCAACCTTCCAATAAGTTTCTCCGGGCTCGTCATCGGTGACGCCTCTGCCTTGCAAAAGCCTGGGAGGACGGGGAAACATTCCTTTCGCAATGGCGCTGGGATTGCCATCCGAAAAGCTATGGCAGACTGCGCAATTGTCGCGATAGACCTGGGCACCGGCGCGGAATGTGGATTCATCCGCGGCAACCGGGACGGTATGCGGCATCTCTTTTTTGACGCGGGCGTCGAGCGCTTTGTGAGCCAGCGTTTTTTCGAAAGGCATGGCTTGCGCAGCCGTGGCTACGGGCGCGCTTCCGGTCGCGAAATAAAAATATACGCCGACAGGTATCGCGATTACGCCGAGAATTAAGCCGAAAAGAAATGCTCTCAATGCCGTCATCTCCTGAGTCGGGAATAGATTGTGAGTTTACACCCAGGGTCGGCAGCTCGCCACTGCTCGGGCTTACGGTGCGGGTGTGAAGCGAACTTTCTTGATCTTTCTTCCTACCTGGAGCGTAACCGTTTGTTCGACGTCCAAATAAGTAACCGGATCGCTCTTCAATTCTCCGTTGACCTTTACTGATTTCTGCTTGAGTTTCCGCGCGGCGTCGGTAACGGAGTCCGCGAGGCCGGCTTGAGCGAGTAGTTTATCGAGCCTCATTTTCTTCTCCGCCACTTCGAGCGTCAGCTCTTCGACATCTTCGGGGATCTCCTGCTTCTGAAATTGCTTTGCCCAGTCCTCTCCGGCTTTTACTGCCGCTTCCGGAGAGTGGAAGTCGGTCACAATTTGCCGTGCGAGGTCTTTCTTGGATTCCATCGGATGCGAATTACGCTTCATCTTTTCGATTTCTGGAATCTGGACATCCGTCAAGAGTTCGTAATATCTCCACATCATCTCGTCTGAAATTGACATGAGCTTGCCGTACATTTCGAGTGGCGGTTCCTGAATGCCGATCGCATTGCCGAACGACTTCGACATCTTCTGCACGCCGTCGAGGCCTTCGAGAATCGGCATGGTGAGCACTACCTGTGATTCCTGGCCATAACTGCGCTGAAGCTCGCGTCCGACCTGAAGATTAAATTTCTGATCCGTGCCGCCCAGTTCAACGTCGGCCTTGAGAGCGACCGAGTCATATCCCTGTGACAAGGGATACAGAAGTTCGTGGAGCGCGATGGGCTTCTCTTCCTGAAAACGTTTGTGAAACTCCTCGCGTTCGAGCATTTGTGACACAGTGTATTTCGCCGCTAGTCGAATCCAATCTTCACCACCCATCTTCGCCAGCCACTCGCTGTTGAAGCGCGTTTGCGTGGTCGCGCGATTGAGAATTTTGTAAACCTGCGCCATGTAGGTCTTTGCATTGCGCATGATGTCTTCTGAGCTTAACGGCGGACGA
>DASYGR010000237.1:0-5749 GCA_035999525.1 Terriglobales bacterium
TGTAAGCATTCCCTTACAATTGTCACGAAAACCAATGCAAGATCGCTCTTCTGACGCCGGAGGATTGCTCACATCCATTTCCTTAATAGCCACCCCCGGCGAGGGGGGCGGGAGAGACTTATTCCCATCGGAGAAGCACCCCATTTCAGCTCTTGCATTGAAAATACTGACAGCTGTATTTCTGATTCTAGTAGTTCCATTAAGCGCTCAAACTCCAAAACTCATCACTCTCGACCAGGCCATTGATCTCGCGATGACTCACAATCACTCGCTCAAAGCCGCACGAACTTTAGTATTTCAGAACGAGGCGCAAGAGATTACTGCGAACCTTCGTCCGAATCCGACGCTCGGATTTGACTCGCAATTCATTCCAATTTTTACTCCTAGTGCTTTTTCAGTGGACGACCTGAACCTGACTCAACAGTTTGATGTCGGCATCGGATACCTCTTTGAACGGGGACGCAAGCGGCAGCGCCGCCTCCAGGCTGCTCGTGATCAGACTTCCGTCACCAAAGCCCAAGTCACGGACATGGAGCGCACGCTGACCTTTAACGTGGCGCAGCAGTTCATCAACGTGTTACTCGCCGAGTCCACGCTGCAATTCGCGAACGAAGACTTGAAGGGTTTTCAGCGGACCGTGGACATTGGTGAGCAACAGTATAAAGTTGGTTTTATCAGCGAGGCCGACTACCTCAAGATCAAATTACAAATGTTGCAGTTTCAGACCGACGTGTCTTCCGCTGAACTCGCCAAAGTGCAAGCCCTTATCGGCCTAAGGGAATTGCTGGGCTATGACGCTGTGCCCGCGGACTACGACGTCGAAGGCGATTTGGCTTACCAACCGTTGAAATCAAGCATGGAAGATTTGCAGGCACAAGCCTTGCGCGAACGTCCCGACCTTCAGGCGGCGGTACTCGGTATCACGGCTGCCCAGAGTCAAATCCTGCTGGCAAAAGCAAACGGGAAACAGGACTTGAGCACCACCTATGACTTCAGCCACGTTTCTGGCCAGAATTCCGCGTCCATCTTCCTCGGGATGGATTTGCCAATCTTCAATCGAAATCAGGGCGAAATCGCCCGGACACGATATGCTCTGACACAAGCGCAGGAATCGCAGCAATCGGCCAGTGATACGGTAATGTCGGATGTTGAGAATGCCTATGAGGCGATCAAGAGCAACGAAAAAGTCACACAACTCTATCTCTCGGGTTATCTCAAACAGGCCCAGGATTCTCGCGACATCAGTGAGTACGCATATAAGCGAGGCGCGGCCAGCCTCCTGGACTTTCTGGATGCCGAACGCAGTTATCGCGCCATCCAACTGAGTTACCGGCAACAGTTGGCATCCTACATGACTGCAATGGAACAATTGAAAGAAGCCGTAGGAACGAGAACCATCCGATGAAATATTTCTCGCTCAGACGGCGCCCAGGAATTCGAACGTTTCTCGAAGTTGGGTTGTTAAGCGCAACTCTAGCTCTGAGCGGTTGCCAGAGATCAAAAACCTACACCACTGAGGAAAGTTCACAGGCCGACAACAACCCGGAATTGTTCACGATTCCGCAAGATCAGACGTCGCATGTGCAAGTCGTAACAGTTCAACCCACGACTCTCACCCGCACCCTGCGGCTTACCGGTGCGGTCGCCTACAACGGTTTCCGCACGACTCCCGTAATCACCCAGGTCAGCGGCCCCGTCAGCAGAATTGCGGTGGTTCCCGGTCAGAAGATTACGAAGGGCCAACCCATGCTATACGTCGCGAGTCCCGATTACTCGCAATTGCGCAGCAACTACCTGAAAGCCAAAGACGCATACCTGTTAGCCCAAAAAGCCTATGCGCGCGCGAAGGATTTATATCAGCATCAGGCAATCGCGGAGCAGAATCTGGAACAAGCCGAATCGGCCGAAGTACAAGCCGGCGGGGATATGGCGTCAGCGGCCGCTGCCCTGAAGGTCATGGGAATCACAGATCCCGACGCTCTGGTGAAAGCTCCGCCATCCTTCGAGGTTCCGGTTCGCGCTCCCATCAGTGGCGAAGTCGTTGAGCAACTGGTCTCGGCAGGTCAATTCATTCAGCCCGGAACCACCCAGTGCTTCACGATCTCTGATATGAGCACGGTCTGGGTGCTGGTGAACGTTTATCAAAATGATCTTCCCTATGTGAAGGTCGGAGACCAGGTTGCCATTCATACTGACGCGTATGCAGATGTTTTTCACGGACGCATCTCGTACATCGCCGCCGCCTTGGATCCAAATACGCGAACACTTCAGGCGCGCATAGAAACCAGTAATCCCGGCGAGAAGCTGAAGAAGGATATGTTCGTGAATGCGACCGTAAACGCTGGAACAATCAAAGATGCGATTGCGTTGCCAGACTCCGCAGTTCTCCGCGACAACGAGAACCAGCCATTTGTTTATGCCGAAGTTGGCTCGAATCAATTTGGCAGGCGTGGCGTTACCCTCGGTGAAAATCTTGGCGGGCAAACGCAAATCACCAGCGGCATAAAACCGGGCGATCAGATTGTCGGCAATGGAAGCCTCTTCCTACAGTTCGCAAATTCGCTGCAACGATGAGTTGGCAGTCGCGATGAAAACTTTTCCTTTGAGTTGTCATTCCGAGCCATCGCACGGCGACGAACCTCAACACCGGGACGCGAGGAATCTGCTTTTCTTCCGGAGCGCGGCTTTTTGAAAGCGAAATGAACAGTCTAGAGGTGAACAGTCCGAAAATCAGTACCCCCAAATGATTCACCGACTCGTCCAAGCCGCTCTCCGTCAGCGCTTCCTGGTTCTCACACTGACCCTGTTCATCACCATAGGCGGAATCCTGTCATTTCGCCGAATGCCCGTGGATGCGTATCCCGACCTGGCTCCTCCACAGGTCGAACTCATCACCCAATGGCCTGATCACGCAGCGGAAGAAGTCGAGCGGTTGGTAACGCTTCCGATCGAACTTCAGATGAATGGCATCCCGCACATGATCGTGATGCGCTCGATTTCGCTCTACGGCCTTTCGGACGTAATCCTCACTTTCGAAGACACCACGGATGATTACTTTGCGCGGCAAATCGTCTTCGAACGGATCGCGCAAGCCACTCTTCCCACTGGCGTAACTCCCAACATGGCGCCGCTGTTTAGCCCCAGTGGCTTGGTTTATCGCTACGTCCTCGAAAGTCCAGATCGTAGTCCGCAGGAACTTAAAACTATTGAGGACTGGGTCGTTCAGCGAGCCTACAAGTCGGTTCCCGGAGTGGCCGACGATTCGGGATTCGGGGGCACCGTCATGCAATATCAGGTGCTGCTTGATCCTGCGCGTATTTACGGGTACCACCTGACCATTCCCCAAGTTCTCACCGCTTTGGCCGCCAACAACGCGAATGCCGGGGGCGGATTCTATTCCCAGGGTGGCCAGTTCTATTATGTGCGCGGCATTGGACTGCTCCGTAACACGGAGGACATTGGCGATGTTGTCGTTGGCGCGAACAAGGGTGTGCCCATTCGGGTCCGTGACATTGGAGACGTCGTCATCGGTCACGCTCCCCGTTTGGGTGAGTTCGGCTTTGAGAAGAACGACGACGCGGTCGAAGGCGTCATACTCATGCTGCGTGGCGATCAGACTCAAAATGTACTGAAGGCCGTGCAGGCGAAAACTGAGGAACTGAACAAGCGCATTCTCCCACCGGACGTGAAGATTCACCCCTTCTACGATCGTAGCCAGCTCGTCCAGCTTACGACGGAGACCGTCGAGAACAACCTTTTGCGCGGCATGATTTTGGTGCTGTTGGTACTGATTTTCTTTCTCGTCAGCTTCCGCGCCGCCATTATTGTTGCCGTAACGATCCCGCTGTCCTTGCTATTCGCGTTCATCGCGCTGCATGCGCACGACGGAGCGGCCAATCTCCTCTCAATTGGCGCAATTGACTTTGGCATTGTCGTTGACGGCACGGTCGTGATGATGGAAAACATTTATCGCGAACTGGCACTGAGGGAGGGACAGTCTTACTCTCTGAACGAAGTCATCATCGCCGCCGCGAAGGATGTTGATCGCCCCATCTTTTATTCCGTTGCAGTCATTCTAGCCGGATACCTTCCCATCTATGCGCTTAGTGGTCCCGCAGGGAAACTCTTCCACCCAATGGCTGAGACCATGTCCTTCGCCCTGGTTGGCGCTCTCATCCTCACCCTTACCCTGACTCCAGTGCTTGCGTCGTATTGGTTTAAGAAGGGAGTACGCGAAAAAAGAAACCGTTCGTACGAATGGATGAAGGAACAATATGCGAAGCAATTGGACTGGGCTTTGGATCGTCCCAAACTCGTCATGTTGATCTCGACTTTGATCTTCGCCGCGAGTCTGTGCCTTGTCCCATTTATTGGCGGCGAATTCATGCCACACCTCGACGAGGGTGCTCTTTGGGTGCGGGCGACAATGCCGTACACAATTTCTTTTGAGGAGGCCAGCAGTATCGCTCCGCAGATTCGCGCCGTCCTTATGTCGTATCCACAGATCACTGTAGTTGCCTCCGAACTGGGGCGTCCTGATGACGGCACCGACCACACCGGGTTTTTTAATTGCGAATTCTACGTGGGTCTAAAACCCTACAAAGACAAGTCATGGGAGGGCGATACCCCGACCAAAGATGCCCTGATTGAATCCATCAATAAAAAGCTGACTGCCTTCCCGGGAATTATTTTCAACTACACTCAGCCCGCCGAAGACGCGGTGGATGAGGCGCTTACCGGACTAAAAAGTTCCTTAGCGGTAAAAATCTATGGCGAAGATCTCAATGTACTTCAGGACAAAGCCATTCAAATCAAAAACGCGCTGAGCCACGTCCCCGGCTTCACTGGACTCACCGTAGTTCGCGAGCTGGGACAACCCGACTTGCTGATTGACGTGGATCGCGACAAGATTGCGCGCTACGGCATTAATGTTGCCGATGTGGAAGCCGTCATCTCGGCCGCTGTTGGTGGGCAGGCGGTCACGCAAGTGATTCAAGGAGAAAAATTATTCGATCTTGTCGTGAGAATGCAGCCGCAATTTCGTAGTAACGCAAGTGAAATCGGAAACTTGCTGGTAGGAACTCCCGACGGGCAACAGATTCCGCTTTCCCAACTATCCTCAATTACCCAAGGTAACGGCGCATCATTCATTTATCGCGAAAATAATTCCCGCTACATTGGCGTGCAGTACAGCATTGCAGGAAGAGACCTGGCAACCGCTGTCGAAGACGGGCAAAGAGCGGTGAACAAAGCCGTCCGCCTGCCGCAAGGCTACACTCTGGCTTGGGGAGGAGAATACAGCCAGCTGGTTGCCGCGGGAGCACAACTCTCAATTATCGGCCCCTTGGCGATCGGTTTGATTTTCATGATTTTGTTCGCGTTGTACGGCAATCTCAAGTTTCCCGTCAGTATTGCGATAGGAGTAATTATCACGCAGCCCGTTGGGGCTCTGTTTGCGTTGAAGCTCACCCATACACCTTTCAGTGTTTCCTCCGTACTAGGGCTTCTAGCTCTTCTCGGAGTCTCGGTTGAAACCGCGGTCATTCTCGTTTCCTACATCAACAAACTTCGCCTGGAAGGAAAAGACATAAGAACCGCTACCCGGGAAGCTTCCCTGCTGAGGCTTCGCCCTATCATGATGACTGCTCTCGTCGCGTGTCTGGGCCTTCTTCCGGCGGCACTCTCCACCGGTATTGGATCCGATACCCAACGACCGTTTGCCATTGTTATAGTTGCGGGTCTGGTATCG
>DASYGR010000263.1:0-21813 GCA_035999525.1 Terriglobales bacterium
GCGCTAGCCTCGGCGGAGCGTTTCGTCGCGGCCTTGGCGGAAACATCCACCATCGAGGCGCGTCCCGCACGGTCGTAGTGGGAGAGTCTTTTGGGCATTGCAGAAGGATTATCTTACTAGAAGCTATCTGGGATTCGGATAACCTGACCTTCACACCGGAAAATCAGAAGCCTAACTTGTTCTATGAATAGAGACGCGATGCAGAGGCTTTTATGAGTGGCGATTCCTTACCATTAATTCTGCCTCTCTCGCACTTTGCGACCGACTCATGCGAGGCTACCACTCTGTATCGCGAATTGCGCAGACCACTGCTCCGATATCTGGTATGCCTGGGGCTCTCGAGTGACGAAGCGCAGGATGTCGTACAAGACGCTTTTCTTAGCCTGCACAAGCACCTGGTCTCGGGCGGGCCGCGAGATAACATTCGCAGCTGGCTGTTTCGTGTCGCACATAATCAGGCCAGAAATCGGCAGCACACTTATGATCGGCGTTTCGGCACACCGCTCGATCCCGACCTCGATGCGATTTCGCAGGCAGCGACGCCGGAAGAGGTCGTGCTCGAAAAGGAAAAATTTCGCCGGCTGGGAAAGGCGATGCGCCTGCTGACGGCATCCGAGCGGGAATGCCTACTGCTTCGCGCGGGTGGTTTGCGTTATCGCGAGATCGGCGAAGTCCTCGGGATTTCAACCTCCACCGTAGCCGATACGGTGGATCGCGCAATCAAGAAACTAGCGGAGAAATGCAATGTGTGACTATTCAGGAAAGCTGGTTGCGTGGATGGACCACGAGCTCCTAGACAGCGAAGCCGCGGATGTCGAGCATCACGTCCTTGCCTGTGCGGAATGCCGGCGCCGCATGGATGCGTATGAGCAAGTGAGCGCCAGTCTCGTCGCCTACTGCGACGCCGCAGTGGACCAGAAGACTCCTTCAAGCCTACGGCACTGGGTGCCTGTCCTATCAGGCGTTGCAGCGGCCGCTGTGCTGTCCCTGGTGTTCTTCTTGCGGGCACCCATCAAACAAATTCCGGTACGTCCGCAAGAGACACTGGCCTCCACAGCGATCGTCCCAGAAACTGCGCCAACGCCCTTCAAGGCCGTCCATCGCCAACGTTCACTTTCGCGTATGAAGACACCAGATGCGAGTTGGACGCCAGCTGGACCCGCCATCCAGATCGTCATCCCGGAGGAAGCCATGTTCCCCCCTGGCGCTGTCCCCGAGGGGATCAACTTTGTTGCTGATCTGGACATTGCGGCCGATGGATCGGCTCAAGGACTTCGTCTTCAGCCGTGAGTTAACCGATTTGAAAAAGGAGAAGCAAAATGAAACTCGCATTGATCTTTCTTATTCTCGCAGTTTCTTCCTGCGCGTTCGCTCAGGATGCGGGCAACGTGATGTATCAAAGCGCCGGTCCCGCCGGTCAAATCATGGGATCGTTCGAAAGAGGGCCAGCAGCGCCGATTAAGGGCGCGCCCTATTCCGCTACGACAACCAACGAGTCCATCCAGACCCTGGCGGATGGCAATCGCATCGTTCAAACCAACACCGGAACGGTCGCGCGGGATTCACAGGGCCGCACACGGCAGGACGCTCCTCTGCCGCCGATTGGCAATCTTTCCGCCACGAACGCCCCGCATCTCGTATTCATCCGAGACCCTGTTGCGGGCACTTCATACACCCTTAACTTGAGTGACAAAACTGCGTGGAAACATCCCACCCCTCCGGACGGAGCACCTGGTCAAGAGGTCATGGGCTCCGGCACGTTTTTCATACAAACACCCGTCGGCGGTATGCCTCCTGTTCCTGGGCCGCCACCTCCCATGATTGCCCTCGCGAGACATCTAGAGGATGATCAGTCTGGGAAAACCACCGAGTCCCTTGGCTCGCAAACGATGGAAAGCGTCGTTGCAAATGGGGTTCGCACTACGCGCACGATTCCTGCTGGTCAAATAGGAAACGAGCAAGCGATCACTATCGTTACCGAAGTATGGACCTCGCCTGATCTCAAAACGATTGTCTCCAGCAAACGGAACGATCCGCGAATGGGAGAACAGACATTCCAGTTAACGAACATCGTGCGCGGGGAGCCGGACCCCTCGCTATTTACGGTGCCGGCAGATTTCAAGATCATCGACGGCGGCCCAAAAACCATTATCTACCGGAGAAATCAGTAGTAGGTAGAAAGCTGGGTCAGTGCGGCAATACTGACAGTAACCAACGCGAACGAGACACTAGCGCTTAAGTGTGAAATATTGGATCGGGGATGGGCCTGGTTAGCTGCGAAGGAAGTGACCCATTCGATTCCAGCTTCGAGAATTATCGCCCACTGGTAAACGCCATGAATGCAAATTCCTTCCGGCTGGCTTTGAGGCTTTCAAGCAATTCAGCGTCGACCTCGAATTGCTGAAATTCCTCATACGCTGAATCGAGCACGGCAGTCGCGGCCTCAACCAGGGAAGCTACCCTCGACCTTAGGCCGTGAAGGTAGCTGATTTTGTCTTGGCGCATTAGCGGAGCTATGACCTGATCCATCTTGGGCACTTCTTTGGGCACACCCGCGTTTTCTCGAATCTTAATGTGTTCTTCCCAAAGTAGAGGCCACCTCCTAGGCAGGAAAGTGTAAAAGACTCTTTTGTCGTCGTGAAATCCCATTTCACGGAAATGATCGGTGCCGAGGTGCGCTGCCTTATTTCGTAAGAGCTTCGCAAGTGGAAGCCATTCACTCTCCTCGCCTTGGCATTCCACCACGGGTCTCAGGGCCGCGTATAGATCCTTCGCCTTGCACTGCCGTGGAGAAATGATCGCTTGCTGGAACGGCTCTTCTAACTTGAGCCAATCTTCTATCCTGTTGAATTCTGCCTTTCCCAATTTGAGCCCCGGAATTGTCTGCGGTAGCAGAAGGGCGGTGAGTTCCGCCAAGCAGTCCAAACTCGCGCACAGGGAGAGAAGGACCAGTCGCAAATGTCTTTTTGATCGGGCGGGGGCCTCAGAGTCCCACGGTTCCCCTCTGAAGTGCTTACCATAATCGTAGACCTTCGCCTCCTCGCGATCGAATCCCGCAAGCTCCTCATCAGCGTCTGCGAGGCTCCCTTTCACACCTCTCAACATCAGGCCGAAGTAACTGAACAATTGGTGGTCGGCGTCGGCGAGAAACTTTGGCGCACCGCCAAAAGTAAGAAAATTTGCCCTACAGTAAAGTCGCATTAAGGATGACGGGACGACTCCTTTTTCACTCGCCGCAACCCAGTCTGCTTCGGCTTCGTCGCGTTCCAAAGGAGCCGATACCCAAAATTCTCCCTCAGTGTGGCAATCTTCAATACGCATGGCCCGCTCCTAAGTCCCTTTTAGGATAGGCGAATACATGGCGAACCTGCGATATCCTACAATTTCAACCCAGCCTCCCTACGCGTACCGAAATGGCCGCTCTTCAATGCTCTTCCAGAAATACCCGAGGATGATCACGCTTGCTATTGCCGCGTACGCGCACCACAGTGACGTAAAGGCGTAGCGCTTGAATGCCATTACGACCAGGAGAATTGCCAGGTTTGCCGCGCCGAAGACTACCATCATTTTTATCTTAGAGAAAAATAGCGAGCCGCAAGTGACAATCACGTAAAGCACGGCAACCGCCGTATTGTTCGTCGCCTGATTGATGTACACGATACTGTTTCCCCTGACGAAAAGTTGTAACGGATACGCCGTCAACGCCCAGAGTATGTACAGCGCCGTTCCTACGCCGAGCACGACGAAGGGCAGCATGCTCGCGCGGCTTTTCTTGTCGGGCTCGAAAAGATAAACGCTTAGCGGCAATAGAAACGGGAGTAGTCCCTGCGCATAAAGCATGAAGGCCGCGCCCATATCGTGCGTCACCGTGGGCGAGAGAATTTTGTCGAAGCCGAGCCAGACGAATCCTTCGATGAATTGGTGGATGGCAAACAGCACCGGCAGCGCCGCAAAAAGCAGTTCGCGCTTGTGCTTCACCTTGGTCAACGTCACCACGCCGACCGCGCCCAGAACTCCGCTACCGACAAAGTTGGCTGTCGCTGAAAAGCACATGGATGGCTCTCTCCGCTGTGAGCGTTACATCTGTAGGTGGCGAACGCAAGAGATTTTTAGAGTGCGATGAGTGACAAGATCGGAACACGTCTCGAATCATTTACAAGAACGCGCAGGGCAGGTGCCTCGTCTGAAATTGGCTCATCGCAGCATTACCGAAACCCATTCCCCCGCACCAATCCGTTCACGATCCGGCGAAATCACGACATAGCAATTCGCCCGCGCGGTCGCGGCGATGTCTCCTGACCCCTGCCAGCCTGCCAATTCGACTTCTGCATGCTCGAATTCGCCGGATAGAATCGCCGGTAAGAAACGCTTCAGGCCGGTCTTGGTTTTTATTTCCGATTTCGATTTTGCGTGCAGGAAAATAAGTTTGCGTGGCGACATGCCGGCTAGTGCTTCGATCATCGGTCTCGCGAATAGTTCGAACGTGACCATAGTCGAGACTGGATTCCCCGGAAGGCCGAAAAAATATCCGGTTGAAGTCCCATCGCGGGCGGGAGCTCCCGCGCCACACGGCACTCGTCCAAAGACTGCCGGACGTCCTGGTTGAATCTTCACCGAAGTAAAGAAAAATTCAGTATCGAATTCTTTCAATACTTGCTCGACCAGGTCATATTTTCCCATCGAGACTCCGCCGCTGATCAGCAGCAGATCGGCTTCTAATCCGTCGGCGATTAATTCGCGAAGCCGCGATGTCTCATCCCGCGCGATGGGAAGCAGAACCGGCTCACCGCCCGCGGCTTGAATCTGCGCAGCCAGCGAATAACCATTGGAGTTTCGAATCTGAGTTGGACCCGGCTTGGCCGAGACGTCCACAAGCTCATCGCCAGTCGCCAATATCGCGATCCTAGGCTTCGAATATACGAGCAGGTGCGCCCTTCCAACTGAAGCCGCAACGCCGATGGCGGCATGATCCAATCGCGTTCCCTGGGAAAGCAATCGGTCGCCGCGCTTCGCTTCCGAGCCCGCCGGAACGATATTATCTCCTGAAGAAATCGTTCTCCCGATTTCGACCCGTTTATCATCTGTTCGCGATGTGTGCTCGACCATCACTACTGCGTCTGCGCCCGAGGGAGCCGGAGCCCCGGTCATGATCGAGGCGGCTTGCCCCGTTTCGATTCGCATCGCAGAATTTTCCCGGGCGCCAGCTTTGATCTCTCCAATAATCTGCAATGTCGCCGGAATATTTTGCACGTCAGCCGCGCGAAGCGCATATCCATCCCGCGCGGCGCGGTGAAAAGGTGGGAAATCACGATCTGCGAACACAGGCTCTGCGAGAATCATTCCCACCGCGCCAAGCAATGGAGTTAACTCTTTCCCGCGAGGACGCAATTTGGCGGCATGTTCCTCCACCAAGTGGCGCGCCTCTTCGAAGCTCAGAACAATAGGACTTTCGGGCACAGCGGACATTCAGGAATAATATGCGAGGGACGAAACCAAACCAAAGCCGTTTCTCACTGAGTGAAAGAGAATGTTCCGTTATTTTGGCAACGGAACCGAGATTTCACGCTACTTGGCTGCCCGCCGCGCCGCGACCTTCCTCAACTGCTAATGGAGGCTTGCGTGCGTCGCGCGGTCTGTCCATCACATCCATGTAGATGTCTTCGATCTGGCTCGCAATCTGCGGCCAAAGATAGTGATTTTGAATGCGCTCTCTTGCTCTCTCCGCGGCGCTTTCTCGAAGGCCCGCATTCTCAATCAGCAATTTCAACATTCTCTCAAGCGCAATCACATCGCCACGTTCGAATGTGTAACCAGCTCCGTCCACCACTTCGAGGTTTTCAGGAATATCGCTGGCGAGCACGCAAACCCCGGCGCCCATTGCATCCAACAAGGCCAGCGACAGGCCTTCCAAGTCCGACGGCAATACGAACAGGCACGCATTGGTGAGAAGCTCATCCAGAGCTTCTCCCGACATCCAATCGAAAATTCGGACTTGATCACTCTGATGTTTTCGCAATCCCCTAACGTACGCATCCGAATGACTCGATCCGCCCGCAAGTACTAGTTTTACGGATGGCTTGAGGTTTTCATACGCTTCGATCAGGAGATGACAATTCTTCTCGGGGGAGAGTCTTCCCAGAAAAAGAATATATCCGCCGGATTGCAGCCCCCACTCTTTCAGCCGGCGATTTTCGCTAAGAGGACGAATCAAAGTTCCATTCGGCACGTAGCAGGTGGGCGAACTGTTATCTGACTGGTAATGTTTGAGTAGGGTTTGTGAGACGACGATTGTGCTGGTCGGAAAGTGAGTTGCTGCTTTTTCTCCAAAACGCAGCACTCTTGCAGCGATCCAGCCCCACTTCTTTCGCTGCCAATCCAAACCTTGAACCGTGACAATAGTTTTTTTCCCCGTCCACCTGGGAAGAAATGAGAAAAGGGCGGGACCCAGCGCGTGATAGTGCACAATTTCGCAATCACTAAACATAACGTGCACGGTGCTGAGGAATGTATGCACCAGGGTTTCCAGATGTTTCGTGCGAATGGTGGGCAATCTCACCAGCCGCATCTGGTTCAGGGTCCGCATCGGGGGAGTGAAGTGCGAGCGGCAATACACCGTGACCTCATGTCCCATGCTCGCGAGCCGTTTTCCGGCCTCTTCGTAATAAGTTTCAATGCCGCTGTATTTGGAAACCACTCCTCGGCCGCCTATGAACGCGACGCGCAAGGGCCTGTTCTTCTTGGAAGCGCGGCCACTTTTTTCAGCCAACTCGCCATAGATCTTGGTTAGCTGTGCATAATGATTTTCTTGCGAGTGTTTTTTTCGCACCCATTCTCGTCCTTCACCTCCCATTCGAGCCGCAATTTCGGGCGAGGCGTAAAGCTGGGAGATGACTTCGGTCAATTGATCAACATCTCCGGGCCGAAATAGGAGTCCCGTTTCCCCGTCGTGCACCAGTTCGCGTCGTGACCCGAGATCGGAGGCCACGACGGCGCGCCCGCCCGCGAAAGATTCCAGGATGCTTTTGCCCATCGTTTCGTAAGCTCGGGACGGAAACACGGTAAATCGGCAGCCGCGGATCAACGTGTCCAGGGCAATAGCGTCAACTTGCCCCTTAAATTCGATATTCTTCAGATTCAGCTCCCGCCCGAGCGCCTCAAGTTCCTGACGCTGAGGGCCATCTCCCGCAACGATCAAACGGATTCCTGGGAGCCGTTGCATTGCGCGCAAGAGATCAGCGACTCCTTTCTCCGGCGACAACCGTCCGAAATAAAGAATGGTATTGTCGCCGCTGAAATTGGTAGTCGCTATGCCAGGAATGAGCTGGAAATGCTGAAGCACATCAATCCGCTTTTCGTCCCATCCATTTTCAGTTAGCTTGTCTTTTACAAATCGGCTTGGAGCGAGGAAACGGTCAACGCACTTTTCGTACGTTCGCAGCCATTTGTGAACGTAAGCCTCGGCGGCAAGCATCCAGCGCGCCCCTATTGGCCCCTGGTAGCAGCGCTCAGTCACAACATTCCAGAATTTGCCGCCTTGACACTTCTCGCAAGGGCTCCCGTGCGACACCATGTTGTAACTCGGGCAAATCAATTTGAAATCGTTTACGTGATACAGAACCGGTATGCCTTGACGTTTCAACTCCCACAAAATTGAAGGGGAGAGATGGTGATAGATGTTTCGAACGTGCGCTACATCCGGCCGGAACTCTCGAATCATTTCTCGCAATTTCCGTCGTGCCTCGGTCGAGTAAATCGCATGGGCCGCCTGCCGGGCTTTGCCTAGCAGACTGGCGTTCGGACTTTTGAAGTCAAGGGAATTTACGAAGTACTGATCGTAGGGCGTAGGCTTGCCCCGCTTATCAGTCATAGAAAAGAGCGCAACTTCATGCCCGCTCGCGCGCATCAGTTCCATCGCCTCGAAGAGATAAACCTCGGTGCCGCTGAAGGGGAAGTTATATTTGTTGCAGTACAAAATTCTCATGCGGGTTGATTTCTTCGGCGAGTGTGGTCTGCTTCACAAGCAAATCAGTAAACGAAGCTAAATTTGTTTCGCGATCAAATTGCTCCAGAATTAGTTGGCGCGCCGAGCTGCGGATACCGTTCAGAAACTCGGGTGAAGAACTACGAATCTTCTCCACTTTCTCGATGAAATCGTCCGTTGATCCCTCGCGAAAAAGAAAGCCGGTCTCGCCGTCTCTCACCAGTTCGGGAATCCCGGTAATTGCCGGGGCGAGTACGATCTTTCCCCGGGTCATTGCTTCCATCAGTGTCAGCGGCAGACCTTCGCTGCGGCTCGTGAGAACTACCAGGCTGGAGTTTGCGTAGTATCGCTCCAGTTGGGACGGCGAAAGATGTCCCAGGAGAATTACCTGGTGTTCCATGTCTAGGCTCCGGATAAGAAGTTCGAGCCTATGCCGTTCTTTCCCTTCACCGGCAATCAGAGACGCGAAAGAACATCGTCGTTGTTTTAAGCGAGCGCAGGCGTTGATCAGGAAAGCGTGATTCTTGACAGGATGCAGGCGTCCGACTGAGAGAATGATCAGCGGAGATTGGTGCTCTTTCTGAGAGGCCATTTGTCCTGGATCCACCCCCATCCTGCGCACAAAAATCTTCGTTGGGCTAATGCTGGGATAGTGTTCCAGAATGTAGCGGCGATTGAATTCGGAGACCGTAGTACAGAATTGGCAGTTAGCGAGTTTGGTCTCTAAATAGGCCTTGTGCAACATCAAGTCGGAACCGTGCAGTGTTACGCTGTACGTGATTCCGAGAAAACGCGCTGCCGCCATTGCGATCCAACAGCTGAAATATCCGTGATGAACGTGAATGTGCTCAACGCTGGTGCTTCGCAGTAGAACGGCTAAATACACACCGAGAAAGATGTGGAATATCGCTTTCGCTCTCCGCCTGGGGGGCTCGTGTCCTTGAAATAATGCGAGCCGGAGTACGCACCAAAGTGTTCCGGCCTTCTGTAAGCACAGGCATGCAGCCCGAATCATAAGACCTAATCGCAGTGGCTGAAGATAGAGCGTTTCTGCGGCCCATGATTTCAATCTTTCATCCGATGCGGTTGACCGTCGCGCACTACATGGGATGGCTGCAATTCCGCGCCGCCGTAGTTCAGCAATTTCTTGCATAACGTACGGTTCCACCGCCGAGGGAAATAGGTTCGCGATATAGGCAACCGTGCGCATGTTTTACCGCGATGGTGCGCAACAGGTCTGAATTGAGTTGGACCGGCGATTTTGAGAAGCCAAAATTCCGGCAATCGTAAACAACAGTCCATTCACGAATTGGTAGCCCATGACAACAAAGCTCGCATTAAACAGATAGACGGCCAGTAAGAACGGCCAGATTTTGCGAAACTCGGCGTCGAGAAAATTGCCTTTCTCCGGCAGCGCGGATTTCTGTTGCAGTCTGCCCAACCCGAAGAGATCAATGATTACCCAGACATACAAAGCCAGTCCCAACAGCCCATGCCTCACCACAATCTCCAGATAGGTGTTATGAAACAGGAAGTATGGTGGATGGAAATCGCTGATTCTGCGAGCAAGTTCGGGTTGGATACTGTTCGCGCTCCATCCGGCAATGGGTTTCTCCAAGAACATCTCCCACCCGGCAACATACATGCCCATGCGGAACTCCACCGGTCCGCGTTCCTGAAGGCGCTGGGTGAAAGAGGTGTTCGTGATATCCATCAGGAAGAAACTGCCAATTCCAACCGCACTGAAAATGAGTACGCAGAAGCAGGCTCGCCTCACCCTTCCGCTCGAACTGACCAGCGGGAGCAAGAGTACCGAAGCTGCAAAGGACGCCCATACGGCGCGCGTTTTTGTCGCGAGGATAGCCATCGGTAACGCCACCATAAACATCCATGCCAGCGTTCCGCGCAAGCGCTTTCGACGGAAAGAATCGAGTGCAATCAAGCCCAGCAGGTTTAGCGTGACCCCATTCGCCACTGCCTGTAGAAATGGACCGCGCGCTCGGTCCGCATGCATCCCGATGCTTTCGTCCAAAATAAAACGGGGATAAATTAGCGACCGCGCATCCATCAGAAAGAAGATTGCGGTCAGGCTCAAATAGGCCAAAACGGCGATCATAAAAATTTCGAAGCGGCGAATGGAAGTGGCGTCTGTGAAAACCAGTCCCGCGAGGTGGTACAGGACAAATGGGACCAGCCATTTAGCAGCGAACAGGCTCCAATTTTCCGGTGCATAGGGTTCCACCAGAACGCTACAAAACGCTAGTGACAACAAACCCAGCATCGGTAGCGTAACCGGAGCAGCGATCCGCAGCGGTTGCTGCAGAGCCAGTGTCCGAAGCAGCACGACGAAGATCAGTGCGAAAATGGCGATTCGATCCAGGGAATAAAACTGCACGTCAGGCGGACGGAAAAGCATCACGGCGAGCGTCCCAATAAAGAGAAGCGAAGGTTCGGCCAAAAGCGCATGCAATGGGCGAACCACGGACATGATGGCGAGCTCTGTCGTGCGCCTTTTCAAGCTCCGCCGCGGCCCGGGTACGATCCAACTTGTGTTTGTCACACCGGCGAAAGGAAGACTCACGCGCCAGTTCCTCGCAGCACTGCGAATATGGTCTTGTATAAAATCCGCATGTCCATGAACAGCGTCCAGCGCTCGATGTATTCCAAATCTAGCACCATATTTCGCTGGAACGATGGATCCGTCCGCGCCGTTACCTGCCAGAGTCCGGTAATTCCCGGAGTGACATCGAGCCGCCGTAAATCCTGAGGAACATAAAAGCGGCAATCATCAAGGGGATGTGGCCTTGGCCCCACCAGGCTCATGTCGCCAATCAGTACGTTCCACAGTTGTGGTATTTCATCCAGGCTGTACCGTCGGAGAATTCTTCCCACCCGCGTAATGCGCGGATCGCGGGCTATCTTGAAGAATGCTCCACGGCGCTCATTTTGACAGCGAAGAATTGCCTTCAGGCTGTCGGCGTCCTGGATCATCGTTCTGAACTTGAAGCAAACGAACGTGAGTCCGTATTTCCCAGCTCGCGGCGCTGAGTAGAAAACAGGACCTGGTGAATCGAACTTGATGAGAGCGGCAATCGCCGCCAACAGCGGCGAAACAACGATCAAACCCAACGCAGCCAAAACGATGTCCATCGTCCTTTTCGAGAGGCGTGCCAGTCGCGTACCGCGAGGCTTGGGAACGGCGGTAGCACGGAAGAGCTGAACTGGCAGCATGGGAATGTTCTGCGTAACCGCGGATTGCAGTCTTCTACGCGCCGCAGCCTTCTGGTTAATAGCGGGCGCTGCGAGAAAACGTGAAGCGAGTGCTTCCCCTTCACGATGTCTAGATTGGGGGCGGTGCGAAGTTTGCATATAGCTCATTTCGAATTCAAGCGTTTTGATCCTCTAGAACGATGCCGTGATAGGCGGGCTCATAGCCTTCTGTAAATTCCTTCTGGAATTGGGAAGCTTCGATTGCTCAGCACTGTGCCCAGCAGTCGGGCATTTGCGGAGAAAAGGCGGTCTTTCACTTTCATGGCCGCGACCCGGCGGGTTGAATTGGCGGTCAACATCAGGACCACGCCATCGCAAAGATGGCCTAGAATCGCACCATCACTGCACTGCCCGGTGGGAGCTGTCTGAAAAATTGCGTAGTCAAAGTCAAGGCGAAGCTCGTCCAGACGGCCACGAAGCCATGCGGCAGAAAGGATTTTTTCACTTTGAAAAAAGACGTCAGATGGCACCAGCCAAAGCCTCTTTGACGCCATGAGAGCCGAATCGCGAATGCAATCAAACTCTTGGCCTTGCTGAATTGACACCTGGGATTTGATATCACCCGACTCCTTGATGCGAAGCGGCCGGCGAATCGCATCGACAATGCAAACGTTTCCCGAAGTTTGAGCGGAGAGGACATGACCCACTTGCAAGCAAATTTCTTCGACATTCGCACTCTGGTCCACTCCGCTGAAGACCACTTGCCGTGGTGTTTTCGCTCCGCCCGAGAAAAAAATCTGCTGAACCAGAGAGCGAATTTGCTCCTGTCCAAAGCGGCGGCCGTTCCAAGCAGAGGGAGTACTCGTACCTTCTTCGCACCGGTGGTCAGTTTCGCTGTCGCAAACGTCATAGCCAAACAGGGTGTTAAGAACCGTCGCGCTGCTCATGGGCCATCACTCCTAATGTCGCAAATTCTTTGGGGAGGCTATGTTGAATGTTTTCAAACGTCGAACCCCATCTGCGTTAAGCCGGTCTCTTCCGGTAACGAAGCGAGCACCGGTGAACCCAAATAGGTCGTTACTTCTTCCGGAGTTCTAAACCCCGGAGCCAAATAATCGGCGGTAAATGCCAAACCCGTGCTTACGGTCCCTCCCAGCAGCAGCCCAACAGCTGCAAACGTCCAAAGGGACCACAGTGGCAAGGCGGGAACTCGAGGCTTCTGCGCGATCGCAACGTTGAGAATGCCGCCCTGGTCAAGAGCGTCGCCGATCCGCGATTCTTCACGCTTGCCTTCGTAAAGGAGATATTTATCTTCCGCAACCTTCAAACTGCGCATGAGTTGTTCTTGTTCGATCGCTTGGTCGCCGAGCTGTTGGGCGGTAACCTGGTACTCCGCCACGACGCTCTGAGACGCATTTGCGCGCGCTTCGAGTGCGCCGATTTCAACGCGATTCTTCACCAGTTCCGCACGGCTCCATTGATTATTGGGATCTGGCTGTGTGGTAACGTCGCGAACGGGAGACGTATCTTCGGCCGTGATCGCGGCTTTCGTGTCCGCTATTTGCTTGTCCACTTCCTCAACTACTCGATAAGAAGGCTGAAACTTGGTGAGCAGATCGGTTCGCTTCAACCCCAATTCGAGCAGTTTCATCTTCAATTGCCCTAGCAATTGCGGATTGTCGGAGCTTCGAATCACCGTCGTTGTTCGCTCCGGCAACACCTTCAGGCTGGCTTCGAGACCGCGAACGCGCTGCCGTGCCTCGGCGAGCGCGACGGACGTTTCACGGTAGCTGGCATCAGCATCACTCAGTCTCTTCAACGCTGCGTCGCGCTCCAGCGCCGCCGAAACCACTCCCTGCGTCTGAGAAAAATCCATGAGCTGAGATTCGGCCTGGTGAAGCTCGCGCTCAGACCCCAGCATTTGCTGCTGGAAGAAATCAAATTGCCCAGACGGTCTGCGTATTTGCTGGTGCTTCTCCAGGTAAGCCGCGGCAAGCGAGCGCAGAACTGCCGCTGCCCGTTCTGGATTAGAAGAGTTGTAGGTAACTGTAATGAGCGCGGACTTTTTGACCGCCTCTACATCAAGCTGCTTGCCCAGCCGGCGCACCGCGTGCGCGAGTCTGATCTCGTCGCTGCCACCGAGATTCCAGGGCATTCTCCATCCCGAAAGCAATCCTGAATTGGCTACCGCTACGCGCAGAATGTCCTGGTCTTGCATCAACTCCACTTCGGAGTTCAGTTCTTCTTCAGTCACTTCCTGATCTTCAATAAGAGGCGATTGCGTTGGCGTGGGAGTTAAGAGCGGGTCAAGCCGGCCTTTACGAACCAGTACCTTCATTTCCGCTTGATAGGAGGGAAAGAATATTCCCCAGGAGAAAGTCACCAGAAAGATCAGTGCGAATGAAATCACCCAGACTTTACGTTGGCGAAAAAAAATCGCTACAACGTCGCGCAAGCTTGGGGACGGAGCCCATGCCGCTCTCGGAATCACGATCAGATCTTCGGTCATAGGTTTTTACGAACTTCAGATGTCCGGCGAGGCTCTAAAATTTCGCCGGAGCGGAGTAAAGGCTCATGTCCGATGTCGGCAGGAATCTCTTTATCTTGGAAATGGTGTTTTGAGGCACAAAGAGGAAATCTCCCGGCATCAAGTGAATATCCTCTTCCACATTTCGCGACTTGAGCATGGACTTCACGTTCAACAAATGTGATTCAACGATTTCAGGGGTCACCCGCCGGAAAAGTACGACTTGCGAGTGTTTTGATCTCTCGGTAAAGCCTCCGGCAAGCGCGACCGCCTCGCTTAACGTGATGTCGGACCGCAGATCGTATTTTCCTGGCCGCCCTACCTCGCCTCCAGCAATGAAATACGGGCGTTCAAAGTCTTTTAAGAAAATGTTGATTTCCGGATCACGCAGTACTGGCAAGTAAGCCTTTAAGATTGCCTCTTGCAGTTCAGGAATTCTCAATCCCTCAACATATAGTTCGTCACGCCCTTTTAATGCTATGAACCCGTCAGGCTGTACGCTGACCGTTTGATCGAATTCAGGTTCGAAGGCGAACTTAATGTCTAAGACGTCACTCTTGTGCAACCGATAAAGCGGATGGCGTTCCCCCGTCAGGGCTGGGCTCCATGAGCTTGGACTCCCGATGCCATCCGCCGTACCGGACTTCGTGGTCTGCGCCGGTCCAGAATTCGCTGTAGATCCTGGCGACGATTCCTGGGCGGCGGCCACTACCAGAGCCTGGGAGAGCAGTCCGCAGGCAAGAGCCAAAATGAACCTTTGAAACGCGAAGCTAATTTTGGTTTTCACGTCAGATCGTGGTGCCAGAGCATTTCTGCTAGTTGCAATCTATTGGGATGGGCATTTACCGGCAAGACATGGGAAGTTCTGTCCACGAAGGTGGATGATCTGCGCAAGAAATCCAACTCACGCATAGTCTTTGAAAGCCGCCTCAGTCGTTTCTTTGAAGCATTGCGGGGAACTATTCGCCGGGAAAAGCAAAATCAAGAATTATGAGCGGAGACCATCTACTTTCGTTGTGTACCCGAGCGTAGCCTTGCGCCCCGGGTCGAAGAGGATTATCCGAAATCGGCTTGTTCCCTTAGTTTGCCGCGAATGTCTGGGGAAACCCAACAGGTTTTCCCAAAGTTAGCTTCAGCAAAGGGTTTCGCGGCCGAGTTTTCCACTCCGCGCAGCACAATTCGCGTGTTGCCATATCACAGAATTCAATCGGTCCCGCTTGTACGATGAATACCCCAATTCCATGAGAACCAAAGTAAAGCCTCTTCGCCGTCGATCTGAAACCATCGGCCTCCTGGTCGCCGATTCCAATCAAATGCAGTCCCAACTACTGGTGAATGCTCTGCGCCGCCGCCCGGAATTCGTGGTGACCTCCTGTTCGATGAACATAGAAGCCGTTCTGGAAACTGTTGCCTCGGGGCGAGTGCAAGTCGCCATTTTGAATCTCGACCATCCGAGAGATAGCTCCCCAGACATGGCGCTGGTCCGCAGATTTCATATCGCGCATTCGGAAATTCACAAGATATTGCTCCTGGATGCCTATGACCGTGAAATTGTAGTCAGCGCCTTCCGATCTGGTGCGAAAGGCATTTTCTGCTTTTCCGACTATCCGTTCCGGCTGCTCTGTAAGTGCATCCGTTGCGTTCATAATGGGCAGATATGGGCCAATAGCGCGCAACTGCAACAGCTCGTTCAGGAGGTAACTCAAGTTCCTTCCTTGCGAACCGTCAACGCCATGGGACTGAAGCTGCTTACTCCGCGCGAAGAGCAGGTTGTGGCGCTTGTGGCGGACGGACTCAGTAATCGCGAAGCTGCCCGCGAACTAAGTCTTAGCGAGAACACAGTCAAAAAATATCTTTTCCATATCTTTGACAAGTTGGGCATTTCAAGCCGGGTCGAACTTGTGCTTTTCGCCGTCAGTCACGGTGATCCGCGAGAGGCGGAATGGGTTGCAGGCCAACAGCAGAGAGCTTTCTGAGAATCTCAAAATGGCGATCAAACAGATTGTTCGGAAATGCAAAATTCAAAGCGCGAATTCATCGCTTTCGGTAATTCTGCTACCATTCCGGACGCAATCTCATCTGATCCAGAATGTATGTAATTGCCACCATTGCCGGATTTGTTCTTATCTTCAGTGTCCTGCTTGACGCGTTTGAAACCATCGTCCTGCCGCGCCGAGTCCAGCGCCATTTCCGGCTAACCGCGTGGTTCTATCGCCGCACGTGGCGGCCATGGAGGGCGGTGGCGCGTCACATCAAAACCTCTGGCCGCCGCGAGAATCTCCTCGGCTATTTTGGGCCGTTATCGTTGATTTTTCTATTAGCACTTTGGGCTTTTTGCTTGATTCTCGGCTTCGCGCTCTTACAGTACGGATTCGGAAAGCATGTGCAACTCGGAAACGAAAGAATCAATCTCTGGAGTCTGCTCTACCTGAGCGGGGAAACTTTTTTCACCCTGGGCTTAGGAGACATTCTGCCCACAGCCACCCCCGGCCGCGTGCTCACTGTGCTTGAAGGCGGCATGGGCTTTGCTTTTCTGGGCGTTGTGATTGGATATCTGCCGACTATTTATTCCGCTTTTTCCAAACGTGAAATTGAGATTTCTTTGCTGGATGCGCGAGCAGGCTCTCCTCCCACCGCCGCTGAATTCTTAGTTCGCGTGGGAGGATGCGTTCAACAAATGGTGTTGGACGAGATTTTTAAAGACTGGGAGCACTGGGCAGCCGAAGTACTGGAAAGTCATCTGTCCTATCCCGCACTAAGCTTCTTTCGTTCCCAGCACAACAATCAATCATGGCTGGGAGCGCTGACGATAATGCTGGACTCCACCTCTTTGGTCATCTCCGGAATTGACGGGCTGCGCAATGAGCAGGCAAAAATTACATTTGCAATGGCCAGACACGCAGTGGTGGATTTGGCGCAGGTGGTGAACGCGCGATATGATCCCAACGACCATTCGAACCGATTGCCCCCGGAAGAATTCATTCGATTGCGGGAATCTTTTGCGAAACGGGGCCTTCGTCTGAAGGAAACTCCTGAGGCTGAAAAGAAACTGGCGCATCTGCGTTCGCTCTATGAACCTTATGCGGTCGGAATCGCAAAGAATCTATTCATCACTTTGCCGCCTTGGATTCATGCCGAGAAGAGAAAGGACAATTGGCAGGCCGGACCGTGGGATAAACAGATTCAATCTGCCGCGGGCCGTCCCGAAGGCGAGGCCACCCAACCCGCCGACGAACATTTCTGATTTCTAAAACACGTAGCGACAGCCGCCCCCGGCTGTCCAGTTGAGCGCAGCTCAACAGTGGGGGTCTCCAAAGCAATTGTTCTGCAAAGCCTTCTTGCAAAATCCGCCGAGTCTCGCTCTAGTGCTTGGCCTGCAAAAATCCCTTGCGGCGCTGTTCGCTATACCGGTGCAGCGCGTCGCTGATCACTGGATAGGCTTCCCCGGCTGGCCGTATCTCATCTACTTCGACCGCTTTGCCTTCTAGTAATTTGTAATCCTGAAAAAAACGCCGCAGCATGATCATGCGATGCGGTGGCATCTCTTGCGCCTCCCGATAGGAGTTGAACTCGGGGTCTTCGGTCGCGACGGCAATAATTTTGTGATCTTTCTTGCCGGAATCAATCATGGTCATCAGGCCAATCGCTCTCGAGTGAATAATAGTCAGCGGTACGACCGTTTCCTGACATAGCACTAGAACGTCGAGAGGATCATCATCCTCAGCCAGGGTTTGCGGAATGAATCCGTAATTTGCCGGATAATAAACTGCAGAATAGAGAATGCGGTCAAGCTTGATGAGTCCGCTGGTTTTGTCCAGTTCATACTTAACGCTGGAGCCGAATGGAATCTCGATCACGCTCTGAAACTCCTGCGGTAACATATCGCCCGGAGTAACGTCATGCCAGGGATGAATCATAATTTGTCGAATCCTGAGTTTGTAATTGTCTAGGTGGTAACCTCATTCTAGCGGATGAGCGCGAATTCCCCAGAATTCGGGCAGGAAGAGCGGCGTAATGTTTGACGTTCGTTTCGAGTGGAAACGACCTTACCGATGGAGAACCAACCTCCGGATCCTGCTGCCGCGCCCGCTATGTTGGATTGTGAAAAAAGGTAAAAACTGCGAGGAAATGGGCGAGGAGCATGACTGGTACAACATCGACAACGAAACCAGTGGATGCTATCACTGCCAAGAAGAACGCAACGGCAAACTCTGGAACGTTTCAAAGTAGCCCACTACCGATAGTAAGGTTAACTTGATTCTTCCCGGCGGCACGGCGTAAAGTTTGCGTTGGGGATACATAACGCAAAATGTCGAACGAAACTTCCAGGTTTCTGAAATTCGGCGGGGCAACTGCCCTTATAGTCCTGTCGCTGGCCTATTTAGCTTATACCGGTGTGCGTGAAAGCAAGAGTTATTACGTCACCATAAAAGAGCTTCGGGACATGGGTGACGGCGCTTACAGCAAGCGGTTGCGCGTTGCCGGGAATGTGCAGCCTGGGACCATTAAGCGTAGCGGAACCAACGTTCAATTCGTGCTTGCGGAAAATGACAAATTATTGCCCGTGATCTACAGCAGTACCGAGCCGCCTCCAGATACATTTAAAGACAATTCTCAGGCGCTCGCGGAAGGCAGTTTCGGTCGCGACGGAGTTTTCCATGCCACGCAGTTGCAGGCGAAGTGCGCTTCGAAGTACGCTCCAAAACAAACGGCAGGCGCGTCCGGAACGACGCAACCGGCGACGCAAACTTCAATGACCGACTGAGAGACGACCGACTGAGAGACGACCAATTGAAGAGCGCAAGCTATTGTCGCTGACTTAAAGAGTTTTGAGCGTCTTCGGCGAGGCAGTCAGGGCAATAACTCTCCGGTGGTCCGAAATAGCTTGGTCTTACCCCGCCGAGATTCACCACCAGCTTCTGCAGGACAACGCCGGGATCTACCATCCAAAATTTCAGGGTGTGATATCCAGGGCTTGCCAGCGTATGACTTGACTCACTCTTGCGTACCTCGTCTTTTACCGAGGTCGCCCAATCCGCCAGCGAATTCTTGCCCAGAGCATCAATAATCTGCGGGGGCTGATCGTCAAACGATATCGCGTACCGCAGCCCGCGTCCCGGAACGAAGTTCAGCGTGGGAGCAAGAATAGCTTCTACATTGACCTTGCCGGAATCGAACAAGTACATTTTGTATTCGAGGCACGGCGAATTCTGCGGCGGGACTGCGCTCTGCGCCGTCACAGGAAATATTGTCATGGAAGATAAAGTCCGGCCGTAGTCATCCAGTTTTTCCCAGCTCGTCGTGCCGGCGTCAATGTTTTTTGAGTAGTGTTCGGCTTCCATCGAAACATATCCGTCGGCCTCGACAAAGCCTTTCACGGAATTTCTGGAAGGCTCGGCAGGATTGAACAGGCTTACTCCTATCGAAACGGAATCTGCGCCAGCGCGGGTTATTGTGACCGTCCCGTTGCTCGATCCTTTCGGCGCGTTCAGCCAATCCACAGTCACCCAGAGTCGCTGGTCCTTGCCCAGCGTTCCGCGCGTTGCGCTCAAGGTGATCCACGAATCGCTTGTCGTAGCCGCAAACTCGAGAGCGGTCTGACCGCGATTGAACACATCAATATATCCCTGCTGCTGATTGAAAACGTCGAACGTGGGAAGTACGGGCTTACCCTGCGCTCCCGGCCAGGCCGACTCCGACCCCTCGACTGCGACGCCGAGCGCCGGCTTAAGCGGGACGCTTGCTTCGGTGAGGGCTGGCATCACATTTGCTAGTGGGTCATGCCACGATGTGTAACCGATATGAGGCTGGTCCATCATATGGTTCCACTTGCCATTTTCCAGATTGTGGTTGTAATCGTTCGACAAATTGGCGTCCGCCTGAAACAACGCGCGGGCTTGCGCCGCGTAGTTATTAGCGCTGACGCGCCCCTGACTGGCGTACAGATGATTTTTTCCCACTGCAACGTACAACTCGGCGACCTGAGCCGAAGCTTTCGTCGGATATAAGACGAGTTGGAAAAAAGCGTCGCGCTCATTCGCGGGAAGCAGGCTGGATATCTCTTCGGCTCTTTGTGTAATTGATTTCCATTCCGCCACCACGCGATCTGCCTCTTGATAATTCACTAAGCTGAAAGTATCTGGATCAAGAAGTTCCGGCTTCCTCCAGCCGTTGTACTTCGTGTATTTGGAAACAATATCGGCGATTTCCGAGGCGTACTGGGGGCCGAATTCGCGCGCAGCCCACAATTTAGTGAATTCCGAAACGCTATTTGTCGGCCATCTTGCCGGATTCCATGCCAGATCGAGAAAGAACTCGACGGGAAATTCCATGGGCTTCAAATCGCCAACGTTGACGATCCAAATGCGATTCGCGCCGTAGTTGTAGGCAAGATTCATCTGCTCCCAAACTTTGGTGATTGGATTGGTGTTGAGCCACTTGTAGGACCTCGGATCTCCTACGTAATCGAAGTGATAATAAATTCCCGCTCCTCCGCTTCGCTTCCGTTCGGCCTCAGTCGGCAGCCTGCGAATGTTCCCCCAATTGTCATCACACCAGAGCAAAGTCACATCGTCCGGAACGCGCATGCCTTTCTCGTAATATTCCTGCACCTCTTTGTAGAGCGCCCAATCCTGCGGCACGGCGGATAAATCAGGATTCATATGATCGGCAAGAACCTTCCGTTGGTCCGCGACTATCTTTTCCAGCAACGCAACATTGGCAGCCATGTCGCCGCCTTCTACCATTGGCTTGTCGCCGTCGCCACGCATGCCAATCGTCACGATACTTTCGTAGTTTTTATTGCGTTCGATGCCTTCGGTCCAGAACTGGCGCAGAACGTCCGAATTTGTCGTGTAGTCCCACGGACCGTTGCCGTGCCGCTTCCACTCCTGTTGCGCACGAAGCATTGGTTCGTGATGCGACGTTCCCATGACAATGCCGTATTCATCGGCCAGCTTGGGATTCAGAGGGTCGTCTTCGTTGAATGCGCTGTTCCACATCGCGGGCCAGAGATAGTTGGCCTTCAGGCGCAGCAACAACTCAAAAACTTTCTCGTAAAACTCATGATTGTAGTTCCCAAACTTTTCATGCACCCAGCCGGTGAGCGACGGCGCTTCATCATTGAGAAATATGCCGCGATACTTGACGGCCGGAGGGCCTTGTACGTACCTGCCGGATTTTACAAACAGCGCATTCTTGTGTTGCACGGGAACATCGGCCCACCAGTACCACGGCGAAACTCCAATTTCTTCCGACAGATCGTAGATGCCATAGATTGTGCCGCGCTTGTCGCTGCCGGCAATTACCAGTCCTCTCGAAACACCGGGCACAGGCCTCGTCACCACTTGAATCAGAAACGATTCCCACTTGCTACGGATCTGCCCCACATCAATCTTCTTCTCGTGAATCAGCCGGTCAACGATTGCGCTCTTTCCAATCGTTCCGACGATGATTACGTCTCCTTTGAAATTCTTGTCATCATTAACGACATCAGGTTTGCTGTTCGTGACGCGAACAATGTCGGCTTGCAAATCATTCACCGCGCGAACGACGCCGGGATAATCGTTCGCGTCTACGGAAATAGTTGCGACGGATTTTCCCTGCACGATTGGGAAACTATCCTTGCGATAGAAACCCTCGACGTATTGCGGTTGGCCGAGGCCAAAACCAGTCCCAATAAAAAGCAGAGCAAATAAGACAATCGGCAACAGTTTGGTGGAAGGCGTCGAACTAATCTTGAGTCGGAGGGGTCTGGCCAGCTTGATAACTCTCATCTCTGGAAACGTTAAGTCTTTTGCTAGAATTCAGCAAATCGGGCGTCGAATCTACAAAAAAATCAACGATTTTGAAGCATTGCAGCATCGTGGCCGGGATTGCGCCAAGCGAGACGAGGCTATATCTGTAGCGATTTTAACGGCTTACAACGATCATGGATTTCCTGGTCTGATCAGAAATGAATCGAAAAGACGCCGGAAATCGCACTGTCACAAGTGCCCGTGCGTTTTAGAGGGTCGATGAGGCGCGCAAGTCTCACGAGCACAGTGATTTAGCCATTGCTGACGCTGGATTCGTTGATTATTTCAAAGTTGAAGCA
>DASYGR010000006.1:0-4249 GCA_035999525.1 Terriglobales bacterium
ATGACACTCTGAATGCGTTGGGTGCCAACGGGATATTGGGCGTTGGATCTTTCCCGCAAGATTGTGGTCCTGGTTGCGTGAGTGGAACCCCGCCGGCGGGTGTGTACTATCAGTGCCCATCTTCCGGCTGTGTCCCATCGCTTGTGAGCCTGGCAGTTCAGGTGCAAAATCCCGTAAGCTTATTTGCCTCCGACAATAATGGAGTCATAGTGGAACTACCCGCTCCATCGGGTCCGCAGGCCAGTCTGGCGGGCTCGCTGGTGTTTGGAATTGGCACGCAATCGAATAATGCCTTGGGCGGAGCCACAGTCTTGACGCTTGATTCAAACGCTAACTTCACAACGACCGTTTCCGGGATCTCAGGCGCGATGTCTCAATCGTTTATTGACAGCGGCTCGAACGGATTATTTTTTGACGACAATAACCTGGCCAGTTGCCAGACCAACACCAGCTTTTACTGTCCGCTTACTCCCGCCAGCCTGAAGGCCACCAATTCAGGTTCAAATGGGGCAAGCACCAGTGTCAGCTTCAGCGTGGCGAATGCGGACAGTATTTTCAGCACCTTTCCCAATGACGCCGTGATCCCGGGGCTGGCCGGTCCAAGCAATACCCAAGGCGCCTCGTTTGATTGGGGACTGCCATTCTTTTACGGTCGCAATGTGTTCACATCCATTGCCGGAACAACCGCGCCTGGCGGCCCGACGCCATATTGGGCGTATTAGCCTCGGGGCTGAGAATCTGCCTTGAAACGGCGAGGCTTCAGCCAATTTTTTTATTTGTCATGCTGAGCCTGAGCTTCCGCTCACGGAAGCTCAGATAGTCGAAGCACCCCTACCCCCGTCGGCCTTCGTCGATGGGCTCAGATCCAATGTCAAGAATCGTGGCTATAGGGTTCTTCGACTTGGTCCTTCTTCGCCAGCGAAGAAGAACAGGCGCTCAGAATGACAATTGCTGTGGTTTTATCAAGTATTTCCGATGACCCTATCCTGCCATCAGAAACAGTGTCGGACGCTCTGTCTCGGGCCGTTCTTTCCAGTAACTAGTCAGAATTTCGTAGACCATTAACCCGACTTCTCCAGTCCCGAAAGACACATAATACAAAGCTTGGACGAGTGGCGATTTTTCTGCGGCCAAACCCAGAATGATGTTTTTTGCCTTCAGTCTGATACTGACGTAAGCAATCGTATTGGCGATCACGTTGGCATTCCTAACGATAATCAGATTCTCCGCCGAATTGCTTTCCACCTCTACTTCAAGTTGCTCGTAAAAATTGCTTCGGTCGTCCAGCAATTCCACATGCACAAATGTCAGGGGACCGCTGATTTTGTAATGTTTCTCGATCTTGGTGCGAATTGCGGAGCGGTGCTTCTTGTCCAACGTGCCAATGGGAACAATATTCGGATTTTGATCGGCTAACTTGTCCCACAACTCTTTTGATTCTTCATCACAGAATTCGCATTTTCGCACCCGCAATTCGGTCGAGCGAAAGTACCGGCTTACGGCGCTGGTGAAGATCAGGAGCGTGATGAAAATGCTGGCAATGATAATGCCGTCAGGACGTTCCTTGATATTCACAGCCAACGTATAGGCAAAGATCGCGGCGCAAAGCCAGTAATAGAGGGACTTGATTCGCGACTTGACTCTGCCCTCTTCGTCTTCAGTAGCGTCGCGCCACAGCCCAAGCGCGGCCGCAACCGCCGCGGAGAAAATCAGAACAAGCACTCCGGTGGCATAAGCGCCTCCTTGTCGAACTACGCTGCCCCGAAACACGAGCGTCACTACAAGATCTATGGTGAACAAAACCAAAACCAGCGGTCGCGCATACGATACCCATCGCGGCGACATTCCGAAGCGCGGCAAATAGCGCGGTATCAAATTCAGCAGCCCCGCCATCGCGGACGCGCCGGCAAACCACAAAATCAGTATCGTGCTTACGTCATACAGCGATCCGAAACCTCTTCCCATGTGTTCGTGCGCCAGATACGCCATGGCGCGTCCGCTGGCCGGGCCACCTTCGCGATATGCCGACTCCGGAATCAGAACGGTAGTCACTATGCTTGATCCAATGAGCAAAACGCTCATGAGCACGGCTGCGCTGAGAAGGAGCCAGCCGGTATTTCGAATCCGTTCCTTTGGGACGGTTTCTTCGTGCTCTTCGTCTCTATCTTTTTTAGTTTTTCTGCCGGCTTTATCTTTTTCGGCGTCCTCATTGCTACGGCCGCGAATCAGCGGCATCACAGAAACCCCGGTTTCAAATCCGCTTAATCCAAGAGCCAGGCGGGGAAACACGAAACACGATGCAATGAAAATGCTGGTCCATCCTTGTCCATTCGCATGCAACGCACCATGCCAGTTTCTGAGCAACTCGGGATGATGCGAGATTTCAAGTCCGCAGCGCACCAGCACAGCTGCATTCAGAAGAATGTATGGAATCGCCACGGCCATTGCCAAAGCGATGGCTTCTCCAAATCCTTTGAGGAAAACTATTGCCAGCAATGCGAGCAAGGCAATTGTGATGGCCATGTGCAGATGACGGGTGTATGGCTTGATCAGTGGATTTTCCACGACATGGCGTGCCGAATCGGCCGCGCTCAGAGTCATCGTGATTACGAAATCTGTCCCTGCGAATCCCAGCAAGACTAAAACGAGTAACTTGCTGGGCCACCCTTTCACCAGGTTTTCCAGCAGCGCGATCGAACCTTGTCCGGCGTAAGAACGACGCGCAACTTCGCGGTATACCGGTACTGCGCAAAAGATTGTGACGAAGACGAGAACAACGGTCGCGACGGGAGCTAAAATCCCAGCAGCCAGAAGAGCAATGCCGGCCTGGTATGCGATGCTCGAAAAATAATCAACCCCGGTCAACCACATGACCGCAAACCAGGAATGTTGGTGGCCGCCCGCTTCTTTGTTATGGATTGAAAGGTCCCGGCCAGAGAAGAACCAGCGGGAAAGGAAGGATCCGTGCGGCTTCGGCTCTTCGGGTTCGATTATCTCTGCGGTTTCCGGCACTGGCACCTGGATTCAGAGGAGCTTGAAAAACGTCAGTGGTCTTTGATGCGTGAAACCCGGTTACCAGTGAATACATTGCCTACTTTCGGCCTCTCAGGTCTGCAATCCGCTAAGCTTTAGCTGATTTTGCGGGAGCCGGATTATCCGATTCCGGGTTGTGCCAGCCGCCAACGTCCGCCGCTAAGCTGTCTGCCTGCGCCGGTCCCCATGCACCCGGCTGGTACTGATGTACCGGGCTTGCGTTCCCAAGAATGGGGTCCACAATTGACCATGCCGCTTCCACGGCATCTTCCCGGACAAACAACATAGCGTCTCCGTGCATTGCGTCACCCAGCAGGCGCACATATGCATCAACCTCGTCAGCCGCCCTTGATTCAACCGCGGTAAGTTTGGCTGGCATCGAAGTCATCGCCGGCCCGGGACGTTTGACTTGCGCGTTGAGGCTGATCGAAAGCTCTCCCGGGCCTAAATTGAAAACAAATGAATTGCTCGAATCTCCGCCAATACTCTCGAGCGGAGGCTTTCTGAGGTTCACCAATACCTGCGTCGAAGTTACCGGCAGGCACTTGCCCGCGCGAATTAGAAATGGCACGCCAGACCATCGCCATGATTCAATTTGCAGACGCACGGCCGCATAAGTTTCCACGGTCGAATTAGGCGCGACTCCTTCTTCTTTTTTATAGCCTTGAAATTGTCCCCGGACCACGTGCTTCGGATCGAGCGGCGGAATCGTGCGAAAGACCTTTACTTGTTCATCGCGAATGGAATCGGCATGAATGCCGGCGGGCGGTTCCATTGCAAGAAAAGCTACAACCTGCAGCATGTGATTCTGAATCACGTCTCGAATGGCGCCGTTGCCATCGTAGAAGCTCCCGCGTCCTTCGACTCCGAACTGCTCTGCCATCGTGATCTGGACACTTTCGACATAATTTCGATTCCAGATTGGCTCCAGAAAACTATTCGCAAAGCGAAAGAAAAGTAGATTGAGAACCGTCTCCTTGCCCAGATAGTGATCAATGCGGAAGATTGCTGATTCTGGCAACACCCCTCGCAGCGCCGCATTTAACTTCTCCGCCGAAGCCAAATCATGGCCAAACGGTTTTTCGACGATTACCCGCGCATTTTTCAAGCAGTCAGCCTGCGCCAAAGACTGCACCACGCTGACAAATAAATCCGGGGGTATCGCCAGGTAGTGTGCTGGCGCTTTGGATGATCCGAGCGCTTTCTTCAGAAGCTG
>DASYGR010000330.1:0-7057 GCA_035999525.1 Terriglobales bacterium
GATAGCTCGTCGCGCCCACGCTCGCACTCCAAGAAAGGGTGACCTGCTGACTTCCAGCCGTCGCAGTCAAGCCCGTTGGAGCGCCCGGAGCGATTCCGCCGCCTCCGCCACCGCTACCACTGTTCGAACCAGAGCCACCACCGCATCCTTGCAGGAGGGTAAACGCTGCGAGTAAAAGCACAAATATCCGTGGGAAGCCACACCTGAAGGTTTCTGACATGGCGGTTATGTTAACGAAAAAGCCGAAATCTCCAAAGCAAAAGTTGACCGTGATGGCATGACTAAAGCGCTACTCGTTTATCCGATTGATTCGCCCGCCGTGCTTGACTGTGGACGGTAATCCGGTAATATCCCTTCTACTCAAAACCAGAAGAATGCGTTGCGATCGCTCGTTCTTTCGTAATCTCACGTGCCGCAAAATTAAATGTCATATTGAACCAGATGCTCACCAGTTTTCAGCGATTTAGCGCAATTGCCGTCCGCATGCTGGTTGTAGCGTGGGCATCGTTGCTTCTAGTGAGTTGTGGCGGTTCGGCGGTTTCCTCCGCACCCGCTGGTCCAGCCTCGCCGCCGGTGAATTCGGTTGCAGCCGCCAATGCGAAGTTATTCTCGAATTTGCAGGCGCAGGCAGGATGGGCTGGGTCAGCGTTGCTCCCCACTGCTTATGCAGTCTGTTCCACTTGCAATCCCGCTGGACCTCAGGCCACTTGGTCCATGACTCAACAAGTGGGCACGCCTTCTATGAGCGGAAATGCCACGCAAATGGATATTGGAGGCCAAACGGCATTCTCCGATATCTTATGGAATAATCATCTGATCGGGGATTTCTCGTCGGAGGGTGTTCCCGACGCCGACCACTCCGTGGTTCCATCCCTGCATAACTTCATCTACGATGTTTACTTTTATTCGACGAACATGCCTGCATCGCAAGCCGTTGAGTTCGACATCAATCAGTTTGTGGATGGGCAATCTTACATTTGGGGACATGAATGTCGAATCGCGGGAGGAAACGAATGGGATATCTGGGACAATCAAAATCAGGCCTGGATTCCTACTGGGATCGCGTGTAATCCGGTTAATGATTCATGGAATCATGTCATCATTCAGGTACAGCGAACCAGCCAGAACCAACTCTTGTTTCAATCCATCACATTGAACGGACAAACGTCGGTACTCAATCACTACGAAAATCCCACTTCCAGCAACTGGCACGGAGTGACGATCAATTTTCAGCAGGATGGAAATCGTATTCAAGAATCGTATTCGGTCTGGCTTGACAACCTGACTTTCAGCTACTGGTAGAGTGACGCCGCTGATCAATGATTGATAGCTGGTGAGCGCGGTAGGAATCGAACCTACAACCTACTGATTAAGAGTCAGTTGCTCTGCCAATTGAGCTACGCGCCCGTGGAATGAAACAGGAAGGTCAGAAGCAAGAGTATAACATTCTGGCGAGAAGCGTCCCTTGTTCGCACTTGTGCCACTGCTAGAAACGCTGGCCTAAAAGCGCTGGCGAAGATTCGCTGTGAAGGCTTGCACCGAATCCGTCACGCTGGCATTGGGGCGTCGCGGCGGCAATTCTTGCGACGTGATGGGGGGACGCTCTTCCAGCGTTCCGAGAACCGCCAAATCGTCAACGCGGAGGGTCAGGAATTGTTGGCCCGCGCAAATTGCGTCAACGAATCTGATCTGCCGGGCATTCAGTACTTTTGCGGGCAAAGTTTGAAAGTGACGAAATATCCAAAGCAAATAGATCCGCTGTGCAAAAGATGGTCTGAAATATCTTGGTCCGAGCGGCGTCAGTACCCGCAAGACGCCACCAAAGAGTTTCTGAGTCCACATAAAACACAATCCTGGGATTTGAGTTTTCGCGCCAGAGTGTTGTAACGGCGAGCATTATTGCACCGAATTCGAGGCATTGGTACAAAAAAATGCACATTCTTTGCAGAAGCGATGCTCGAGGGGTTTAGAGATTTCTCAGATTGCACAAAGAATGGTGCAGAAACGCAATCCGCAAAGCCTACCCGATCAGTTCAGGCAGGAATTGCATGTCTCGCACTTCGGCTGCAACGCCATGCCTCTTTCCGTCCACATTATCTTCTACTCTGACTACCGTGGCTTGGCAGCAGACCCAGCGCTTCTCCCCGCTCGTGAGCTCCGGAGGCAGGATCAAAACCATCTCAACATTGTTTCCCTGGCGGATAGGAAACTCAGTATAAAAAAATATGCCATTCGAGCTCAGATCGCGCGTCTGTCCGGTGGCCTGAAGACTTGTGTCAGCCGCGGTGATCGTGACCGGGACCTGCACGGGAACCCGTTCCCCAGCGCGCCGCTCGATCTTGTTATTGGGCATCGCAGGGGAGGGTAACACAATTGCGACAGATAAAACTGTGGGTAACAAGGAGAAGTAAGCCGGTAAGGCCGCGCATTCTTTTCTGGCACCAGACCCGGGAATAGAATCGTGGCTATCTGTCGAGCAAGCGCACGAACCCGCGCAACTCCGCTGCATTAAGATCTGAGACAGCGCAGAACTCCATTTCATCCCGCTTCCAGGAAATCAGGTTGTAGCCCTGAATGGACTTAGCTCCCGGCAATTTCGGGGACGTTGAACCTTGGGGCCATATAAATACATTGATCAAGTGTTTCTGCCGTTGGTATACAAGCGCCGCGACACTGCGCCCGTCGAGATACTCAAGGCGCCCTCCGAGCAAGCGGAAATTGTAATCTGCGAGATCTACGACGGGCGGTGCAAAGTCTAATTTGCCGTCGAACCAGGGCTTTACAGTGTGCTGGTCAGTTGATTCCACGTCAAATAAGTGACCAGCCTGTAATGAGTGGATGTGGCTGGATACGATTTCCTGAGCCAGGAAATTCTCCGTCGCCAAAGCTTGTCTGTCATTGTCTACATTCCGCACTACAACCGCACCGAGAAAAATTGCAAGCGCGATCGCGGTGGCGAACGCGAACCAGCGAATCGCGGGACGCGACCGCATTTGAACGATGCTTTGTCGTTTTTCACGCGGCAAGCTGTCAACAATTCGAGTCTCCAGGCTCTTGGGCGCTTTCTCCAAAAGATCCGCCCCCCGCAGCGCCCGACGCATCGCTTGCTGATTCTTGAGCTCGTGGGCACACTCTGGGCACATCTTCAGATGATTCTCAAATTCGACGCTACGAACTAAATCCAATTCGCCGTCGAAGTAACCTTGGAGCAACCGGTCGTTATTTTCGCAAGCCATCTTGCCCCTCCCCGCCGCGCTGAGAAAGCAAGCGCTCCCGCAACTTTTCCCGTCCGCGAGCCAACCCTGACATCACCGTGCCAATAGGAATGCCCATGACTTCAGCAATTTGCTTGTACGGCATATCCTCAAGTTCGCGCAACACGATGATTTCCTGGAAATTCACCGGCAATCCTTCAAGAGCGTCGCGCAGCGCGTGCGAATCAGCGGCTTGCAGAAGCGCCATTTCAGCTTGGGGCGCGCTTAGATCCGCCGAGTGAAGCTCTTCATTGAATTCTTCTATGTTTTCGTTCGGCCGATTCTTCTCAAGAAACGAATAGGTTGTGTTGCGCACGATTGCAAGAAGCCACGCTCGAGCATTGCCTCCGCGATAACCAGAAAAGAATTTGAGTGCGCGCAGATATGCCTCTTGTACGACATCCTCGGCGTCGTGCTGATTCCCGACGAGCCATCGCGCGAGGTTGTATGCGGCATCGAGGTGCGGCATTACAACCTGTTCGAAATTCCCGGCGTTGGCGTCACGTGTCTGATCTTTCATGAGCGAATCCATGAAGGAAGCAAATGCTCACCTTTCCAGACTGGCGTTCAGCAGAGTTTATTCCCTAAAGCCCTGATACGGGGGCCCTCAGAATGAAATTGAAGCCAAAAAACAAATCCGGGAATATTTGGACGCTCCGCAATGTCTAGTGCATTGAGGGCCGGCGCCGCAGACCGCGACCGGCTGACAGGAGATTCGTATGAACAAACATATGAACAACAGCACCGATAACGATGGCATTGACCGGCGCGGTTTTCTGAAATGTATGGCATGGGCGGGGACAGGGACTCTCTGCGTGGTGCAGGGCGGCGTGTTGAAATCGTTCGCCTTAGGTGATGTCTTGAAACAGAGAGTGGCGAATATTACAGGCGACCTCAGCTTTGTCCAGATTAGCGATAGCCACATCGGATTTAATAAAGCCGCCAATCCCGATGTCACTCTGACGCTTCGTGCGGCCATCGCTAAAATCAATGCGTTGGCTACGCCGCCCGCCTTCGTTCTCCATACCGGCGACCTCACGCAACTGTCGAAGCCCGATGAGTTCGATACGCTCGCTGAGTCGCTGAAAAGTCTCAAAACTGATCGCATCCACTACGTCCCCGGCGAACACGATGTGCTTAACGATAACGGACAAGCTTTTCGCGAGCGCTTCGGCCGGGGATCGCAGGAAGATGGCTGGTATAGCTTCGATCAGAATGGCGTGCACTTTATTGCCCTGGTCAATGTCTTGAACTTGAAGGCAGGTGGACTAGGCTCGCTTGGACCGAACCAACTGAAGTGGATAGAAAAAGACGTTTCATCACTCCAGAGCAGCACCCCGATTGTTGTATTCGCCCACATACCGCTCTGGGCGGTCTATCCGCAGTGGGGATGGTGTACAGATGACAGCGCGCAAGCGCTCGCGCTTCTCAAACGTTTTGCTTCAGTAACGGTTCTGAATGGACATATTCATCAAATCATGCAGAAAGTAGAAGGCAACGTCACGTTCCATACTGCATGTTCCACGGCCTTTCCACAACCGCAGCCCGGCCAGGCCGCTTCGCCCGGCCCAATGAAGGTGCCGAGCGAGAAGCTAAACGCCGCGTTGGGGATTACCGACGTGAATATTGTCCGAGGCAAACATACATTAGCAATCGTGGATTCAACACTGGAAAGCTGAGGGAAGCTCTATGATGATTCGGGAAAATATGCCGAACCGACCCCGTAAAACAACATGGGTGTTGATCGCGACAGTTATCCTCTCGCTCGCTCTGTTGGCGACCGTCACCAGTAAGCGCCTTGCGTCCTCGCGCAGCGAAGTTGCAACTACCAGCGTGGACATTGATAACTTCAGCTTCGCACCCAGGCAGCTCACAATCCCCGCCGGCAGGCGGGTAACCTGGATCAACAAGGACGACGTTCCTCACACGATCATAAGCGTTGATCACCGCTTCAAATCGAAAGCGCTCGATACCGACGATAAATTTTCGTTCACGTTTCAGAATCCCGGGGTGTACGAATACTTCTGTTCTGTACATCCGACGATGACCGGAAAAATCATTGTTCGATGAGAACGCAGAAAGTCGCGTCGCCGTACAATCAGGCATGGGAATTCCGCCGGAAATACGGGGAAAGCAATATCTCAGCCTCGCTACGTTTCGCAAAACTGGAGCGGCAGTACGTACCCCGGTATGGTTCGCCGAGGAAAACGACAAGCTTTACGTCATGACTCGTGATGACTCGGGAAAATACAAACGGATACGAAATAATTCGGAGGTCCGGATTGCTCCCTGCACCGTGCGCGGAAAAATTATCGGTCCGGAATTCGTGGGCTCAGCGCGGATTCTTCCGCGCGAAGCTTGGCCGCCAGCCCGCGCTGCAATGCGGCGAAAGTATTGGATGGCGCGGCTGCCGTTTTGGAGCAAACGGAATATCTACCTCGAAATCGAGATAACCGGGTAGATCCTTCTCCATCTATTTCACCAGCTTTCATCCAGCCTGATCTGACAGTATGATCTGAGCCTCATGTTTTCCAATCGCACCGGCTGGGCTCTTAGTCCAAATCGCTTCACAACAGTTCAAAGAGAACTGCAAGCCGCCGGAGTTCCAGTGCTTGACCTGACGGTGTCGAATCCAACTCGTGCGGCGATTTCTTATGACGCGGAAACCATTTTGGATTCGCTTCGCAACGCGGCTGTGATGGATTACGATCCGCAGCCCAAGGGATTGCTCACCGCGCGTGAAGCTGTAGTCGCGTATTACCACGAAGACCATGACACCGTTCTGGATCCAGAATCAGTGGTGCTTACCACGAGCACCAGCGAGGGCTACTCGTATGCTTTCCGGTTATTGTGCAATGCGGGCGATGAAATTCTGGTGCCGAAGCCCAGCTATCCTCTGTTTGAGTTTCTGGCTGACCTACAGGATGTCAGGTTGGTCCCTTACCCGCTACTTTATGACCACGGCTGGCAGATTGACTTTCATTCATTGGCGCAGGCCGCAAACGAGCGTACGCGGGCGATTGTAGTCGTGCACCCGAATAATCCGACGGGATCATTCGTCAGTTCTGCGGAACGTGCCGAGTTGAATCGCTTTTGCGCCACACGCGAAATGGCGCTCATCGTGGATGAGGTTTTCGTGGATTATTCCCATGACTCCCCTCGCGAGAGCTTTATTTCTAATGAGGAAGCGTTGACCTTCACCGTGAGCGGGTTATCGAAGATTTCCGGGCTGCCGCAAATGAAGCTGGCGTGGATTGCCGTCAGCGGGCCGGACGAGAAAGTCAAAATGGCGATGGGGCGGCTCGAAGTAATCGCGGACACTTATCTTTCGATGAACGCGCCGATTCAGTTGGCGGCATCCGTAATGCTTGATCAGCGAAAGAAGGTCCAGCCTCAGGTGCTCGACCGTGCGCGCGCAAACTTACAAGACCTCGACCAACAATTGGGAACTCAGAGAAGCTGCAAGAGACTCGACGTTGAAGGCGGATGGTATGCGGTGTTGCGGGTGCCGGTCACGCGCTCGGACGAGGATTTGGCCATTGAGCTACTAAGAAAGACTTCCGTGCTTGTTCATCCTGGACATTTTTATGATTTTTCTGACGACGGATATTTGATATTGAGCTTGATTACACCTCCGACCGACTTCTGCGAAGGAATTCGACGAATCCTAGCGACCGTGAATCTCCCCGGAATTTGATCTAGTTTTTCACCAGGAATGGATTGTTTTCCCTCTCGTCACCAATTGTAGTCAGAGCGCCATGACCGGGGACCACGATGGTTTCGTCCGGCAGGACGAGTACTTG
>DASYGR010000341.1:0-21781 GCA_035999525.1 Terriglobales bacterium
AGAATGAATGAAGTTGCCGGTTGAGCCTTAGGGTTTTCTCTAGGATTCGCGCTGCTTTGGAGTACCCCGGTCCGCGGCAAAGAACATCTAAGTCAATAAGCGGTTTCCTTTCAAAGTGGCCATTAAGCTTAAGTTCCCGAAAAAGAAAAGCAGTGGGAAAGCAGGCAAACTCTTCCTCTCGCAGGATCCCGTCATAAGAGTTGCGCTCTTCGTATTTGTGACCTTGGCAGTGGCTATCATCGGATTTTTCTCCTACTACTATGTAAAGTATGACCGAATCATCGCCCGCCGCTTTAAGGGTGAGGTGTTCAGCAACTCCGCAAAAATATACGCGCTACCCTCCCGCCTTTATCTTGGCGAAAAGATAGAAACCCGGGAGATATCAGCCCAATTGCGGCAAGCCGGCTACACCGACAAGAACGGCAAGTCGCCGATCGGAAGTTATCGCCTGCTAACCGGCGGTATCGAAGTTGAGCCGGGGCCAGAGTCTTATCACAGTCCGGAGATAGCGACCATCCACATCAGCGACGGCAAGATAGCAAGTATTACCGGACGATCTGGCGATCTGGAAGCCTACGAACTTGAACCGCAGTTGATCACATCGCTGTTTGACTCGGAACAACGATCCAAACGACAAGTCGTGAAGTACGCCGACATTCCAAAGGTGATGGTGGACGCCGTGCTTGCTATCGAAGACCGTCGCTTCTTCGAGCACAGTGGGGTTAACTTCGTTCGCATGACCGAGGCCACTTTCATTGATCTGACCCGCCAGCTAGGTTTAACCCATCAGCGTTTTGACCAGGGCGGTTCCACACTTACCATGCAGCTATCGCGCGGGTTTTTTCTCACTCCCGAAAAAACCGTTAAACGAAAGCTCATTGAAATGTTGATCGCCGAGGAAATGGAACAGAAGTTCACCAAACAGGAGATTTTTGAGATTTATGCAAACTGGGTGCCCTTGGGCCAGCGTGGGTCGTTTGCAATCAGTGGCCTTGCCGAGGCTTCGCAGGCGTATTTCAACAAGGAACTCAAGGACCTGACTCTGCCCGAAGCCGCTATGCTCGCCGGAATCATTCAAAGGCCCAGCTACTTGTCTCCTTACCGGCATCCGGAACGAGCGCTGGAGCGGCGCAACCTGGTCCTGGATAGCATGGTTGAAACTCACGCCATCACGAAAGAACAGGCGGACCGCGCAAAAGCCAGCCCATTGAAGATGGCGCCTCCAAACGTTGAGGCGAGCGACGCACCTTATTTCGTTGATCTGGTTCGCGACACTCTTATCAGCAAGATGAACGAGCGCGAATTGAACGATGAGTCCTACCGGATATACACCACGCTTGATCCGAACCTTCAGAATGTCGCAGCGCAGGCGGTTGATGCGGGGATGAAGCTAGTCGATGAGCAAGTGAAGAAGCGCCGGACGAAGCGGGTAAAAGTTGGCAAGAATAAATACGAGATAAAGGTCGAACCTGGTCCGGAAGCGCAGGTCGCGCTCATCGCAATGGATCCCCATACGGGCGAGGTGCTGGCGCTGGTCGGCGGACGAAATTACGGGTTCAGCCAGTTAGACCACGCGGTCGCGAAGCGCCCTACCGGGTCCATCTTTAAGCCGTTTGTTTACGCCGCAGCCATCAACAGCGCACTGAGCGGCACAACTCCGGCTTTTACTCCCGCGTCTATTGTGGTTGATCAACCCAGTACGTTCGCCTATGGTGATCAGATTTATGAACCGCGAAATTACAAAGAGGAATACCACGGCGAAGTGACGGCACGATATGCCCTCGCAATGTCTTTAAACAATGCAACGGTACAGGTCGCGCAGCAAGTGGGCTATGACAAGGTCGCTGATTTGGCAAAAGCTGCGGGAATCACTTCTGTGAAGCCTACTCCAGCGATGGCCCTCGGTGCATATGACGCCACTCCGCTGGATATGGCGGCGGCCTACACCGTTTTCGCAAACGCCGGGATAAGAATCTCCCCGGTCTTGGTCAACTCGGTCCGTAATTCGACCGGGGACGTTGTCATGGATTTCCAGCCGGAGAAACACCCGGTTCTCGATCCTAGAGTGGCTTTCGTAATGACTGACATGATGGCGGGTCCGTTAAACTTCGGCACCGCATTTGATGTTCGCGGCAAATACGCATTTAATGCTCCGGCGGCGGGGAAGACAGGAACCTCGCATGACGGATGGTTCGCGGGATATACAAGCAATCTGCTCTGCATTGTGTGGGTCGGATATGACGACTATAGCGATATTCGGCTGAGCGGAGCCCAAACTGCTCTGCCGATTTGGGCCGAGTTCATGAAAAAGGCCACTGCTTTACCGCAATATTCCAATGTAAAGGCTTTCACCCAACCGAGCGGCGTGGTGGACGTTCAACTCGACAAGACGACGAACCTGTTGGCAACCCCCGCATGCCCTCAGACGTACTCGGCGGCTTTCATTGCCGGAACGGAACCCAGCACGACGTGCGACCAGGGCGGGGTTCACGGATTCTTTTCAAAAATATTCGGGTTGGGAAATGACAAGGCGCTTCCCCCGCCCAATTCGGCGGGAGCAAATGACGCCGCCGCGGCGGATCCGAACGCGGCAGGCGCTGACCCCTCCAAAAAGAAAAAAGGTCTGTTGGGCAAGATTACGGGTATCTTTAAGAACGACAAAACGGCTGACCCTCCGGCCAAGCCGCCCGGAGGCGACGACGCCAGCCCTCATTAATCGAAAGAGTTGGTTTCGCCGGGTGATGAACATGCAGCGATGAGTGCGGCCTCGGATCTTCAGAGGTGAGTTATGCGTCGTGGATATTTGTGGCTTCCTTTCATTGTTTTAATCGTGTTAATCCAAACAACTTCTGGCCCGACCGCGTTGTTCGCGCAGAGTGCGCTGTCAGGGCAAGTCGAAGTATCGCCACCGGGACATGGGACTCCTTTGGCGTCGGAGTCGGCGGAACAACTGGAACAGACTGCGGATGTTATGCGCGCCAGGAAATCGTATCTCGACGCTGTTGACTACTACAAGGCGGCCATGGCAAAGAGCCCGAACAATTCGCGGCTCTACAACAAAGCTGGCATCGTGGAACTGGAATTACAGAGATACCGTGAAGCAGGGAAGGATTTCAGCCGCGCCATAAAAGCTGACCGGCAATCTGCCGACGCGTATAACAATCTTGGTGTCGTTGATTACCTGGAAAAAAAGAATGGTAAAGCGCTTAAGGAATACAAAAAGGCCATTGAACTGAGCGGCAGTTCGGCATCGTTTTACAGTAATCTCGCGGCAGCGTATTTTTCTCGCAAGGAATTTGAAGCAGCAACAGTCGCATATGCCAAAGCGCTGCAACTGGATCCCGAGATTTTTGAGCACACATCGGTAAACGGAGTGGCGGGCAGGATTTCATCTCCACAAGACCAGGCTCATTACGACTTCGTGGTTGCAGGCCTCTACGCAAAAATGGGCAATCTCACTCGTTCTCTGGAGTATCTGCGTCGCTCTATGGAAGAAGGATACAAAGGTGTTCAAGACGTTTACAAAGATCCCGAGTTCGCCGCTTTGAGAAATGACCCGCGCTTTACCACTTTGATGGCGTCACGCCCGCCTGCAATCCCCGAGTAAGAGACAGGTAATTTTGTAGGATTACAAAACTTTTCAGGCCACTTCGGGTTCGAGTGAGGAACCGCTCCTGAAAACACAGGGTGAGTAGGGAGACAAAATCCGCCGGCGATGAATCCTAGAGATCCAGCCGGCGGATTTGAGATTCCACATTTCCGCTACGTGATCGTCATTGGCTGAATGCTAAGTGACAACAGTCGCTTTCTTTGGGCTCCTCTCGCCAATATATTTCTCCACGACTTGCTTCCATTTTCCTTGAGCTTTGAGGATGTATTCGACCGCGTCCCGCAAGGCTCCGTCTCCCCCACTATGGGGAGTTACGTAATGCGCCTCGTCTTTGACTTCGTCGCGCGCATTGGCTACAGCGATTGCCAATCCGCAGTTGCGCATCACAGGAAGATCAATCACATCATCCCCGACAAACGCGGCCTCACTTGATTTTATTCGCGCGCGTTTGATGATCTCTTCAAAAACCGTCAGCTTATCCTGAATTCCCTGATAGACAAATTCGAGTTTTAAGTCGCGGGCGCGAAGTGCGACAGTCTCGGAGATACGTTTGGTAATAAGCCCAGTCTTAATCCCTCCCAGCCGCGCCAGAGAGATGGAAGTACCGTCATGGGCATGGAAGCCCTTCGCCTCGATATAGGATTCGCTGTGCAAGCCGAAGCCTCCTTGACCGCCGTGCTTCGCTGACTGTTGTTTTATGGATTGCTGAATTCCGGGAGGCGCCGGGAAAATATAGAGTTTGCCGTCAGTGAGGACGCCGTCCACGTCGAAAAGAAGAAGTTTAATTTTTCTTGCGCGCTTCTTGGACATGCGGGATTCTAGCATTCGCAGGGGTTTCGGAATGACTATAGAAAACCTCAACGCTCGAGGTGGATTCTAAACAAACGCCAACATATTCTTTTCCGACGTTAGAATACTTTCTATGGCCCTGGAAGAATACAAACGAAAACGCCGCTTCAAAGAAACGCCCGAGCCTCCTCCCAAGCTTGGCAAGAAGGCCGGCAACCGGTTCGTGATCCAGAAGCATCGAGCTTCTCATCTTCATTACGACTTTCGTCTGGAGATGGAAGGTGTGCTCAAATCGTGGGCGGTTCCTAAAGGACCATCGCTTGACCCAGCGGACAAACGCCTCGCCATGCAGGTCGAAGATCATCCGGTATCGTATTTTGATTTTGAGGGCGTTATTCCCGAAGGCAACTACGGCGCTGGCACCGTAATGGTGTGGGACGTGGGAACGTGGGAGCCGCTTTCTCCTGAACCGGTGAATGGAAAGTACGTGCCCGGCACTGCGACAGAAGCCTCCGCCATGCTGAAGAAGGGCGACTTCAAGATCCGACTTCACGGCAAACGGATAAAGGGCGATTTCGCATTGATTCATATGAAGGGACGGCGTCCAGGAAGCAAGGGCACTGAGTGGTTGCTGATCAAGAAGCATGACGACGAAGCAGTCGAGGGGTATGACATCAATCAGTACGATAGTTCCGTCCTATCCAAACAGACCATGGCGCAAATCGCGGGAGATGATGGCGCTGCGGAATGGGAGAGCAACCGCACGGCGTCGCGAGGGAAGTTGAAGGCACCGTGGTTGGCAGAGACTCTTGCCAAGTTGGATAAAAAGAAAGCTGCGTCCGCGAAGGCGGCCTCAACGCCCGTAAAAAAAAAGAAGTAAATGCGGGGCGGACACTCCCTTCGACAGGCTCAGGGCAGGCTTTGTCCGCCGCAGTTGAACTTTTCCCAAAATCCGAAATACGGCTCACCAATTCAAACACAAAATCAAAGGCGGGGGGCGAGGGCGCCCGCCTCACACGGGCGCTTGAAGATCTAGAGGGGGCGGTGAAGCGGGCAGCCCCATCCGCGATTCACCCGATGCTCGCAATAGCCGCTGAAAATCCCTTTGACGATCCTGCATGGATTTTCGAAATTAAGTGGGATGGCTATCGCGCTATCTCGTTTATTGAAAATGGTCGAGTTCGTTTGGTCTCCCGCAATCAGAACGACCTGTCTGGACGGTTTCCGGAACTTCAGGAATTGCCCAAGTTCATCCACGCAAAAAGCGCCATTCTGGACGGAGAAGTCGTCGCGCTTGATGAAAAAGGACGGCCATCATTCAGCCTGATGCAGCAGCGGACCGGCATTAAAGCTGGCGGAAGGCGGACGGCGGTGCGTGCCGACGTGCCTGTTATCTATTACGTTTTTGATCTTATCTATCTCGATGGATATGATCTGCGGCGCGTCTCGCTTGAAGATCGGAAGCGGAAGTTGAAAGAAATTATGACTGGTAGCGATATTCTCCGATATTCCGATCATTATCCCAGCCGGGGACTGGCACTCTTTCAAGCAGCGAAAGAACAAGGACTGGAGGGAATTCTGGCGAAGCGCAGCGGAAGCTGTTATGAGGAACGAAGGAGCCGCGAGTGGCTTAAAATTAAAGTCACTCAGACCGTGGATTGCGTTATCGGAGGGTACACCGATCCGGAAGGCAGCCGGCAGCACTTCGGTTCGATGGTGTTGGGACTGTATAACAAGACGGGCGAGTTGATTCCCGTTGGGCAGGTGGGAACTGGTTTTGATCAAGCCACACTGAGGGCGACCTTTCAAGTATTAAAAGATTTGGAAACGAATCGCAGTCCGTTCCTCGGGAAAGTGGATGCGCGCAAAGTGCACTGGGTGAAACCTGAGCGCGTTGCTGAAGTCAAGTTCTCCGAATGGACTCACGAGACATCTGAGGGCGGCCTGAAACTCCGGGCTCCGGTATTTCTCGGCTTGCGAGAGGACAAAGAACCGAGGGAGTGTACGTTTGCAGATCAAAGCTAGTAGCTTAATTCTGCGCCTTTGCCTTCTTGACGCCGCGAACAATAAAGGTAGCGACTGATAAGAATGCTGCGAACAGGATAAGTGCAAGTCCTAAATAGACGAGACCGTGACGGGCCCACGCGTGACGGTATGGACCTGGAAAGTCGGCAGCAAACAAGTCATAAGTTCCAACATTGAACGAGCAGGCCGAGGCGAGCAGCAGCACGATTGCGGTGATCCATAAGTAGAGAGCCTTGGCATTTTCAACCATTAGCGGCCTCTGGAGGCGAACAGCAAGGACGCAGGGATTTCCCCCATCTACTTAATGTCCTTCATGGTCAGCAACGAACCATAATCTCTCCCAGAGGGCTCGACCGCACGCGCCACAATTCCAGCAAAAGCATCCCGTAACTCAGGAAATTTTGTTACCAGAGCTTTCATCACCGCCATGTTGTCCTGGAAAGTCTTTGTTGTGTCGGAGACGCTTGGCGATTCGTATTTCACAACTAAATCGAGGTCACTAGCGACCAACAGCGGGAAAACCGCAGTCAGTTTGTACGTTTTTCCAGCGGCCACGAGATCAGCGGAAGCCCCATTTACGGGGAAGTCCGCTGGCTTCAGCGTCTGCGCTTCTTCATAAAGTTTGTCAGTCCGCAAGGTGTACATGAAAGGCACGGGCGAGATAAGATCCCGCGCCTGCACGAAATATAGCCATGCATTGTGAGTCTGGCCCTTCGCTTTGAATGCGCGAGCCTGGGTTGCAAACCAGTTTCCATCATGTCCATTGACCTGCGTTTCCTTGACGAAAAATCCCCCCAGCTTCCACGCTGTGGCCTCATGTTGCAGGACGAACGAGACGGTGTAAGGTTGTTTGGTGGTAGGCACGTCGAGGATCACTATTCCGTATTCGCCTGGCGGCAAATTAGGGATCACAAATTCCGCGCTGTCAGCAGTTTGTCCGTTGGCCCCAAACACTCCACAGAGAAATTCCGCACGCGCTGAAGGAGCCGTGCCTTCGGCTTTTAGCAAAAATGGAGGCCTGGGATTCGCTTGCGCAGTCGCGAAGTCTGCTTTGTGGTCGCTCACAGCCGTTTCCACGCTGGAAAAATCCGCAGCCAGGCTGGGGATCGCGCTCTGTTTCAACGATGCCGAGTCTCCCCTCGCAGCCATGGCAAAATAGTTCTTAGCTGTGGCAGTCAGCGCGGATTTAGTCGCGGCGTCCATGTCGTCGGCGGTCATGCACGTCTGAGCATGACTCGTGCTGACGACCATCAAAGCGGCGAGAAAAGTTAAGAATGTTACCCTATGGCCAGAAAAGAGTACTTTGAAATTGTTCATAAGTAGCGATCTGATCCCTTGTGATCCGATGCGATTTTGATGCTAAGTCCCCGTTTGCGTGCCGTCCTGCATCAAACCCCAAGCAGTAATAATCTTAACTCTTAATGGCAAGGGCACAAACCGCGTAGTTCAGTGGGTTGCTGGGTGCCATGCTATACTTTTTATCTAGTTTTGCCTTGTGCAAGCTGACGGAGGATTGTTATCGATAAACGCTTTATCCGCACGAACGACCGCATTCGAGCCCGCGAAATTCGCGTGATTGGGGATGAAGGTGAGCAGATTGGGATTTTGACCCCCTTCGATGCACTAAAATTAGCCAAAGAAAAAAACCTGGACCTGGTGGAGATTTCGCCGACCGCTGTCCCTCCTGTTTGCCGGATTATGGATTACGGCAAGTTTTTGTATCAGCAGGAGAAAAAAGAGCGCGAAGCCAAGAAGCATCAGAAGACCATCACCGTAAAAGAAGTCAAGTTTCGTATCAATGTGGATGACCACGATTACGAAACTAAAAAGAATCACGTACTGCGGTTTCTTGATGAAGGCGACAAGGTCAAGGCGACGATCTTTTTTCGCGGCCGCGAGATGACTCGTACCACTTTGGGCCGGCAGATTTTGGAGCGCCTGATTAAGGACGTGCAGGATAAGAGTATTGTGGAGTTTCGTCCACGGCAGGAAGGCAACACGCTGCACGCGATACTGGCGCCGAAAAAAGACAGTGGACAGAAACCACAAGCTGCGGCGCAAACGCGAGCATGAATTTAAGCGGGGAACTGGGACCAGAGGGATTATGCCGAAATTAAAAACACATAAAGGTGCCGCGAAGCGGTTTAAGAAGACTGCTTCCGGAAAGGTTAAGCGCGGCCATTCGCATCTGCGTCATATTCTGACGTCGAAGTCGAAGAAGCGGAAAAAGAAGCTTCGCCAGTCAGTGTTGGTAAGCGACGCCGATACGCCGAAAATCAAGCGAATGATTCCGTATTAGATTTCCGATGGAGCGTCGGGCGTCCCCGTCTCTCCATCAAATGTAGCGGGAAGAAATTTCCTGCGGGCGCGTGAAGAGGCCGTAACGTAAAACGTTCCTTACCTCCAGCCGCCATTTCATAGAAGTTAAAAAAGGAGCAGCACATGCCTCGTGTAAAACGCGGATCGAAACGCCGCGCCAAGCGCAAGAAAATACTTGACCGCGCCAGCGGTTATTTCCTTACAAAATCAAAACTCTACCGCTCGGCGAAAGAAGCCGTCGAACGCGGGCTGAAATTTGCTTACTCAGGACGCAAACAGAGAAAACGCCAGTACCGCTCACTCTGGATCGTTCGTATCGGAGCCGCGGCGAAATTGAGCGGCATGAGCTACAACCAGTTCATTCATGGGCTGAAGCTGGCCGGAGTTGAACTGGATCGCAAGATACTGGCTGACCTGGCCGTGAAAGAACCGGAAGCGTTCAAGAGTTTGGCGGAGCAGGCTAAGAGCGCCATCAGCGAAGCAGCGAAAGAAAACAAGCACTCAGCCGTCAGCAGTCAGTCGTAGTTTCGATTCATTCTGCTAGAAATCAAACACGGGAAGGGCCCGACTTTCAGTCGGGCCGTAAGGTCCCAAAAACACTAAACGGCCCGACTGAAGTCGGGCCCTTCCCACTTCAATCCAGCGCGAGGGTGACTTGCCGAAAGAAAAGGCATCGCTGTATACGGTCCCGAAATTAAAGTCATTTTCTGCGGCTGCCCTCGATAATGCCGTCGAGAACATGCTGGCTGCCCTCGGCGCGGAATCGAAAAAAGTTACAGACGAGATTTCATGGAAACTTTTCCGTGATCGCTGGATCTCGCGCAACAATGGATTGCTGACCGCCGTTAACGAACTGTGGTTGAAAGCCGCGCCCAAAGAAGCGAAGCGTGATGTAGGTCAGAGGGTTAACGAACTCAAGAAACAAGTCGAGGCGACGGTCGAGGAAGTTAAGGCTTCGCTTTCCGGGAGCGCTCCGGGGAGCGATAAGCTTGACCGCCGCGACCCACTTCCCGCAAAGGCGGCGAGAAGGGGGGCACCCGGGTCTTCCGAGCAGATTGACATTACTCTTCCGGGAATCCATCGCCCGCTCGGGGCAGAGCATCCAGTTATCAAGACGATGCACGAAATTGTTTCCGTCTTCCGCGACTTGGGGTACTCAGTTCAGGAGGGACCGGAGATTGAGACGGACTATTACAATTTCGAGGCGCTGAATTTCCCTCCGAATCATCCTGCACGCGATACGCAAGACACTCTGTTTATCGCCAATCAGGAATCGAAGCCGGCTCGTGACCGCCTTTTGCTGCGAACCCACACGTCGCCTGTGCAGATTCGGACAATGGCGACAATGAAGCCTCCGCTTCGAATCGTGATCCCAGGCAAAGTGCACCGGAATGATGCGCCCGATGCAACCCATTCGCCGATTTTCCATCAGGTCGAAGGGCTGGCAGTGGATGCCAGCATTACTTTTTGCGATCTGAAAGGGACGCTCGATTACGCGATGAAGGCGCTCTTTGGATCAAGCGTGAAGACGCGATTCTATCCGTCATTTTTCCCATTCACGGAGCCCAGCGCCGACGTTCAGATCAGTTGCATTTTCTGCGGAGGCAAAGGATATCGCGATGGAGGCCGTTGTCCCAACTGCAAAGCCAGTGGCTGGATTGAATTGCTTGGCTGCGGCATGGTAGACCCCAACGTGTTCGGCTTTGTGGGCTACGATTCAACCAGAGTCTCTGGATTCGCCTTCGGCATGGGAGTCGAGCGAATTGCGATTCTGAAATACGGAGTGGATGATATTCAGTTGTTTTATCAGGGAGATGTCAGGTTCTTAGAGCAGTTTTTGTAAAGGCCTTTGGCTTCTGGTTTTACCTATAAGATCGCGGGCGAGGGCGCCCGCGCCACACAACCACTAATGAAAATTTCTCCTCAATGGCTGCGCGATTTCGTTGACCTGCAAGTGGAACCGAGGCAGCTTGCCGAAGACCTCACGCTGGCCGGGATCGCAGTGGAATCCGTCAGTGGCGAAAGTGACCGCACCATTTTCGAGACGGAAATTACAACCAATCGTCCGGATGCCATGAATCATTACGGCGTCGCGCGAGAGTGCTCGGCCCTCTATAATCTCCCGCTGAAACCCATTGTGCCGAAGCTTCCCGCCGAAACTGCGACTGCCGCAGATTTTCAAATCGAAATTGAAGATAAAGATGGCTGTGCAAGGTATACGGCGCGAATCGTACGTGGAGTCAAAATTAAAGATTCTCCGGGTTCCATCGCGAAACGTCTGCTCAGTGTAGATCAGCGTCCCATCAATAACGCTGCCGACGCCTCAAATTACACGCTCTGGGAGATGGGCCATCCCACTCATGCATTTGATCTCGATCTGCTCGAAGGTGGCAAGATTATTGTGAGGCGTGCACGCCAGGGCGAAACGTTAAAGACGCTCGACGGCGTAGATCGCAAGCTGTCGCCCGAAGATTTGATCATCGCCGACGCGAAGAAGCCGGTCGCCCTAGCCGGGGTGATGGGCGGCTTTGATACCATGATCACCGCGAAGACGAAAAATATTCTGATCGAGTCGGCGTGGTTTGATCAGGTTGCAGTCCGGAAGAGTTCGCGGCGGCATGGACTGCATACCGACGCATCACACCGTTTCGAGCGCGGTGCCGATTATGGCGCGACTTCGCTGGCGTGTGCTCGAGTAGTTCAGCGCATAACGGAATCCGGAGGTGGAACGCTTCACGGGCACGAGATTGACGCGATTGCCCGTCGCCTCGATCAAGCGCCAGTGCTCTTGCGAATGGCTGAGGTACACCGCATCCTCGGCGAAAAGCTTGCAACAGATGAGGTTCTCCGAATCCTCCGGGCGCTCGGGTTCGACCTTATACCTGAAGCCGGACTTGAAACTGAGTTTGCTGTTCAGATTCCGAGCTGGCGGCTGGACGTCGAACGCGAGATTGATCTCATCGAAGAAATAGCGCGACTGCACGGCTACGATAAGTTTCCTAACACGCTGCCGGATTTTTCCGGAGCAGTCAAAGAAGCGCCTTCCGTCGGGAAGGACCGCAAGACTAGAACAACATTGCTGGCGTTGGGTTACAACGAAGCAATTTCTCAGACTTTTGTATCCCACGAGGACGCAGCCCAATTTTCGGAGGCGACTGTCATTGAGCTCGCAAATCCCTTGAGCGACGAAGCGTCGGTGATGCGCAATTCGATGGTCCCAGGCATGTTGAACATGCTCGCTTACAATCTCAATCGCGGCAGTGAAAATGTTCGTCTCTTTGAAGGCGGACATGTGTTCGCCGCGTCGGCCGAGAAGCCTCTAGAAACCACCCATATCTGTATTGGGGCCGTGGGGAACGCGACGCCTTCGGCAGTCCACGAAAATGGCCGCCCATTTTCCTTCTTCGACATCAAAGGCGACATTGAGGCCTTGCTGAACTCATTCCAGCATGCCGTACTTACTTATGATGGGGATGCGGCCGCATACTACCAGAAGGGGCGCTCGGCCAGGGCATTGATGGACGGCAGAATGGTGGCTCAGTTCGGTCAAATCAATTCTGAAATTTCCGCCGCGCGCAAGCTGCGTCACAATGTTTTCATCGGCGAAGTCTATCTCGACAAGCTCTACGTGCACGAATTGCGCCAACCGCGATACAAGCCAATAGCCCGTTATCCCGCCGTCGAACGCGATTTCTCTTTCATATTTGAAGATTCAGTCGTGTTCGATCGGATTCGCGAAGCGATTACGAATCTTGGGTTGAAAGAATTGCGCAGTTTCATCCCAGTGGAAATCTTTCGTGGCGGGTCAATGACTTCGGGCACATACTCACTCCTGCTTCGTGCCAGGTTTCAATCGAACGACCGCACTCTGCGTGAAGACGAAGTCGCGGAATGGTCTGCTGAGATAGTCAAAACGCTCGAAGGCCTTGGCGGCAAGCAGCGAGCCTAGCCTACGTAAAATTTGTAAACCAAATTGCTGCGCAGATGTTTATGACTCTCACCCATGCTAGTCTGGGCGTCATGACAAGGGCCGTCACCCAATCGAAAAGCTTTCTCAGTAGCAAGGTTGGATTCTTCACTGAGTCTGTGATTCGCGACATGACGCGGCAAGCGATGCTTTATGGCGCGGTAAATCTTGCTCAAGGTTTCCCTGATTTTCCCGCTCCGGCGGAAATCAAGCTGGCCGCGCAGGAGGCGATTGCTGCTGATATTAATCAATACGCAATCACATGGGGATCGAAGGACCTCCGCGACGCGATTGCCAAGCAACTGCTCGAATGGCAGCAGATCGTTGTTGATCCCGAGACTGAGATCACCGTCTGTTGCGGTTCGACTGAAGCCATGATTTCCACTCTCCTCGCCACCTGCAATCAGGGCGACGAGGTTGTCGTTTTCGAGCCTTTCTATGAAAACTATGGGCCGGATGCGGTCTTATCGGGCGCGAAACCGCGCTTTGTGAGACTGCATCCGCCCAGGTCTGAGAATGACGAGTGGACTTTTGATGAGCGCGAGCTGCGGGCAGCATTTCACAGCGGCACCAAGGCGATCATTCTGAATACGCCCAATAATCCCACCGGGAAAGTTTTCACTCGCGCGGAGCTTGAGATCATTCGTGATTTATGCGTCGAATTCAACGTGCTGGCAATCACCGACGAAATTTACGAACACATTCTTTACGACGGTGCGCAACATATTTCGATTGCGAGTCTGGACGGAATGCGAGAACGCACAGTCACAATTAATGGGATGTCGAAAACCTTCAGCGTGACTGGATGGCGAGTGGGATGGGCTGTGGCCCCGTCCGAGATTACAAATGCGATTCGTAAGGTCCACGATTTTCTTACGGTGGGAGCCCCTGCCCCGTTGCAGGAAGCGGGTGCGGTCGCGCTCGGAATGCAGCCCAGTTATTACCAGGGCTTGGCCGACGGATACCGCAAGCGACGAGATCGCCTGGTTCCAGCATTGACTGAGGCGGGATTCCACTGCTTTCAGCCACGCGGCGCTTATTACGTTATGACCGACATCAGCGGCTTTGGCTTCGCGAACGACATCGAGTTCACCAAATATCTGGTGAAGGAGATCGGGGTTGCTGCCGTACCGGGATCGAGTTTTTATCGCGATCCGAAAGATGGAGCGCAGCAGGTTCGCTTCGCATTCTGCAAAAAAGATGCAACGTTAGACGAGGCGGCGAAAAGGTTGCGGAAGTTACGCAAGTAGTTTCGCCTTTACCCGGCCGGATAGACGCGATACGTGACCTTCTTGACTAACCTACTGTTGCGCGCAACTTCGGTTTTTTCAAGAACGGTGCCGCCCCAGCAAGAAGGGCTACGCCAGGGGGAACCGATACAACTGACAGTGCCGTGATGAAGTTAATCCATTGATGGTGGAATGGCACGATCTGGCCAATGAGAGTTAGGAAAACGATCAGCGTGGCTGTCGCAATCCACGGAAACACACCCGCAATGAGGCAAGCGACAGTGCGACCGCCTGAGCGGGATGAGAGATATGCACCTGCCGCGCCACAAAAGGGCAGCACAATCCACCATTGAAGATAGGCCAGGAGGGGAAAGGTTGAGCTCGTGGTACTTGTGTGTATCGTGATTAAGCTCCACGACGGAGATTGAGACTGCAAGGAAAACCACGATAAGATCAATAGGGAGAACTCAGCCGCTGACAGGCTAATTAGTGCTGGCAGCCAGAACGTTTTGGTTCGGTTGTTCATCATTCCCTCCGGGTGTTTCGCGAGTTGAATCTTTCGAGATAAATTCCGCCAGTCGGCGACCTGTTCAAGTGCACGCTCGATGGCGTCAGGCGCGCATAGCCCCTGAGTTAACCCCTCCTCGTAGAGATCCTCCAGATGTGCGGCCAATTCGTTGATGACATCGTTCTCCTCTTTCGGATCGAAGTCGAAGGTTTCGAGGCGACTCCGGACCATTGCCTTCCAATTAGGCATTCGGCACCCCCAGCCGGTTTAGCGCGCAAAAGAAAAGCTTCCACTCTTGTTGTAATGGTTCGAGTTCCTTCTTTCCCGCAGGAGTCAAGCTGTAGTAACGCCGGTCGCGCCCAGCACTATTGGCTTCCCATCGGCCTCGTACCAATCCACGTTTTTCGAGGTCATAGAGCATGGGGTAAAGAGAGGCGAGTGTAAAACAGAGAGCGCCGTTGGTACGTTCCTCAATATCCTTTGAGATTTCAAAACCGTAAAGAGATTGCTCTGATAACAACGACAGGATGGCAAGTTCGGCACTTCCGCGGGCAATTTTAGATCGAATACGCTTCGTCATGATGAATATAGGAATCCTATATTCCGTGCTTCTGGTCAACTTACTTTAGTGCGTGAACCAGATTACGGGCTGGAAAATCCTGCTGGGGCACCGGGGACCGACCTCCGGTTAGTTTTGACTTTCTCCGCGCTTCGACTTACGATACGCCGACTAAAATCCAGGCATGATTGGACAGACCATATCGCACTACCGCGTCACCGAGAAGCTGGGCGCCGGGGGCATGGGAGTGGTGTACAAGGCTGAAGATACCCGTTTACACCGTTTCGTTACCTTGAAGTTTCTGCCCGACACAATGGCACGCGACGAGCAGGCACTGGCGCGTTTTCAGCGGGAAGCGCAGGCCGCTTCGGCTCTGAATCATCCCAACATCTGCACCATTTACGACGTCGGAGAGGAAAATGGCAAAGCCTTCATCGCCATGGAATTTCTTGATGGCGCTTCCCTCAAGCATTGCATTGGTGGGCAGCCGATGGAACTTGAGAAAGTGTTGTCAATCGGCAGCGAAATAGCCGACGCGCTTGACGCGGCCCATGCTGCCGGGATTCTTCATCGCGATATCAAGCCCGACAACATTTTCGTAACCAAGCGTGATCATGCCAAGATTCTGGATTTCGGGCTGGCCAAACTCTCGTCTGTTCCCGACGAAGCCACCGCAACCATGACGATGGAACAGTTGACCAGCCCGGGCACCGCCATGGGGACGGTGGCCTACATGTCGCCTGAACAGGCGAGGGGCAAGCCGCTTGACGCGCGGACCGACCTATTTTCATTTGGAGTTGTGCTGTATGAAATGGCGACCGGAGTGTTGCCGTTTCGCGGCGAGACGACCGCAACCATGTTCGACGCGATTCTCCGCAAGGCTCCGGTGGCGCCAATCCGGCTGAACCCGGATTTGCCGGCGAAGCTTGAGGACATCATTAATAAAGCCGTCGAGAAAGATCGCGATCTGCGCTACCAGCACGCGTCCGAGATACGTTCTGATCTCCAGAGATTGAAGCGCGACACGGATTCCGTGAAGGCAGCGGTTGCGAGCGTTGATGAAGATGAAGCCGGCGCGCCAACCGTGGCCTACTCTGTGCAGAAGACCTTTTCGGCGGCGCCAGTTTCTCAGCCAACTTCTCAGACGTCTTCTGAGGCACCCCAGCCTGCAACTCAGCCGACCGCGGTCCAATCCTCGAAAGCTCTGCTTTGGGTGACGGGCGGATTATCAATTGTGCTGGTGGCGATTTTAATTGCTGGAGGTTTGTACTTTTGGCGTGCTCGTCATGGAACTCGGTCCGGAGCGCCCCCACAGGCATCTGGCCAGCCGCCGCAAGCAGCGTCATTATCTCCGGTCGTCAATTCTGCATCTTCGCCCAATGCGCCACCGCCAAACTCAGCACCGGCAAATACTCATTTAAAGAAAACGCAGATCGTAGGTGAGCCAAAGCGACCGGTAAACTCTTCCACGGAAACCACCGCAGCGACTTCTGTTCAGCGGGCGCCATTGCCACCGAATTCGCCGACCGTGGAAGAGATGGTCCGGCACGCGGACGCATCCCGAAACCTGAAGGATTACGCACAGGCTGCGCAATGGTACGGCAAGGCCGCAGAGCAGGGAAACCCGTATGCTCGAAATCAATTGGGCAATTTGTATCAATCGGGTTTGGGTGTGACGAAAGACGATGCGCAGGCGGCGCAGTGGTTTCGCAAAGCTGCCGATCAGGGACTGCCGGTGGCTCAGTTTAACTTAGCCTGGATGTACCGATCAGGGCTCGGCGTCGGCAAGGATTACGGCCAGGCGGTTCAGTGGTTCCGCAGGTCGTCCGACCAGGGATTCGCGGCGGCGCAGGCCGAGCTAGGCTGGATGTATCAGTATGCCTTGGGAGTGCCTCAAGATAATGCCCAAGCTTTTCAGTTGTACCAGAGAAGCGCGGCTAAAGGTGGTAGTCCCGCCGAGACCCGTCTGGCTTTTATGTACGAGAACGGACTAGGAGTTAGTAAGGACTACACCCAAGCCCTGGAATGGTACCGAAAAGCGGCTGATCAGGGAAACCCACGTGCGCAAACAAGTATTGGCATCTTTTACCAGAATGGCTGGGCGGTCCCGCAAGATTACGCACAAGCGTTGCAATGGTACCGCAAAGCAGCCGATCAGAATTTCACATGGGCGCAACGACGGATGGGCCTGATGTACAAGAATGGCTGGGGAGTTCCGAAGGACCCGGGGCAAGCGCGCTCATGGTTCCAAAAGGCGAATGCGAACGGCCAGTCAACCGACGAAACTGCGGGCAAGTGATCGCGCAGAATCTTTGCGGATACGCGAAACTCGATGTCCACTAACTAACCACCCTTCCTACTGATCTCTCCACAGGCTTCTGCGGTATACTGCGCTCACGTTTTTAATTTCGTTTTTTGCGAGCGTGCAATCATGGCTGTGAAAGTGTCTGAAGAGGTATCCACGCAGGTTCCTGCCGACGATTTTCAGGTGCTGGAAGAGAAGGTTTATCGCACTATTGAGATGTACAAGACGGCGCGCGAGGCCAAGGTTACGGCTGAGCGCGATGTGAAGCGATTGCGGGAGCAACTCGAGGAGCGCGAAGAGGAAGTTGAAACCTTGCGCCGCGAGATGGTGCAGTTGCGGCGGGAGCGGGAAGAAATTCGCGGCCGCGTGGAAAAGATGCTGCATCAAGTCGAATCCATCGCCGAGGAGCAGGCGGCAAGCTAGCCGGTCGCTATCAGCCGGGGACCTGGGGAGTAGATCGTATGGCGACTGCAACGAAAAGTCCTTCCGCGAATATTCAAAACAAAGATTCCGCTAACGGCAGCGTGCGTGTTGAAATTTTCGATCAGGGATACAATCTTCGCGGGTCGGATGCGGAGTACATTCTTAAATTAGCGGCATACGTTGACGCCAAGATGCGCGCCGTCGCCGAGCATACACAAACCGTAGATACCGCGCGGGTCGCCGTGCTGGCTGCGATCAACATTGCGGATGAATATCACTTGGCAAAGGGAAACTTTGAGCCAGCGCCGAATGTGAAGCAGCGGACAAAGCAGTTGTCGCACGCGTTGGATGAAGTGTTGAAGCCCGAGTTGCGGGCTGGTTAGATTCTCGCGGGCGCTGAATCTGAATTTCCATTGTCATTCCGAACCGATTTATCGGTCTGCGTTGCGTAGAACAGCAGATTCCTCGCGCGAGGCGCGCTTCGGAATGACAATTTTAGTTTGGGTCTGTCGCAAGACCGCATGCGAGCGTTCTCAATATGCAATCCCACCTTACTAAAGATTGCCCTTAGGCAAGCGGATTGCCATCTTTCTTCGTATTTCCACTTGCCAATCTCGTGAGATTTCCCTAGCATCCAACATGAAAGCTGGCCTACAAAGTTGGTGATGAAGGTCACCGATTTTTGAACCAATACTGAATGAACGGGGGCCTGACTCGTAAATTACGATCCTGTGTGCGGAGCTCCGCCAGTACGGAGATGCCTAACGGGTCGCGGCGGGTTCCCAGCGTCTACCGACGGGTTCATTCTCGGCCCTTCACACGGCTTTGTGGGTCCGCTTTTACCTTTGATTGGATGAATGTCCTTTCCTGCTACACTGTGCCCTAACAAATCCCCTTTGCGCCGCATCTAACTTAACAAGTGTACCCGCGCCTTTTTCATATCGGCAATTTCAATTTGCCCACGTATGGATTCCTGGTTTCCTTGGGAGTCCTGGTCGGCTTGCTGATCAGCGTCCGAAATTCGGAGAAGGAAGGAATCAATCCAGACACGGCCTGGAACTTCGGCATTCTGATCGTGCTTGCCGGAATCGTGGGCGCGAAGGTTCTTTACATCATTAATGACTGGGGAACATATTCGGCCCATCCCCGCGAAATTTTTACCTTGAGCACTCTGCAATCGGGAGGAGTATTCTCCGGCGGCCTAATTGCTGCTTTGGCAGCGGGTGCCTGGTACATCTGGAAGCATCGCATGCCGGCGCTGGCAACGTTCGATGCCTTTGCTCCCGGATTGGCGATGGGACACGCCATCGGCAGAGTCGGATGCTTCGCCGCTGGATGCTGCTACGGGAAACCAACACATCACTGGTGGGGAGTGACGTTTACCAATCCGCTCGCAGCTTCTCTGGTCGGAACTCCGCTAAATGAAGCGTTAGAACCAACGCAATTGTTCGAATCAGCGGCAGAGCTCGTCATCTTCTTTATTCTGATGTGGATGTTTAAGCGAAAGAAATTCGATGGGCAGGTTTTCGGCGCATATTTATTTCTCTATGGCATTGCGCGATATTTTCTGGAATTTATACGCGACGATCCCGGGCGTGGCTCCGTCTTCGGCGGCGTTATGAGCGGAACACAACTGATCGCCATTTGCCTCGTGCTTACTGGTGGATTGATCTGGTGGCTGAAATCGGCGCAACGGCGTGCGGGAACGGCCGTTTCTGCACGAGCTGCGCGTTAAGTATGTCCTCGTAACCGTCTCTAACTTGTCATCCTGAGCGTAGCGAAGGACCTATGTAATTCGCACTGCATAGGTCCTTCGCTACGCTCAGGATGACAATTATTTCCGGGGGACGCGGGACTCTGCAACGCACATCAATGTTAGAATTCTTCTGATATCCCCACTCGCCGCAGCGCGATGCAGTGAGACCTTCCGTCGGGACGTGGCTCAGCCTGGTAGAGCACTCGCTTGGGGTGCGAGGGGTCGGCAGTTCAAATCTGCCCGTCCCGACCAAAAAACAAATGACAGGGAGGCTTGGTTGTATACGATCACTAAGATAGGACAGGTTCACACCGTTGGGCAGGGCTTGTGCTTGCAGTGCGAAAAGTTGGTACCGTTGGATGCTCTCCTTGCATTTGAGGTGACCACCCCAAATGATCTGCTGAAAGGTTATTTACACCGGAACTGTCGCGCTGATTGGGAATCGGAGCACCCAGGATTTAGCTACGTGGCACCGCGGTCGAGATTGTAAGTCTCCACCATCGAGTCGCTGAGGTCGTTCGCTTCCCCAGGCTTCGCCTGCGGGCTCGCACGCCCGCAAAACGGCTCAACTTGGGGTGCGAGGGATCGGCAGTTCAAATCTGCCCGTCCCGAACAAAAAAGTGACTGATGGCTGGCGTATTCGGTGCCGCGCTCATTCTGTCCTGCTGCGCCCTGCAATCCTTCAATATTGGCTCGCTATTTGATGTATGCATGACCTAGAAGGCCTGCGCTCTCGATTGCCGACTATGCCAAATCCAAGATTAAAGGCCGCTGTCGGGGGACTAGCGGCCTTGCTGTCGTCGGCGATGGCAAGTGACATCGCCGCGTGCTGCGTCACTCACGCACGCGAGGCCCCTCCCTTAATTGCGTGATACAGAACCAGGACGATGACAGCGCCAATCACTGCCACGAGCAGGCTATAAAGATTTACGCCCGTCACTCCATGCGCTCCGAACATGCTGAACAGATATCCGCCGACTACGGCACCGACGATTCCCAGAACGATGTCCAGGACGATGCCTTCGCCGGTCTTGTTTACCAGTTTGCTGCCGATAAATCCCGCGATCAGACCCAACACGATCCATGCCAAAATCGACATAAGTGTTCTCCTTTTTTGAGCGATGGCGTTAACTTCGAACTTTAACCTGAGTACTGTACTCCTTTTTGGGCGAGTTTCCAGTATTCGTGTGATGAGTTAGTTTCTCAGGTTCGACGATTGGTCTTTGATTGCTTACCAGACCGCCTTTCGGGAACGACCGGCTCGAACACCGCGAACTGCATTTTCTTTTCCACTGGATCAATGCGGTCCAGCAGCACCCGAATCTTTTGTCCCATACGGTAGATTCGGTGATTGCGGAGGCCGATGATCTCGCGAGTGTTTTCGTGGTAGGTGTAGCGATCATCGGTTAGGGAATCGAGCGGGACCAATCCCTCAATGAAGAGGTCTGTCAGTTCCACGAAGAAGCCGAACTTGGTGACGCTGATAATCAGGCTGTCGAAGTCTTCGCCGACGCGGTCCTCCATGAACTTCACTTTCTTCCATTCCATCAGTTCGCGTTCGGCGTCGTCGGCGCGACGCTCGGAGTGGCTGGATTCGTCGGCAATTTCGTGGAGTTCGTCGAGCGAAATCGGACCAGAAGCCGGTTCTAGCGATTCGCGATGCGAAGAAAGATCACGGCGCTTTGACCATGGAGAAGGTTTGGAGTCGTCGGGTTGAGAACCGTGGCGCGATCCCGGAGCAGGGAAGATTCCTATCGGGACATCGCCGTCCTGCACATCCGGCGAATCGCGCAATATTTGTTTGAGTATGCGGTGCACGATGAGATCGGGATAACGCCGTATCGGCGAAGTAAAGTGTGTATAACTCGTCGCGGCCAGCGCGAAGTGACCGTGATTTTCTTCTGAGTAGCGTGCCTGTTTTAGCGAACGCAGCATCAGGAAAGATACGATTCGTTCTTCTGGCTTGCCTGCGATCTTTTCCGCCAGCTTCTGATACATGCGTGGCGTGATATGAACGTCTTTGGGAATCTCGATTTCTTTGGCGCGTTTTCCAGTTCCGTAATTGGCGCGCCGGTCGGACTTAAACTGCATTCGCTGAATCGGCAGCGGCCCTACCCCGAGTGAATATCCGAACGTGGCGGCGATGACTTCGAAATCAAAGACTCGCTTGGCATCCGGCTTTTCGTGAATTCGGTAGAGCGAAGCGACCCGCTTGTTTTCCAGATAACCTGCGACACATTCATTGGCTGATAGCATGAATTCTTCAATGAGGCGGTGTGCGATGTTGCGCT
>DASYGR010000091.1:0-5071 GCA_035999525.1 Terriglobales bacterium
GGTTATTACGATCTGCTGCTTTCCGGCTCGCTGGGGAACTTATCGGAGAAGCAACGCGATATTCTTCAGGAATCGAAGCATAGTTGCGACCGCCTCGTCCGCCTGGTGTCAACATTCTTGAATTACACGGCGCTGGAAAGCGGAAAACTGGTGTTGCAATTCCAGGACAACGATATCCGGGACTGTGTGAATGACATGGTGGTGCGCTGGAAAGAAGCATTTCGACGCGCCAACGTGAGCCTGGAAGTGGTCCTGGATGAGAAATTGCCGGCATTCAAATTCGACTATCCAAAGATCCAACAATGCGTGACCAATCTTGTCGACAATGCATTGAAGCATACGCCGGCCGGCGGAAAAGTGACGCTGCAAGTGCAGACGCAATTTTGGGAGCGGCGCATTTCTCCCGTCACTCCGACAAAGGAGCGGCGCGCGGGCAAGCGTCCGCAACCAAATAGCGTGCTGGTTTCCGTGACGGACACAGGAGTAGGGATTGCGGCGGAATTTCATCAGGAGATTTTTGAGGATTTTGTGCGCGTCGATCCGTCTTCCTCCGGGATGGGATTGGGGCTGGCGATCACGAAACGGTTGATTCAGGCGCATCACGGCAAGATCTGGGTGGACAGCGAACCCGGTCGTGGAAGCTCGTTCAAGTTTTTGCTGCCAATGAAAGTCGAGGTTTATAGCTATGCGTGAAGGCTCCAAGGTCCACGTCGAAAGTCCGGCCGATAAAGAGAAAATTCTGATTATCGATGACGAGCCGAGCATTCGAAAGTATCTGCAGACCCTACTGGAAGTGGATGGGTTCGAAGTAACCGCGGCGGCGAGCGGCACGGAAGGACTGGAGGCGATCGGCGGCGGTGCGAAGCCGGACTTCGTGATTCTGGACGTGTTGATGCCGGAGATGGACGGTCTGGAAACGCTTCGACGCCTGATGCAAATGGACCGCGGGCTGAACGTGATCATGCTCTCCTGTTCCAATGAGGTGAGCACGGTTGTCGAGGCGATTCGCCTGGGTGCGCATGACTATTTGACGAAGCCATTCGAGAAACCGGAGTTGGATGCGGCACTCCTGAAATGCCGGCAGAAGAAACAACTCAAGGCAGAAAATCAGGCGCTGCGCGAATACTGCGACCAGTTGACGGAGGATATGTCTTTTCTGGTGGCGAGCCCGCAGATGCTGAAGATCCGGCAGCAAATTCTGCAGATTGCTCCGGTGGACGTTCCGGTCTTCATCAGCGGCGAGAGCGGCGTGGGAAAAGAAGTAGTGGCGCGGATGATTCATCTGCGTTCGACGAGGCGGCAACAGGCTTTCGTGAAAGTGAATTGCGCAGCGCTGCCGGGCGAGCTTCTCGAGTCCGAGCTGTTTGGTTACGAACAAGGAGCGTTTACGGGAGCGGTGCGTGCGAAGCCAGGAAAATTCGAACTGGCGAACAAGGGAACCATTTTCCTCGACGAGATCGCGGAGATGCCGCCGCATCTGCAAGCAAAGCTGCTGCACGTGCTGCAGGACAATCAGTTTTCGCGGTTGGGCGCGCGCGGCGGCATTCAGGTGGATGTGCGAGTGCTTGCAGCGACAAATGTGCACGTGGCCGATGCCATGCGCTCGGGTAGATTCCGCGAAGATTTGTATTATCGATTGAGCGTGCTTTCTTTGCATGTGCCTCCGTTGCGCGAACGTACCGACGAGATTCCCATGTTATTTCGGCACTTCCTGGTCAAGTACAGCGAGAAATTTCAAAAGCCTGTTCCCGAGCCGACGGAGCATCTGCTGGAAGCCACCTTGCGTTACGCGTGGCCGGGGAACTTGCGAGAGTTGGAAAATTTCGTGAAGCGGTACGTCATTCTTGAAGACAATGATGGCAGCCTGAAAGAATTGCTCGAATTGACGGAGACGCAGCAACGGCTTTCTCCGCGCGAGGAAGTTCGTGTGCCGGAGCAGCAGGGACTGAAGGCGCTCGTTAGGGGCTTGAAAGATGAGGCCGAGATGGAAGCGATAGCCGGCGCGCTTGAGAAGACGAATTGGTGCCGAAAGGATGCGGCGCGGATGTTGGGGATTAGTTACAAGGCGCTGCTGTACAAGATGCGGCAGTTCAATTTGGATTCCGGCAAAGGAACGCGCGTAGGGGCATCACAGGGAACACCCGTAATTCGGGGTGTTTAGGTTCCCTAATCATTGCAACTACTTGCATATTGAATGCAGAAGGCTGGATGGTACTGGGCTGGGAGTTAGATTCAAGCACGGCGCCAAAATATTTTCCTTGTTTCTTTCTCTGAAATTTGGGAAAAGTTGTCGCCCGGCAATGGTCCGGGTCAATACGGCGTTCCGGATTGTCAGGAAAGGAGTTGTCCCAGTTTCCTATGAAGGGCCAGGGTTGGAAGTGATGGGCAAGCGATTGGATTACGGTCCGGATAAAGCGTTCGAACATTGCGAAAGTTGGGGGCGTAAGCAGTTTGGAAGCCGGATTGCTGCCTTTGAACCCGTGGGGTGGGGAATTTCTGTCTGTCGTAGTCTGAGAGGAGCACTGGGGATGACGGAGCGTCGGTTGGCTCGCCGGTACGATTTAGCCCTTCCCGTGATTGTTCAGTTGCCCATTAACAAAGAGGCATCTCCCCACAATGGACAAACGCGCGACATTTCGACGCGCGGGGTTTACTTCATACTTCACAAGGAACTGCAACCTGGAACCGAGTTGGATTTTACGCTGACGCTTCCGGCCGAAATCACACAGGGGACCGAGGTGTTTGTGCGAGCGCATGGGCGGGTCGTCCGTGTGGACAGGAAAAACGAAGCGGGGGAAGCTGCCGACTCGAATGTGGGAGTGGCGGCGGTGATCGAACGTTATGACATCATACGTGGTGAACCTGTTCGGGCATGATTCCCAGGGAATTCCAGATATCGCAGTTGATTCGTTCCGCTAGGCAGAAGGTTTCCGCGCATTATCAGAACTCAGTCTTGGCAACTCCCCGCAAGGATTAGACCGCGATGGCGCGTCGCGCGAGTCCGCGTAGAATTTAACAACACGGACACGGACGGATCAAAACAACTTTCGCAGTCAGTAGCGATGAAACTGGTAGGGCTTTAATGAATGCGCCGGAGACTAATCGCTATCCCCAGCAGACCCATAGAGAGCAAGACAATCGTGGATGGCTCGGGCAAAGGTTGAGTTCCCGCGAGTTGTGTTTGAAATTCGACGTCGCTAGATGGTCTCTTGAATAACTGCGGACCAGGCAGAATCATTGTGTGGTCGCCAGTCATCCTAGTCATGTCGGAATCACGAGCGAGTGCGCGGAAGCTAGCAAAATCGTGGAGACCGCTTGAATTATCGGCGACATTTGACTGAACGACGCAAGAGCGTCCCGGACCATTCGAACAATTCACCGCAGTAGCAGATGCCGACTGGCACAAGAAGGCTGTGCTTGCAGCCAGAAGAACGAATACGAATTTAAACCCCCAGAAATCAACGCCTGCTTGCTTTGTCATCGTCGACGCCCCCATTTCATTACGATTTACAACCCAAAACGTGCCCATGCAACCGCTCGACGTACGAGAAGCAGTGAGCAATATGCAGGCCACTGGGATAGACCATAAGTACTTGATAACAAAAACATTTCAATATGAAACTTGCAAACTATTGCTACTAGTACGTAACCTGCTGGGCCCAATTCCTGAGAAGGGAAGGCCTCACGTTCCATTTCGGCAGAAGTGGGATCCGAGAGAACGGGAAAATGGCTTCCGGAAAGTGAAAACATTTTCCTATCGAGACCGACTATTGTTAAGTTGTGGGGAGTGCGCAGTTTTGGTACGAGGCTCCTTAACGGAACGATAGGCGCCGTGTAAACGTCTCATATATATAGAGTTGACAGCAGTAGAATCTGATGCTGAAAATATTTGCGCGAGCGGCATGACGTTGGTTTTCAGTGTGCAAGTAAATGCGATGCGCAGGGTCGAACTGAATGACTCCGTCCTGGATGGTGTAGCAGTGGGAACTATGACGCGTCCGAGTTCGAGTCGCTTGAGCGGTGAAATCAACCTCAGCGTGCCTCCCGACGAAGTGGTGTTCGGCCGCTCAGAAGTCATGAGAGTAGTCCGGCAAAAACTGGACAAAGTCGCGGGCGCGAACATACCTGTACTGATCGAAGGGGAGAGCGGGACCGGCAAAGAGATTATTGCGAAGCTGATTCATGTCCGATCCCCTTGGGACACAGGGCCGTTTGTCAAGGTTAACTGTCCAGCGATACCCGGAACGCTGGTGGAAAGTGAGCTGTTCGGCTACGAAAAAGGCGCGTTCACGGGCGCGAACGGTACAAAACCCGGGCGCGTGGAATCGGCGCAGAACGGGACGCTCTTTTTGGATGAAATCGCAGAGCTCGAAATGGGCCTGCAGGCGAAGCTACTACAGTTGTTGCAGGACGGACAGTTTTGCCCGATCGGCGCGCAAGAAGACAAGCGCGTGGATGTGCGCGTGGTGTGCGCCACGAATCGGAATTTAGAAGAAGAAATCGAGCAAGGAAGTTTCCGCCAGGACCTCTACTACCGAATCAACGTTGTGAACATCCACGTTCCGAGCCTGCGAGAGCGCGTCGTGGACATCCCCGTGATTTGCGATTTTCTGCGGCAAGTGTACAGCGAGAAATTCAACCGTCCGACGCGGCCACTTTCGGCGAGGCGTCTCGACATGATGCAGCGGTATCACTGGCCGGGGAACATCCGGGAGCTCGAAAATCTGATCAAGAGATACGTCATTTTGGGGTCGGAGGACGCCATTACAGTGGAGCTTTCGGGCGGGAACACGAATTCATTTATTCCGGACATACCGATTAGCGGTTCCATTTCTTTGAAGAAGGTGACGCGGCAAGCGATGCGTGAATTCGAAAGCAAGATCATTCTAAAGATTCTGCAAGCGCACAACTGGAATCGGAAGCGCGCCGCAAGCGCTCTGAATATCAGTTACCGAGCGTTGTTGTACAAGCTGAAAGAAGCCGGGGTTCCCGCGCGCAAAGTGGCGGGGAGTCCGCAACCCCCGGAATTAGGCAACGATTAGTCGCCAGGCTGTCAGTAAAAGGAGTGGAG
>DASYGR010000365.1:0-4131 GCA_035999525.1 Terriglobales bacterium
CTCAGTGCCGCAGCCGCCAAATAAATCACCACAAGATGTGATTCCGATATCGTTAATCTGCGCCCACGACGCTCCTCCGTCGGTGCTAGTCCAGATACCACCGTCATTATCATTCGCATCCACATACCACGCGTACATTTCGCCCTTTCCGGCTGGCCCAAGGCGGTTGGGTACGACGGTCAATTCTCCGCGATAAATCGGGCACACTCTTGGAGAGGCAATTTGAGCGGGACATGCAGTGGCGCTCAGGCCGCCTCCCGGTTGGGTCGCGAGCCGAAACCAGGTGATTCCGTCGGCCGAGGAATAAATTCCGTGCAGGCTGATCGCCGCGAAAAACTCGCCCGCCGCCGCGTTGTACACAACATCGTTGACTGAGGCAGCGTCAGTAGTAGTGGCGCCGTCTTTTACGCTGGCATAATTCCACGACGCTCCGCCATCTGTTGAGTAATAAATTCCGCGATTTACCGCGGCCGGATTTTCTTCAGCTTCGGTGATTCCTTCCGCTGTTCCGGAAACGGCCGCGACGACTAGGCTGGGATTGTTGGTGCTGAACGCGATCTTGCTGAACCCCAGGCCCGCAAATGACTTGGGGGGCAAACTGCCGTCGTGTGCTATGAGCGTCCATGTGTTGCCAGCGTCGGCCGAACGCAAGATGCCTAGCCCGTAGTACGAATCACCGGAGCCGTTTGTTTCTCCTGTACCGACCAGTACTACGCTCTTTGCCGGATCAGGGTTATTCAATTGCGGTTGAATCGCAATCGAACCAATGGCGAGCGTTGCTTGACTGTCCGTGAGGGGCGCCCACGCGACGCTTCCTGGAAACAAACTGAGAGGCCCGGCGTTGCTGGATTTCCAAACTCCACCAAATGCGCCGCCTACATAAACGGTGTTGCCGGTTGAATCCGCGGGATCAACCGCAACCGTGGTCGCGCGCCCTGCAACGAAGCTATAGTCTTGCAACCCCACCCCACTGGCATCGGAAATTACCGGCGCCGGACCCAGTTGTACCCAGTCGCCAGAAAGCGCATTAGCGGGTGAATCGGGGCTCGGCCTTTGTGTGCTCCTGACGGCTCGCAATGCCATCTTTTGTCGAATTGCACGCTGCCGCGCGGCTGCGGCCGGTCCCCCTGCCGCGCTACGGCCTTGGGCGAACCACTGCTCCCGCTGATGTATCTTTCGTGAAGAGGTCGCCGAGGTCCGGCTTTCTGTGTGATTCTCCTGCCCCAGAACGAACACACTCGCGATCAACAATCCGAGAAGCATTGGAACAACGCGGCATTCGGCCATCCCTACGCCACTTTCGTTGGAGGCATCTTTGACGAAACCTTTCCGAGCCTGATCAACCGCGCCACAATGGACGCGACTGTGCGGTCGTGAATCTTCGCGATCTGTTGAAAATCTTTCCCACCTCTCAACTCATCGCAAAGCTGCGCATCCTCCTGCGGGGACCACGTGTTCCCGGCGTTCTTGGGCAGCAATCTCCGGTTTCGCTCGCGCTCTTCCATGAATTGGAGCGCGCCCACGGCGCGATGCAGCGCACGGACATTTTGCGGATTCTGGTAGATCAAATCGCCGGACAAGGCTTCTCCGGTTTCCGGATTTACGCCGTCCGCCAGCGATTGCATGATTTTCAGTGCCTCTTCAATTTCCATGACTGAACCCTCCGGTCAAGAATCGTATGCTTCGCGATGAATCAACACTTGTGACTTCCAAACATGCGATAACATTTCAGCCCACATTGGGAATCGTCGGGGAGAGCACTCAGCATTCAGCATTCAGCAGTCAGCCAAAGCAGGTGGGTGGCGAGTCCTGACTGAGTGCTGAATGCTGAGTGCTGATTCTGAAATGACCGCCTGAGATAAACTGCACGGGAGGAAAAGATAGTGGACTGGGTGTCGCTGTGGCTTACAATCCGGCTGGCCGCGATTGTGGCGGCATTTTTATTTCTGCTCGCACTCCCTATAGCGTACTGGATCACTTATTCGCGATGGCGCTGGAAGTTTCTTGCGGAAGCCGTGGTTGCCCTGCCAATTGTGCTTCCACCGACTGTGCTGGGGTTTTACTTGCTCGTAGCTTTGGGACCGCGCAGCCCCTTGGGACACCTATGGCAAGCCCTCACCGGGCACAGTCTGGTCTTCACTTTTCAGGGCTTAGTCGTGGGTTCAATCATCTACAGCTTGCCATTTGCCGTGCAGCCATTCGTGGCATCGTTTGCGGCGGTTGATCCCAGACTAATCGCAGCTTCGGCGACACTTGGGGCATCGAAGTTCCGGACTTTTCTTGAGATAGTTATGCCTTTGTCCGTTTCCGGATTGGTCGCTGGACTGGTTTTGTCATTCGCCCACACCCTCGGCGAATTCGGCGTCGTGCTGATGATTGGCGGAGACATCCCTGGAGTAACGCGGACGGTTTCGATTGATATTTACGATCAGGTGCAGGCGCTCAATTACTCCGCCGCCAGCGTTACGGCGATTGTGCTATTAGCAATTTCGTTCGGATTGCTTTCATTTGTTTACGCCTTGAACCGGAAAGTTCTGGCAGTTTGGCTGTGGAAATGAAGAATGTTGCCAGCGAAATCCCTGCGAGTTCCCGTGCGGAGCGCCACACACAGATGACATCGTGCGTTTTGAGCTTGCAAGTTCGCAAGCGCTTTGACGCCACAAAGGCGAGCTTCGAACTCAACGTCAGCACGAGTGTTTTTCCCGGCCTGACGATCATTTTCGGACCTTCAGGGGCAGGGAAGACTACGCTGCTCGAGTGCATTGCGGGACTTCTGACGCCTAGTTCCGGCCAAATTGCAATCGGGGGCCGAATGTTGTTTGACGATTCCAGCAACGTCTTTGTGCAGCCCAACCAACGAAGGATTGGCTACGTATTTCAGGATCTTGCTTTGTTTCCGCATCTCACTGTTGAAAAAAATATCAGCTATGGTATTCGCAGCCTCAGCTCCGACGCTCGCGAGCGAAAGATCACGAACATCGTAGATTCGTTTCGCATATCCGAGCTTCGCCAGCGGAAGCCAGACGAAATCTCCGGCGGCGAACGTCAACGAGTTGCCTTGGCCCGCTCTTTGGTTACGGATCCGTGCGTGCTGCTGCTGGATGAACCTATGGCGGCCCTGGATGCGTCCACCAAATCGAAGATCGTTGCCGATCTGCGGGCCTGGAACGACGTTCACCAAGTCCCAATTTTGTATGTGACGCACAGCCGCGAAGAAGTGTTCGCTCTAGGAGACCACGTACTCATGCTGGATGCAGGAAAGATTGTTGCCGAGGGCACTCCTGAACATGTCATGCGGCGATGACGGCGTGCGATTCAACGGCAACCTAGCTTTTCCAGGTCCGCTCGCAATTGTTCCGCATTTTGCATTTGGATTACATGCATTCCCAGCTGGCTGGCGCATTCGAGATTCAATTCGCGATCGTCAATGAAGCAGCACTCTTCAGGCGCTCGCTGGGTAATGTCCATCGCGAGCCTATAGATTGCGGCTTCGGGTTTCCGCAATCCCACGAAGCAGGAGCTTACAAACAGGCTGAAGATTTCGCGCAATTGGAATGTCTGAATGCGATAAAGATTCAGCTCTTTCGATTCGTTATTTAAAGTGGACATTAAATACTTGCCCGATTTCGCCAACTCCCGTGCGAGATCCAGAACCTTGGTCTTAGGACGCGAGAGCGAGAACATATAATCTTTGAAAGCTTCGCGGGAAAACGTGCGCGTGCGGTAAAAGATAGTGCGTTCCAGATATTCGTCGAGGGTAATCTTCCCTCGTTCAAACGACGAGACCAGCATTTGATGGCGGTCGTTAAAATCCACTTCATCCAATTCAAATTGGATCAATGCGCGGTTGCGCTCCGAATGGTCCCACGCGTTGCTTAGAAGTACTCCGCCGACATCCCAGAAGAGGGCAGTGATTTCAGGCATGGATAGATTCTAGCCGCGAATAAGGGGTCACGGGCCATGCTGTTCATCAAAACAAAAGCCCCGACCCTGCATAGCAGAATCGGGGCACGAAGAGGAGGGTTACTGGGGCGTAAAGTCCTGACGCTCCGTCAAGTTATTAATATCCTGAAGCATCGGCGTTCCTGGCGGCAGGTTCTGGGGATTCTGGAAGTCGGTGTCAAAAGAGAA
>DASYGR010000372.1:0-5550 GCA_035999525.1 Terriglobales bacterium
CTCGCCAAAAATGTCACACGCGCAGGAGGTACGAGAAAAAATAACAGAGGCTCACCCTTTTGTTTATCAGGAATGAACGTTTAGAGCAACCGCTGACGGGTGTTGCGATCAGGTCAGGTCTATGAATTGGCCTGACCATAAGATCCTCGGACAAGTCTCGAAATTAACCTTCCACGGTTGCCTGAACCGCAACGATCTTGTCATCCGAATGCGACATCGCCGGAAATCTGATTTCAATCATCAGCCCCCCTTGAGGCCGGTTCGTGGCGGCTACTGTGCCGCCGTGGAGTCTCACTGCCCGTTCGGCAATCGCCAGGCCCAGGCCGACACCGCCCGTTCCGCGGCCGCGGTCATCGTCAATGCGATAAAACGGCTGGAACAATTTCTCTAACGCTTCCTCGGGAACACCCGGCCCGCAATCCGTGACACGCACAATTCCTTCCGGCCCGTTCTCTCCATCCACGCATTCCAAATGCACTTCGACAGCAGTATCCTCCAGGGTATAACGCACTGCATTTCGGACTACATTTTCGATCGCGCTATTCAACAGCCCCCTGTCTCCAATGACCACACAATCGTTTTTAATCGAGTACTCAACGCGGCAGTGACGGCTCTGAGCCTCGAACGCAGCATCTTCCGCGACTTCGCGCACTAATTGCGCGAGATGCACCGGCACTTTTCGCATGACCTCGCCGCCGCTCTCCAACCGTACAATTGTGAGTAGCCGCCCGATCAATTCGTTCAGCCGATTCGCTTCGAGATCAATGCGCTCAAGCGCGCTGTTCGCTTCGGGGCCGGCGCGTTGCCGCGCCAACTCCAACGCAACATTCAAGCGGGCGAGGGGCGAACGCAACTCGTGGGAAATGTCCTTCAACAACCGTCCTTGCGCGTTAACCAGGTGTTCGAGACGCTCGGCCATAGTGTCGAAGTCACGAACTAGTTCAGACATTTCGTCGTGACCTCGCGCTGTGTTCACGCCCGCTCGCGCCGTCAAATCACCAGCGGCCAATTTTTGAGTTGCTGCTCTCAGACGTACGATGGGGGAAGTTAAATATCGGGTCAGGAGATAGCAGACCAACCCAGAGCAAATGATCGCGATCAGGATTCCAAGTCCCGGCACGCCGTGCGGACCGAATCGGGTTCGCTCCACCGGCAATTCGATAACCAGGTTATAAGATTGGCCGTCCGCAGCCGTGAATGAAGGCCGCAGAAATTGCATCGGCCCTATCCTGCCCCAAATGCTGTCGGCGGTGTGTATCTGCCCGCGTTCTACTCTTTCTATCCATTCTGGCGCGGGATGCCCTGAAAGGTCGCGACCTTGCTGATCGAAAAGAAAAGCATGAATGTGTTGGCTCTCGCGGAGGGTTCGCAGATAACTCCGAAGTCCTTCTGAGCCTCCGGTCTTGTACGCTTGCACTGAATCATTTAGAAATCTCTGTTGCATGGCCTCAATGCCCGAGGCTTCTCGAGGAGGCCGCAACGCCAGAGTCACAAGAATTGTGGTGACAAGAAAAAGGGCAAATGCGAGCCAGTAGGAGAGAAAAATTTTGAGAAAAAGACTTCTCATTTGGCGTCGCTTCCTGACTGCTCGCGCGCGAGCGTGAAAATATAACCGACTCCGCGAACCGTCTTGATCAACTCCGTGCCATTGTCGGAGTCGCCCAGCTTCTTGCGGACTTTGCTCACGTGCATATCAATGCTGCGGTCAAAAGGAGAAAATTTCCGGCTCAAAACTGTGTCCACTAATTCTTCGCGTGCCACGACGCGTCCAGCCTCTCGTAGTAAAACTTCCAACAGATTAAATTCCACTGAAGTGAATTCAATGGGCACGCCTTTTTGCCGAACCGTTCGCGTGGCTGGATCAAGTTCAATCTCGCCAACGCGTACTACATCAGGAATCGGTTCACTCTGTGGAGCTGTTTTTGTCCTCCGCAAAATTGCTCGAATACGAGCCACAAGTTCCCGCGGATTGAACGGTTTTGGGAGATAGTCGTCGGCTCCAATCTCGAGTCCTACAATCCGGTCAACATCCTCACCACGTGCTGTGAGTAATAACACCGGAATCTTCGAAGTACTTCGAATCCGGCGCAGAACATCCAACCCGTTTAGTCCAGGCAGCATTACATCCAGAACGATTAATAGCTGCGGACCATTGAGCGCTCGTTCCAAGCCGCGCTTCCCATCGTAAATTGCCTCGACCTTGAAGCCCTCGGGACCAAGGTATTCAGCCACCAGGCTGCATAGTTCCACATCATCGTCAATAATCAGAATTTGGTCCACGCTAGCCATTCTAGTTTCACACAACGCCGGCGGCATCGGCGTAAAGAATTGTCATATCAACCGTCTCAATGGTTTACAAAACTTTACTCCGGTTGACTGACTCTTTACCACATTTGAGAGCGAGCTGTGTTTGTATCAATAGCACGGAATCAGGAGTGAGTGAAGACGTCCAGTTTTCACAGAAAGATCGTCCAGGAGGAATAATCGTGAACAGAAATAAATTCAAAATGCTCGGCGCGGGTCTTGCGCTCTTATTGATGGTAGGGTTCGCGGTATCGCAGGAGGGTGGCACCGGCATGGGTCCACGCCACCACGGGGCTTTCGGACACGGACCGTTGGGTTTTTTCACCAAGGCGCTGGATCTCACTGACGCGCAAAAAACGCAAATTAAGCAGATCATCGCCAATGAAAAACCAACTCTCCATCCTCTGATGTTGCAAGAAGGACAAGCCCACCAGCAGATGATGGAATTGGTCACCAGCGGCAACTTTGATGAGAACAAGGCTCAGGCGATCATTTCGCAGGAAACCCAGACTCATTCGCAAATCGAACTTGAGCACGCCAAGATGATGTCTCAGGCGTATCAGGTTCTTACACCCGATCAGAAAACGAAGTTTGCGCAGTTGCAGACAAAGCATCAACAATGGATGGCGCAACATATGCAGCACGAGCAGTCGGAACCGGCAACACCAAATCAGTAAGAACACGATGTGAGGGGGGGTACTTTCCCTCCTTACATCCTTTTCAAATATCTCTTGAAGGGAGATAAGCTCTTGGCCACCGCAACGATCCCCACGGAGTTCATAAACATCGTCGCAACCGAAATGTCGTCTGGCGTGGAAAGGGCGGTCGAATACTGGCTTGCTCAAATTGATCAGATCGCAATGAACGATAAAATCACGCCGTCACTCAAGCTGGCCGCGATTCAGGGAGTTCTTCAAAGCTACAAACGGTTGACTGGGAAAAACTCCTTGAAATTCGCCTGTGTTGCGTAGCCCGCGGAGAGAATTATGACCGCCGACATTCCTAGGCGGGTGGACTCTCGTCCTGCTGCTGGCATCGGTTGCGGCTTTTCGTGAAGAATTATCAGAGGCCCTGGCCGACTGATCATGATTACTGACTTTGGGGGGAAGGCAGACTCGACCCAATGTCACAGTCGAGATGCGATCAATCCCCGATTCGGCCGACATTGATCGCAACCCGATTGGCCGTATAAGCAACCTATCGTGTTGACCAGTATTCTAAGGTTCCATGTGCGTTAATGGGCATTGTGCATGGTGGCACCGCCCTTGCGCGTGAATCATAGAAAAGATTATCGGATCAAAGTAGTCGTTTTTGTTTTCTTCATTCTTTTCTTGCCAGCGATCACCTGGTCCCAAGCGCAAGATCGGGATCAGACCGACTCTGTTGAATATACTCAGCACAGCACTCCGACATCACAGAGCAAGTCCCCTCCCGCATCACCATCGGACACCAACACGGTTTCGCTGACGGACAGCTCCCAGGGTGCCCAAAACAAAATAGACGATTCCCGCGCCAAGCAGACAAAGCGGATGTTCTGGGTCGTTCCGAACTTTGGCGCGGTGAATGCCAATACGCAGCTTCCACCGCTATCCACCCGCGAGAAATTTTCACTCGCCGCGCACGATAGCCTCCTGGATTACTCCTCATTCACTTGGACCGGAATCCTGGCTGGACAAGCTATGCTCTTAAATTCCGATCCGGAATTTGGGAGTGGGATTGCCGGTTATGGGCGCTATTATTGGCGCACCTTCGCCGACGGAGTGTCAGGGACTTTCTTCACCGAGGCCATTGTGCCGGCAATGACACATGAGGACCCGCGCTATTACACGCTTGGCGAGGGAAAGGGATTTTTTCACCGAACCGGCTACGCGATATCCCGTTCCTTCGTTACCAAGACCGATTCTGGAGGCACGAGTTTTAACTGGTCCGAAGTAGGGGGCAATGGACTGGAAGCCGCCTTAGCAAACGCCTACTATCCGCATCAGGAGCGCGGCCTCAGTCAAACCGCAGTGAATTGGGGGACGCAGATGGAATCCGCTGTCCTAAATCACGTCTTCCAGGAATTCTGGCCTGACATCCGCAGAAGGCTTTTTCGGCGGAAATAGACTGAATCCTAGCGGGCTGGAACTCGCATCCACAACTTTGATCATCAACCGACAAAATTAATCAGCGTTCCAATTCCTTCGATCGAAATGCGAATTTCATCGCTTTGATTCAAAGTGAATGAATCGGGGGGCACAATGCCGGTGCCAGTGAGCAGAAAACATCCATTAGGAAAAACGTTGTCCCTATAAAGGTATTCGACCAATGTTGCCGGATTGCGCTTCAGGCTATTGAGTGTAGTGGAACCGGTGAACACAGTCTGCCCTGCGCGCAAAATCTCCAGCCCAATCTCGGTGGATGATGGCAGCGGGTCTGTCGTAACGAGAATGCCCGGGCCCAGCGAGCAACTTCGGTTGTAGACCTTCGCCTGCGGCAAATACAAAGGATTCTCGCCTTCGATATCGCGCGAACTCATGTCATTGCCAATGGTATAGCCGAGAATCTTTCCGCGAGGGCTTACCAGGAGGGTGAGTTCAGGCTCGGGTACCGACCACGAAGCGTCCTTGCGGATAGCAACTTTTCCATGATGACCGACGACGCGACTGGCAGTGGCTTTGAAGAAGAGTTCGGGCCGTTCGGCGGTATATACACGATCGTAGAAATCCCCTCCGCCTGCGGATTTCGATTCATCCATGCGGGCGTCCCGGCTCCGAAAGTAAGTAACCCCGGCCGCCCAGACTTCCTGATTGCCGATCGGAGCTCGCAAGTTTCGGACATCGACGACCGGATCACGATCCAACTTTGGCCCCACAGTGATGGACCGCCTCAGATACTCTTCCAGATCGTCGCGCGTGATCAGTGTGTCCCAATCAGTATCTCCAACGGAGTAGAACGCCTCCTCGTGTTCAATGAAACAGTTATTCGTTGTGCGATAGAGCTTCATGTATATTCGGAGTCTTTTGTGAATTGTATTATGAGCGTTGATTTATTAGGTGAGAACCGCGACAGCCTGATAGCAAATCCCGCGAGAAGAAGTACGCAACGGCATCCGGATTCGTATGGTGAGCGCGGTGGGACTCGAACCCACGACCCATGCCTTAAAAGGAGTTGCTTCACGAGAAATCAGTGACTTGGACAAGTTTAGCTAAGTTTGGGTCCGGTTGATATTGAGCGCATTTCTAAAGGCTTCCGACACAATTGGTC
>DASYGR010000405.1:0-4914 GCA_035999525.1 Terriglobales bacterium
ACAATCCTCAGAAAACTTGCAAGGCTGGAGCGTTATTTCTGTCACGGTGCGGCTTTACCACGATCCCCACGTCCTGATCGAGCGCTTCCAGGAAGCGAAGCAGGCGCTCCACGGAAAACTGGCGGAACTCACCGCGCAGCATCTTGGAAACATCGGTCTGGCGGACTCCAAATAACTCGGCGGCCTGCACCTGCTTGAGACCGCGAGCTTTCAGGATGGCGTCAATCTTGAATACCAGTTGCGCCTTGACCAAATGCTCTTCCGCGTTAGGCACGCCGATGTCCTTGAACACATTGCGGCTTCCGGTTCCGCTTCGTTTCTTGTTGCGCATGTTGGTCATTGCTTTCACCCCTTGGCAATTTGTTCGGCTTCGCGCAGACGTTGCTTGATCAGATCCATGTCCCGGCGCGGCGGTGGTGGTCCGGTTTTCGACGGATTTCATTGCGGGCGGTTTGCCTCCCACCCTTCGCAAAATGCGCGAAGGATGGGCCACCCCCAGTCGAGCGATATGGGGGAGATCAAAGGCGATCGGCTCTAGTTCACTGCGTCTTTGTGCATTTCGTCGAGCAACTTGGCTAGAAGCGCGGCGCGATCGGGGCTGCCAAGTTCGCGTTGCAGCTCTTCGAGGGCGAGAGCCACGATGTGATAGTGATGAGCGCCGGCGTATTTGGGGTCAGATGTAATGTCGAGCCAGACTCTGTGCATCAGCTCGAGATCCTGGGGACGCATGCGCGGAGTGTGCGGTCCGAGGAGATACTCGCGCACTTTTCCATTGGGCTCGTGAACCTCGATGATCAAACGAGGTCTGGGTTCGGGCAGGCGCTCCCATGCGTCGCCGGTAAGCTTTGCCTGCTCGTCAGTGGTTAATTTGTTCGACAATCCGCAGACGATGCGACTGGATTCTAATCTTTGCGCGGTTACGACGATCGCGTCGAAAACGTCTCCGGCGGGAACGACGAGAAGTGAAACCGGACGGCCTTCCTTTTCGGCTACCGTTACCGCTGCGGTGAAGAGTTCCTGCTCGTAGTGGTCAAAAATTTCTGTTGCTTCAAAAACGGTTCGAGCGCTGAAAGAATGTTCGCGCTGATAAAGGCGCGCGGTCATCACGACTAAATCCTGCTTGGTTGTGTCGGTGCGGCGCAGGACTTCGCGAAGATAGTAAAGATTTCTGGGATCGCGCACCGCGACCAGAACGTTTCCGGGACGTACTCCCAATTCGTTGCTGCCAAGTTCTTCGTTTCCGTAGACGCGGAACTGCGCCAATCCTTCGGGCTTGCCTTTGTTAGTTTTCGACACGCGATGTTCGGAATAGGCAAAAATGCTGAAGAAGACTCCGCTGAAAATCACACCGGCGATGGTGGCTTCAGACTTGGTGCAAAGATTTACCAGCGCAGTAATGAAGAGGACAACGGAAATAATAAACAGACCTATCGGCACTTCCTTGCCGGCTATGGTGATATTGCCCGGCACTCTCCACTCGCGGTTGCCGGGATTTTTATAGCGGAGAACCACAACCGCCAGCGACATGAAAGCGAAGCTCCATATGACTCCGAAGGCGTACAGGCCGGCAAGAATAAAAACGTTGCCACGAGTGAGGATGATCGTCAGCACCTGCATGATCACGATCAGGTTGACGATGCGGTAGCTGGTTCCGAATCGCGGATGAGGCTTCTGAAATCCCGATGTCAGAACGCCGTCTTCAGCCATGCGGCTGAGCACGCCATTGGCTCCGACAATAGAAGTGTTTTGCGCGCCCGCAAGTATCAGGACTCCAACCAAAACGACAAATGCGCGGAAACTGAGCCGGGCCCATGTGGGGCCTGACAGAAACATTGCAATACCGCCGATAAGATTTCCGAAATATTCCGGTCTGACTTTGTCCGGGATGATCATCACGGCAAAAAACGAAACCAGAGACGTGAAGAGAAGACTGTAAACAAAAATTACCAACCCGGTTTTTTCCAGGTTCTTGAGCTTGGGATGTTCGATCTCGCGATTGACCTGCGCCAAAGTCTCCTCGCCGCTCATAGCGAGGACAGAATGCCCGAATCCGACGAAGCAAATAATCCAGGTCAGATGGCTGATCCATGAGCCGTAGAGCCAGCCCATGGATTCTTTGGTGAGCGGCACTACGCCGGGATGCAGCGGGTTGGGAGGCATCTGAATCGGTGATCGAAGAATAGTGAACGTGCACCAAGCAATCAGGATCACCACCATGACGGTCGTCACGATCATGATCTGAAGGGCTTTGCTGCTGGATTCGTGGATGCCCTGGATGTTTTTCCACCAGAAATAGAGGGCAATGAGGACCGCGAAGGCCGCCGCGAATGTATTCTCCGGAAAGTTAGGAAAAGGATGATGCGAATATCGCGCGATGTCTTCCACGAACCCAGCTAGATATTGCCCCGCCGAAACCGCGCTGATGGGCCCGGTCAATACGTAATCAAAAAGCAAAGCCGAAACGGATACCTTTGCCAGCGTCCCGCCCATCGCCTCTTTGACGACGCGGTACACGCCGCCGCGAACAAACATGCTGCTCGATTCGATGTAAAGTGCACGCACGGCATAACTGAACAGCATGACGGCAAGAATGAACCACGGCGCACTTTTCCCAATTACCTTCTCGGCATCCCCGCCAGCGTAATAGGCGGATGATGCGAGATCGGCGAGGACAATGGCTGATGCGCGCCAGAAGGAGATGAATGTCAGCATTACCGTGGTGGCGACAAACACCTTGACCGCTGGCCGCATGTTTTGAGTTGGAGTTGACATTTAGCTTTTCAGGTCGAAAGGTATAAGTTTAAAAATCTAACACAAGATGACTACGTAGCTGAGTGCGAAGACCAAGCCAAGAAGATCAAAGAGGCCAACACTAAGAAACCAATCACCGCAAGGGTTATTTTCTGACGGCGCACGGCTCGCTTTTGTATCTCAATTGACTCCTGCTGATTCTTGATTGCATCCTTATAGTTCTCCACGTGCAGCTTCTGTAAGTCTCTAATCTCTTCCAAAAGTTTGATCACCTGTTCTTCAGCCACAACTTTTCTCCAATCGGAACGGCAACAATTCCAACGAATTCAGACTGCCGTAGATGCCGGATAACCGCATCGTACACAGATTCCAGCTACTTGTCGCGATCCGACATCCGCTGCCCGCGAAAGGTATACCTGCAAGCCAATGCGATGAGGCTCGGTAATTCTAGAATTTTGGGACGCACTTCCGCGTCTAAGAATTGGGAGCGATGTAGGTGCGAGTGATCCGGTCGTGCCAGCACAACTGGTCTTCGTCGAGGAAAGACCATACGTATCCCAAGCCCAGCGAGAGTCCAGAGAGTGTGGCCGCAAGCACACGCCAGCGGCGCATTCTTCGCGGAACAGGACTGCCGTCAAAATGGCTTAGCTTCAGCCTTGCCAGCTTCAGGCCCGGGGTAGTTCCGCAATAAACCAGGAGCAAATATTGGTACGCCGCCCATAGACTCGCGGCAACAACCAATAGTATTGGAGCGACGGCGCGGATGGGAGGGACCGAGGCCGTAACCCTCGAAAAGATATAACCAAACATCGCCAATCCAGTCATGACTATCACCGCATCCATCAGCGTGGCCGCGATGCGCCTTGCCATTCGTGCTGCTCGCAGTGGCATCTCGAAGCCGGGGCGTTTTTCATACACCGGTGCGACCACCGGTTCGATCAGAATGCCCCCGAGGGCGGGAGCGTCAGGAACAAGTTCCGGAGCTTCCATAATTCGCGGCCGGACAAAGACCGGCTCCGCAAGTTCCTCTGAATGACTTGGCACAACGGTCAACGACCGAGGGAACTCAATAAGTCTGGAACTAGACTGCGTAGGCGAGGGCGGCGTCGGAATTGCGAGCGGAGCGGTGTTCGTTGCCGGTGTACTTTTTGCAACCGCGGAACTATTAGAAACAGGACCGGAACACGATTCCTCCGGAGGGGTGGGGCACCATGTTTCCTGCGACTCAAACTTAAGCTGCAATGATGGATATCGGGGTTGTCGAACGCGCCGGCGAGCCTGGTACTTAGTTAATCGGGCGCTTACCTCCTGCCGCCAGGGAACACTGTCTAATTCAGCCTGATTCAGTTCATGATGCGAAAATTCTAAAGAACCGTCTTGCTTCGAAGTTGGTATGATTATGGCTTCGCCGCTGGTGTCCTCGGTTTTTTTTGTATCCGATAGTGTTCCTTCGTTCTCACCAATATCCGCGTCCGAAACGCTCGGATACTCTTCCACGACAAACGATTTAGCAGCTGATTCGTTCAGACTGATGGCGAAAGAACGTTCGCTCGCATCATACGTATCAAGACCAAGAGACTCGGGGTCAACGTATCGTGGTTCGATCGCGTCAGAATGAATAAATTTCGTGGCGGCCTGTGCCTCCGAGGCGTGGTCTTCGAAAGTTCGATCGAGTTCAAATCTGGATTTCATGGCCTCTGATTTGCAAGCGACAAGATATCGAACGGTATGTGTTTTGCCACTAAGCTGGTGACGTGCTAAGGTCACCGATATCCTAGGCCGAGATCGTGTCTTCTTTATTCGAAGAGCTTGTGCGTTTGCAATGAAGTCCCGCTTACGATTCCTTATCACGGCGGCCCTCGTTTGTCATGCACTACTGCGTCCTCCATTAGTTACCAGCCAGTTGCGTACATCGCCGGTTCTTCCGCAAAATCTCTTGGACGACCCTTCACAAACCTATGAGGATGTCAGTTGGACTGCGATCACTCAGGAGCTCGATGGTCCGGTGATTAAGCTGCACGGAGAGGCCCAGATTCACTATGGGGTCTTCATTCTGTCTGCCGACGAAATGACTTACAACCGCGATTCAGGGGACGCCACAGTAGATGGCCACGTAGTTCTCGATGGCGGTCCGAATGACGAACATATCAGCGCCAGCCGAGG
>DASYGR010000413.1:0-15425 GCA_035999525.1 Terriglobales bacterium
TTCGCATTAGAAGCGGCGCGCGGCGATCCCACCGCTCTGACCATAGCGGCGAGCGATCCCGAGCTTGCGCAAGTTGTGCAAAAGGAATTTAGCGATGCCCGGTTCCGTTTGTACACGAACGATGATGTCACCGGGGTGGAACTCGGGGGTGCGCTGAAAAACATCATCGCCATGGCCGCCGGCGTTTGCAGCGGACTCGGATTCGGCCACAATTCCATCGCGGCCCTCATCACAAGGGGCCTGGCCGAGATTACCCGTTTGGTCGTTGCCTGCGGCGGACGGTCAGAAACTATGGCGGGATTAGCCGGACTCGGCGACCTGGTCCTCACTTGCACCGGGGAGCTTTCACGCAACCGCAGCGTTGGATTCGAATTAGGCCAGGGACGAAAGCTTCCAGACATCATTCACGCCATGCATGGCATGGTCGCCGAGGGCATTTCTACAACCCAGGCCGCCGTAGGTCTCGCCGATGCCCATGGAATCGAGCTGCCGATCGCGTCCCAAATGCACGCAATTCTGCACCACGGAAAGTCGCCCACCGCAGCCATTCACGAACTCATGACGCGGACGGTCAAAAGCGAGAGCGGACTGTCTAGACAAGGCTTCTAGCAGTGTCGGCAGCGGTACTTTCGTAATCGTTTGACACCCTCATCTTCATTCCCCCTACTCTGTTTCCAAGTAAGATTTGAAAGTTCCCTTTGAAAGGCCGCAGACGGTCGCGGCGCAACAGACCATCTTGCCCTTAAAGTATCTTCCAACTCGGGTTCCCATCCTCTATCTGATCCTCGGCGTTCTCACGCTGATCAGCGTGGTGCCGGTCTATTTTTACTCGGTTCAGATGGAAGATATAAATCGCGAGCGCCTGATCACCAACGAAAGACTTCTCCAAAACACCGTGACCCGCTCCCTTGCGGACGATATCTCGCAGCATCAAGAATCGCTGCGAATGATGCTGGCAAATCTGTCGTCGGCACTTCAGGTAGCGAGCGGAGGAGATATAACCGCCGAGCATGTCGAAGCGCCTGAACTCCGTGCCTTGTTGGAAAACTTCGTCTCTTCTTCCAACGACTTGGCCTACGCCACTCTTTTAAATTCTGATGCCAAGGGCATATCAGCCGGGCGCATCGCCCCTGACGCTTTCTTGCAAAAAGAGCTCGAGCGGGCATTCATCGCATCCCGAGACGGTCGCGCTTATAACGGCGAAGCTTTGGTGGTGGGAACTGGAAAGTCCGCACGCACCGTCATGCTCGTAAGCACCCCTGTCATGTATGGCGGGCGCTTTCTCGGAATGATTGCTTCTGTCGTGGATCTGCAATTTCTGATTCGACGATTGCAGGAAGTGAATCGCGGCGGCCTCACCCCATACGTAGTGGACAGCCAGGGGCGTCTGGTTGCGGGCGCAACTTCCAATTACGCTACCGGGCAGGACATGAGCAACTTCGAGATTGTCCGCAATTTTGTGGACGAGGGAAGCAAGGCACAAATGGTCGCCGCCACTCGAGAGTTCTCCATTGGTGACAAGAACAGTGCCAAAATGTTGGGGACTTATAGTCCCGTCTCGAATCTGGACTGGGCAGTAGTAGTGCAGAAGCCCCGCGACGAAGCCTACCGCGGCGTTTACGAAATGCAGCGCACAGGCCGGATACTGGCAATGATGGCGGTCGCGTTGAGCATTGGAATTGGCACGATCGCCGCGCGCCGGATCACAAATCCCCTCGAAATTTTGACCGAATCCAGCCGGGCAATCGCTCGTGGCGATTTCAGCCAGCGCGTTCAACTCAAGAGCCGCACCGAAATTGGTGAACTGGCGGCGACTTTCAATACTATGTCTGAAGAGCTCGAGCGCTTTGTGCTCGACTTGAAACGGGCAGCCAACGAAAATCTTGAGCTTTTTATGGGATCGATCCAAATGCTTGCCGGCGCAGTTGACGAAAAGGATCCCTATACCCGTGGACATTCCGACCGTGTCACTCGTTATTCCGTGTTGATCGCGAAGGAAATGGGACAGAATGACGACTTCATCGAGATCGTGCGAGTTGCGGCTCAGTTGCATGATGTGGGAAAAATCGGAATCGAAGATCGCATTCTGAAGAAACCCGGCGCGCTTACCCCGGAAGAATTCGACATCATGAAGACACACACCACCAAGGGCGCCAACATTTTACGGCCCGTGGCGCAATTGAAAGACATGATTCCCGGCATCGAGTTGCACCACGAGTCTCTCGATGGACGTGGCTACCCGCGAGCGTTGAAAGGCGATGAAATCCCGTTGCTGCCTCGCATCATCGCCGTAGCCGACACCTTTGACGCGCTCACGACGAATCGTCCCTACCAACAGGCTCACGAGCCTCATGAAGCGTTGAGAATCATTCACTCGCTATCGGGCAAGCGGTTGGATCCCGCGGCAGTCATTGCCTTGGACGCAATTTACACCCGAGGTGAAATTCGTGTCCAGCGAAAGCCACCGACTCCAGCCGTGGTCGCTGCGGCCGCTGCCTCCACAAGCGCAGCGCCAAGTGACGGTCTCGTCTTGGCTCAAGCTACACGCCCGTAGGCTTCTCTAGCCAGTTCATCTGCTTTCCAAAGCCCATTCCTGATTCCTCAGGGTTTATGATGGTGCGCCACAGCCATGTCTGCCAGTCCCACATCGAGCAGGGAGAAAGTTCCGCCGGCATTAATCTGGGTGCTGGTATTGCTCGGCCTTTCGGTTTTCATCAATTACATTGACCGGGCCAACCTTTCCGTCGCGGCCCCGCTGCTGAAAATCGAACTGGGCCTCTCGCCCACGCAGCTCGGAATTCTGCTTTCGGCTTTCTTCTGGACATACGCCTGCATGCAAATCCCGGTGGGTTGGCTGGTGGATCGCTTCGACGTGAAGTGGGTCTTCGCCATTGGCTTCTTCGTGTGGTCTGCTGCCACCGCGTTCACCGGTCTGGCACACACCTTTGTCATGCTGTTGTTTATAAGAGTTATTCTCGGGATCGGGGAGTCAGTCGCCTACCCCTCGTACGCGAAGATCTTTGCCAGTCACTTCGTGGAACGCCAACGCGGTGTCGCCAATTCCGTAATCGGGGCGGGTCAATCTCTGGGACCTGCGCTTGGAATTTTCCTCGGCGCAACCCTGATAGCTCATTTTGGATGGAGGCCATTCTTCGTTGTCCTCGGCCTCGCTGGCATCTTATGGCTGCCTCCATGGCTTCGATGGATGCCTCGTACGCCCACGCGCGGCGCCCTCCATATGAAGCACGGTCCTGATCTTTCCGAGATTTTTGCGCACCGGTCATCGTGGGGGACATGGATCGGCCACTTCTGCATGAATTATCCCCTGTACGTTCTTCTTACCTGGCTGCCTTTCTATCTGGTCACAGAACGTCATTTCTCCACCGAATGGATGGCGAGGATTGGCGGAGCCACCTTTGTGATGTCAGCTTTGTCATGCCTTGTCTGCGGCCGCCTGTCAGATCGCTTGATTTCGGGAGGTGGTTCGCCCACGCGCGTCCGCAACACTTTCGTCGTTTTAGGTCTGACTTGTACCGGCCTTTTCATGGCGGGCTGCAGCGTCGCCCCGCAAGGCGTTTTGGTGGCCCTCCTGTTGCTGGCGGGCGCATCCATGGGTATGACAAGCTCGAACTTATTTGCCGTATCGCAAACGCTTGCCGGCCCCCTGGCCGCGGGCCGGTGGATGGGGGTCGAGAACTTCGTGGCCAATCTCGCGGGCGTAGTCGCCCCGGCGCTAACCGGATTCCTGCTCGGCCGCACCGGGCATTTCTATTGGCCTTTCCTGATCACTTCCCTGGTCACCGGGATTGGAGCACTGCAATGGGTCTTCCTAATCGGTCCAGTTGTGCCGGTAGTCTGGAAGCCGCAGGTCGAGGTCATGATTCCAGAAGTTCCATCGCCGATCTAAACTGATTGTGTGAGTCGGACCACTCCTGTCCGCCGCCTTTGACTGTACCGAGATTCTGCTCCACAATCGCCTGGCCGCTATAATTACTTCTTCCACTTAAACCATCAACGCGATTCTATGATTCAAACTCTTTTTGGAAGCACCGAGCCTAAGCCAGGCCTCTTCGACCGCATGAAAGAGGCGGTCACTCGCACGCGCGAAAATCTAAGCGAGCGCATCGAAGAGGCAGTTTCGTTCAACAAAGAGATAGATCGCAGCACGTTGGATGATTTGGAAGGAATTCTGCTTGGAGCAGATTTGGGAAACGACACAACGCAGGAGGTTCTGTCAAAGCTGCGCGAAAAAGCAGATCGCAAGCAGATCAAGAATGTGGACGAACTGAAACGTCTGCTGAAGGACGAACTACTCGCAATCATAAACGCTGCCAACACTCCGCCGATCCAGGCGCTTGATGGCACGCCGGAAGTAATTTTGGTCGTGGGAGTCAATGGAACCGGCAAGACCACAACCATCGGAAAGCTGGCGCAGGTGCTGCGCTCGGATGGAAAAACCGTTCTGTTATGCGCGGCCGATACGTTTCGAGCTGCAGCCATCGAGCAGCTTGAGGTTTGGGGGAGCCGCACCGGCACCGAAGTGATCCGCACGAAAGCCGGCGGCGATCCCGCAGCAGTGCTGTTTGACGCGCTCCAAGCGGCGTCTGCCCGGCACACCAACTATGTCATTGTGGATACCGCCGGTCGCCTGCACACCAAGACCAACTTAATGGCCGAGCTGGAGAAAATGCGCCGTACCGCGCAGCGCATCATCCCTGGGGCGCCTCACGAAACACTTCTCGTGATGGACGCCACTACCGGGCAGAATGGTCTACAGCAGGCTCGCCTATTCACCGAATCTGCGGCCGTGACGGGAATTGTACTCACTAAGCTCGACGGTACGGCCAAGGGCGGCGTTGTTGTGGCAATTTGCCGCGAACTTGGCCTTCCGGTCCGTTACGTGGGAATCGGAGAAAAGGCAGGGGATCTGATCCGATTCAATCCCAAGGATTTTGTAGAGTCGTTATTCACGTAGCAAACTTTTTACCGCCGAGACGCGGAGAGAGAACAAGCACAGTGAGATGTCCATTTTCCTGGAACTCCTGATCGCAGTTTTTGCCGTTTGGATTACTTGGCGGCTTATACGACGCCTATTGCGCCCCAGTACGCCGGCCGATCCAGTTGATGATCCCTTTGCTTCGGTTCCTGCGCCACGCAAATCAGGGCCAAAAGGGAGGGCAGGCGCGGTAGCTCTCGACGAGCCCGACGATGATCGCGAAGACAGGTCTTTTCGGCCGAGAAAGCTGTAGTACATAGTTGGGGCTAATTTAGAAATGCTCTGACTTTCGACTTACTCGACATAGCTTTAAGAGTTCTGACATGCCGACAAAATCTGGCGATGACGACTTCCTCAGCCGCGCTCTCGAATTAGCACGCAAAGGGATCGCCTTAACTTCTCCCAACCCGTGTGTCGGCGCTGTCATCGTCAGCAGCGACGGCAAGATCGTTGGCGAGGGCTTCCACACTTATGACGCAGTGCGCCATGCTGAAATCATAGCGATCGAGCAAGCGGGAGAAAAATCTCGCGGTGCGTCGTTGTTCATCAATCTCGAACCCTGCATCCATCGGGGCAGAACCGGGCCGTGCGCCGAAGCCATTGTCGCCGCCGGAATCAGTCGCGTCGTAGCTTCGATGCAGGATCCAAATCCGTTGGTAAGGGGAAAGGGCTTCGAATTTCTTCGCGCTGCAGGTGTCAAGGTTGAAACCGGCATTCTCGAGACTGAAGCACGCCTTCTAAACGAGTTTTTCGCTAAATATATCCGCCATCACGCTCCGCTCGTCACGCTGAAGGCTGCCATGACCCTCGATGGCAGAATAGCTCCTCCTCCGCGATCTCCACGCAAAATCAATTCACCCACCGCCGCTCGCACATCCGACGGCTGGATAACGGGTGAAGCAGCACGTGCCCACAGCCAGCAACTGCGGCACCAGAACGACGCCATTTTAGTTGGGGTCGGCACGGTTCTTGCCGACGATCCTCTACTTACCGACCGGACCGGAGAACCGCGCCGCCGTCCGCTCCTGCGCGTAATCCTCGACTCGCGCCTCCGGTTGCCGCTGGAATCGCGAGTAGTGCAAACCGCCAAGGATGACGTTATTGTTCTTTGCTCGCTCGCCGAGGAGAAGAAAAAGAAGAAGCTTCAAAAACTCGGAGTTCGAGTCGAGCAAATAGCAGTGGGCGCGACGGACGGCAGGCCAGACATGGCGGGCATTGTGAGTGCTCTGGGAAAAATGGAACTTACAGGTGTTTTAATTGAGGGCGGAGCACATGTGAATTGGGCAGCGCTCGCGTCCGGTGTCGTGGACAAAGTTTTCTTATACTACGCGCCGAAGATACTTGCTGGAGAAGAGTCCATTCCATTTGCCTATGGGTCTGGATATAGGAGTTTGCGGGACGCGCCGTCCGTAAAATCGTTGTCCTTACATCGTTTTGGAGAAGACTTTGCCGTCGAGGGATATTTTAGAGATCCATACGCAGACTGATTAAGTTTTCGAAGGCTGAGCTCTTTTCGGAGGAAGAATTGTTTACCGGAATCATTGAAGAGGTTGGCAGAGTAGTCAGCATTGTTGAACAGAAAAAGAATCGCCGCCTCACGGTCGCCTCTTCGCAGTTGGTCAAAGAGCTGAAGAAAGGAGACAGTATCGCCGTCAGCGGCGTCTGCCTTACTGCCGTCGAAATCGACGCGAGAAGTTTCAGCGCTGATCTTGCCCAGGAAACATGGGCTCGTACCTCGTTTTCGCGGATCAAACCGAAATCCTTCGTAAATCTGGAGCTCCCCCTACGCTCGGATGGACGCTTCGGTGGACACATAGTGCAGGGTCACGTAGATGGCGTTGGGACATTTGTCTCACTCGCCAGAATTCCCGACGCGGACGATTATTGGCTCACCATCGAAGTCCCCAACCATCTGGCGCGATATATCGTCTTGAAAGGTTCAATTTGTATTGAAGGAATCAGTCTCACCGTGGCAAAGGTAGAGGAAACTTCAGTCGCGCTCGCCATCATTCCACACACAGTAACAATGACCAACCTGAAGTCGTTGCAGCCGGGCGATACAGTAAACCTCGAGACCGACATCATTGCAAAATACGTCGAGAAGATGATGCGGCCGCAACCATCGGGCGGCGCGATCACGCTGGAGAAACTTGTGCGGGAAGGTTTTTGAGAGCGCCCGTTCGGAAAGTTTGTCTTAACAATTCGAAAATTAAACCTTGTCATCCTTAGCAAAGCGAAGAACCTATGTAGTTGACGCGCTGAACCCGCTTCACTCAGGACGACAATTCACTATCCGTCCAGTCTCAACTCATCCATTTCTAAAAATTCCTTCACGATCGGTTCCCCGCTCTTTTCCATCTCAGGATATGTCCCAAAAAACAGCACTTTACCTTCATGCAAGAAGACGATCCGATTTGCCAGCTTTTTTGCCAGACGCATGTCGTGCGTTACGACCACGCTGGTAAGGCGCAATTGCGTTTTCAGCCGCTTGATGAGATCGCCCAACAATTGCGCCATCAGCGGATCAACCATCGTGGTTGGCTCGTCATACAAAACACACTCCGGCTGCGCAGCCAGCGCTCGCGCAATCGCCACCGACCGTTTCATTCCCGTGGACAAATCCGACGGAAGCAGATCTCCCATTTCAGCCACGCCTACCATCTCCAGCAAGCCATCCACAATTTGAAAAATCTGGTCTTCGGTAATTCCTTTTCGTTCCCGAAGTGGAAACGCAATATTTTCCCGGTTTGTCAGCGAATCAAATAGCGCGCCATTCTGGAATACCATCGTCACTTTCTTGCGAATCGGCTCCAGTTCATCCTCGGTAAAGTCAGTAATGTCTTGTTGATCCACGATGACGCGCCCGGAATCCGGCTTCATAAATCCCATAATATTTTGCAGCGTCACCGACTTCCCCACGCCGCTGCGACCGAGGATGCACACCGTTTCCCCAGGCAGCACGTCAAAGGTCACGTGATCGAGCACGTGGTTATCTCCGAAAGACTTCGACACATCATTGAAAGCGATATATGGACCGTGTGCTTCCGAAACGCTCATTGGGTTCGTTCGTTCTTCGAATAGAGTTCGTCTGTTTTCTCGTACTGTTTGAACCAGGCTTGGACATCCGTCCAGTCATCCGGCGTATTCACATTGCGAAGCATCTCCGCACCAAATCCCATACCCGCCATTTCTTCCTCTTCAATCACTCTCGTTTGAACTCCGGCAAATAACCTGTCAATTTTATTCTGTTCACGAATCAGTGCTTTCTCGCTCACCGCAGCAAACTCCCGCCGGTAAATGCCGCACAGAGGATGCAAATATCCTCCAGTGCGCGGAACCGTAACCACTGCGCCTCCACCGCGCGCTTGCGAGACAATAAAATCAAGGAATCGCGCCTCAATAAATGGCGTATCAACCGCCATGATGAGATTGAACTCCGTCCTGGTCTGAACCAGCGCCGCATGGATACCGCCCAACGGCCCGCGATCAGGATACATATCTGGCACCACAACTCCGTACACGCTAAATTTTGCCGGATCGCCGACTATACGAACGTTCTCCGTCACGGACTTCGCAAGTTTCTGCGCCCGCTCCAACAATGTCTCTCCACCAAGTCGCAGAAAGGCTTTATCCTGCCCCATCCGCGTGCTCTTCCCCCCCGCCAGCACGAAAGCATATACATCGTTCACGCGCTGATAATACACGGTGTCAGAGTCAAGATTCGAAATGCGCCGCAAGAACTTTCGTTTCTATCTCGCTAACAACTTTGTTTACCGAGACTTCGCTTGCTTTCCTGATTCACTTTTCCAGATACACAAAAGTAACCTACCCAACTTCGCTCCTCCGTTAGATGATGGTGGTCCGGCGTTTTCCCAGTCCGGAACACGACCATGCCTCAGAAATTGCTGGACGCCCTTATGCTTCGCAGTTGCTCTCACGAGTTTTCCTGGCCGCGGCGGGCGCCGGACGGCCATTACTATCAGGTTTGCATGCTTTGCGCCGCCGAATACAAATACGACTGGGAAACCATGCGCCGCACAGAACGCCTTGAACAGCAGGCCACCGCAGGGTCAGTCCCCGAAGATAAGCGAAGCTACAAATCAACCTGGATGCCTCGCGCACGCCGCCTCAAGTTCGTGGCTCCGCTGCGTTACCGCGTGCGAAATGTCGGAAACTGGGCGGACGGAACCATTGAAAACCTCAGTCAATCCGGATTGTATTTCCATGGATCATCGCAATTGCCATCCAATACTCTGGTGGAAATGATTTTCGAAATGCCCGAAGAAATTTCCGGCCAGAAAAACAGCAATGTGCTGTGCCACGGGCGGGTAATTCGCGCCCGACCCGCACCGGACTGCCCCGACGTGGTTGAACTCGCCGTCACCATTCTGGACTACAAATTTATCCGCCACAATTAATCGGGATGAAGATGTCGCTCCGAGAGATAAGTGAACCCATCCGTTAGGCTTACCCTGTATTGAAAAGTCCGGGGAGCACCGCTATAGTGCGAATGTCGCCTCGCGAATAATGACTTTTCAATGAGCGGAAGCCGCCATTCTGCATCTAAAATAACTACCACAAACTACAGGAGTGCTTCCTATGAAGACTAGAATTCCGCTGCGCCTTTACACGATTGCGCTTGTGGCCATCTTGATGGCAGCGGTTGCGTGTACCAAAGCTCCGAGCGATTCGCAAATCGCAACCGACATTCAAAATAAATTGAGCGCTGATTCCGGACTACAGGGAAAGCAGCTTGTGGTGCAAGCCACCAACGGGACGGTCACGCTTTCAGGTACGGTGGACGACGACACTGAACGCGACGCTGCGGCAAAATACGCCTCCTCCGAAGCCGGAGTAAAACAGGTCGTAAATAATCTGCAAGTTGCGGCTGCGCCCGTAACCGCCGAGCAGCAAGCTCCCGCACCTGCGCCAGAAGCGCCAGCGGAAGAGACTGCTAAACCATCCCCGTCATCTCGCCGGCACCACCGGCACTCGGAGAAGAACGAGGCGTCAACTTCTCACCACGATAACGACAGCAACAATATGCCAATGGCCTCGAATGCACTACCTCCTCCCGTGAACAATCCGGAGCCACCTGCGCCTGTTACCCCACCTCCACCGCCACCTCCGCCTCCGCCACAGAAAGTCACGATTCCGTCCGGAACTTCTCTTTCCGTGCGGTTAATTGATCCAATTGATTCGGAAACGGCGCAGGACGGCGACACGTTTCACGCCACGCTAAACGCACCTCTGACCATAGACGGCGATGTCGCGGTACCCGCGGGTTATGAAGTCGAAGGCCATGTCGTAACTGTGCACAGCGCGGGCAAGTTCGCGGGGCAATCTCTTCTCGACCTGCAACTCGACCGCATTAAAGTCCATGACAAGCACTACGCAATACAAACTGATCAGTACGAAAAGAAAGCTTCCTCCCGAAGCAAAAATACCGCAGAAAAAGTGGGCGGCGGCGCGGTACTGGGCGCAATCATCGGCGGCCTTGCCGGCGGCGGTAAAGGTGCCGGGATTGGAGCGGCAGCAGGAGCCGGAGTAGGCGGCGGAGTGCAAGCCGCCACCAAGAGCAAGCAGATCAAACTGCCTCCTGAGACCGTGCTGAACTTCACCTTGCAAGCGCCGGTTACGGTAATTAAGACATCCGAAGGTCCGCACGGAAACCGCCCAAAGCTGGAGACCAATCAGGACACGCCGGTGCAGCAATAACGCTGATAGAGGCGCACTCGGGTGCGCCTCCAAGCTCCTTACCCAATCATCTTTGGATGCGAACGTCGGCGCCCCCCCAGAACTCTTGTTCGGTTTTCGTAACAGATCTAATTCAATAAATACTCCGAGTCTTACTTATGTTAGTGTCCTCCTGTTTTTGCGGACCAATGCATAAGTGCGGGCTATCACGTGCAGATTGCGTTTTCGGATGGCCGGAGCGAGGAAGAAAATGAAAAAAATAGTGATGTGCTTGCTGATGTGTTCGGCGCCAGTGTACGCGGCGTCTATTTCTCACGAAGAAACTGTAGTTAGAACAACGTACGCAAAAATGGCTTATGCCGTCCAGCTGAAAACGATTGCCAATCTAGCGATGCAGGCGTATCAGGGAAAAGCCGTGGATAGGGCTTCCGCCGCCTCGGCCATAGATGCGGATACGATCAAGTTCGATATCCGGGATGTGACGGTTGGCAATCTGGCGGACATCAGTTCCGCGAAGCCCACCGATTTCCTGTCGTTTCCTGGTGACCAGAGTGCGCTTCGTTTCGCATCCGGCGGTCTCAATGTAGACGACATGGGGAATAAATCATTTCTGGTCTGGGGATCTTTGAGATGGGGTCCGGCACAGATACGGCTCAACGATGCAAATGGGAATATACCCTTGAATGAAGCAATTTCTCTAGACGGCTCGCAGATTGCGCCCACTGCCGTGTTTCGGCGATATGCCGCCTACACAGTTACGGCCACCTATCAGGGGAAAACGCTCGGGCCTTACAAGGCCCTGTTTGCATTTGGTACGACAGCGACCGGTGCAGAAGCAGTTATGCCGATGGACCTAATGGTTGAGGGCCTCGATTTTGCCATTAAGCAGGAGCTCCAACCGCGCGCCCTGCTTGAAACCCATTACCGCGACATTCCCCTCGTATCCGATTGGCTGATCAAGGGCGAGAGGATCGAGCCATCTTGCAGCCCGGGCAAGATCTGCTGCGATGCAGCCACAATGCAATGCGGCGTACCACAACCTGATGTAGTCAAGGCATTCGGGAAGCGCCTGAGCCCAAGCCCATTTCTGGCCCCCCCGAAAGTCGCTCCCGCGGCACCGAAGGCGAGCGGTATTAGATACCGCGCATCGCCTGTACACGCATTATGTGGGAGAGAGCGAAGCGAAAGTAAGACTTCAGGTTGCAATGTTACCGCCCAAGCTAATGAGGCCGCCTAAGAGCTTACGGAAATCGATTCCGCTACAAAGGGTCCGTCAATGCGGTACCGCGCGATAAAGTGGACCGCACAATCTATGATGTGTTTCTCGTTCACACTGACATTCGTAGGGGCGCAGTAATCTCGGATTGGGAAACGAGACTAAAGGCGTCATCCTTCGGTCCGGCCGTGCCGCAGTAGGTTCGTCGCTTGCACTCCAGTCTGCCGAATAGCGCGTAAGGTCGGTTCCAATTGGCCCTTTATCTACATTGAGTTGCGCGCTACCCCATCCTCCCGGACAATGACTTTGGTGTCTGCTCCCCCGCCGTTCGCAGTCTTATAATCAACATGTAAGCATTCGTTCGAGGTACTACGGGAAATCAAACGGTGGACCCTGTCTACGCATTGTCGTTTTTCGCCTTGGGGCTAGCTTTCGGAAGCTTCCTGAACGTGTGCATCTATCGTTTGCCGAGAGGCTTATCCACGGTCAGTCCGAGATCGGCGTGCCCGCAGTGCGAACAGCCAATTTCTTTTTACGACAACATCCCTGTACTGAGCTGGCTGCTCTTGCGAGGACGCTGTAGGAACTGTAAGTCACCCATTTCGCCCCGATATCTCGTGGTCGAACTTCTGACGGCAGCTATGTTTCTCGCTTGCTATTGGCAATTTGGCCTCACCCTTGCCACCCTGAAATACTGCTGTTTCGGATTTCTATTGCTGGGCTTGATCTTCACCGATGCGGAGACTCAACTTCTGCCTGACAAGTTGACACTACCTGGACTGACTTTAGGCTTACTGTTCAGTTTGGTCGTGCCGGTCAATGACCTGGCCTCTCAATTTTTGCCTGGACTGGTATCGCTTCCCACAAGTTCGTCTTTTTCGCTTTCGCTATTTTCCTTCGCCGATTCCCTCCTGGGCGCGATCGTGGGGGCCTCGTTTATTTACGGCGTGGGAGCGATCTACCTGCGTGCTCGCGGCGTCGAAGGCATGGGCTTTGGCGACGTCAAGCTGATAGCAATGGTTGGAGCGTTTCTCGGCCTTAAGCTCACCATGTTAACGATCTTTGCGGGATCTATTGCCGGATCGCTCTTTGGACTTTGGACTGTGTTAGCCGTGTGGATCAAGCGATCCCGCCGCCGCATGTCGCGAAATCACGAACCGCCGCGAGAAGCCCGCCACCGGGCCTGGTCGTCTGCGGCGATCGCGCTCCGCCGCCATCAGATGCCTTTCGGCGTCTTCCTCGGCAGCATGGCGATCATCGCGTTTTTCGTAGGTGATCAGTTTTTGCATTGGTACTGGAGAATGTATTGAAGTTACTGATCAGTCCCATTTTCCTGCGGATGGCCATCTCACTGGCACTGGCCGCCTTTGCGCTGATCGTAGGCATCATGCTGGTGCGCCGCATTCGGCGGGGTTTCCTCGCGGACGAACCCGCCACAACTGATTTCTACTCTCCGGAAACTCTCACGCTGCATACTTACGGCGCTGTAATTCAGCAATTGAAGCAGCAGAAGCACGAATTGCAGAGCTCGCAACAATCTGAGCGCAGGCGGGCGAGGACCTCTGAAAACATCAGTGCCGCGGTGCTGTCAAACCTCTCCAGCGGCGTAATTTTCTTCACGCCAAACGGCCTGGTTCGCCAGGCGAATGCCGCGTCAAAACAAATTCTAGGATTTGCATCGCCGGCCGGAATGACTGCCACAGAAATATTTCGCCAGGCTAAGCTGAGTTCTCCTTCAGATTTCGCGACGCTGGCGCAGGCTGTCGAAGTCAGTTTGCGCAATAAGACCGCTTCGGCCCGGTTGCAGGCGCAATACCTCACTCCTACCGGCGAACAGCGCATGCTCGATGTGACGGTAACACCGGTTCAATCGCCATCCGCGGATTCTCTCGGGGCGGCCTGTCTGATTAATGATCAAACAGAAATGATGACAATTCGTAAGCACGAGCAACTGCGAGGCGAGATATCAGCCGAAATGGCACTTGAACTTCGCAACTCTTTGAACACAATTTCCGGATACGCTCGCCAGTTGGCGAGCGGGAATGACGCAGACTTGACGAGACGTGTTGCCAACGACATCGTTTCCGAAGCGTCCCACCTGGATCACACCATTGGCGGTTTTCTGGCTGGCAACAAGAGCGTCAGGGCAGCCGGGGCTTAGGAAACACTTGAATAGGATAAGAAATTCCGCCAGCGTGCGGAGAAGTAATCGGGAGGTCGAACAATTATGAAATCCATATTGGGTACCTTACTTGCACTCTCAGTTTCAGCCTTAATGTTGATCAACTGCGCTGCGGCGCAAACCCAGGTCATCACGCCCACAGAGTCTCTGGGCGACTACGCGCGCAACGTCCGCAAAGACAAGAAGCCCTCAACAGCAAAGAAATATGACAATGACAACCTGCCGTTGAACGATAAGCTCAGCGTCGTTGGGAATGCGCCCGCGGATACAAGTACACCAGCCGCGGCAACGGATAATTCTCAGCCTGCCGCCGCCACTCAGCCTGGGGACGCAGACAAGAAGCCGGAGGTAAAGCCCGGCCAGACTCCGGAAGAACGGCAAAAAGGTTACGACCAATGGAAGCAGAAGATTGCGACGCAGAAAGATCACATTGATCTGTTGACGCGGGAGCTCGATGTCACTCAGCGCGAATATCAATTACGCGCTGCCGCGTTCTATGCGGATGCCGGAAACCGGTTACGCAACTCCGGCGCATGGGACAAAGAAGACGCAGACTACAAACAAAAGATCGCCGACAAACAGAAAGCCCTCGACGAGGCCAAGCAACAACTGGATGATATGCAGGAAGAGGCTCGCAAATCGGGCGTACCATCATCCGTGCGCGAATAAATAAGCTAGAGACGTGCTCGCTACGCCTCGCTTGTGGAGGAGGCTGTGGATTTTTTGCAATTCGTAACGGAAACTGCGATCAATCGTTGTTCCCGTTTCTGAGTCTTTCGAGAGAAATCAATCAGTTAAATGTCTCCCGTCCTGTTTTCGTAACAGCCTGCCGTTCCGCGCCGCATTTATCTAACATTTCAGTTATAACCTCCGCCGTGGTTCACGTCCGCTTCCAAAAGACTTCTTCAATGCGACGCTAGACCAGGGAACGACGAACGACGAGCAGAGAGGGGCGGAGGATGCCGCCACTTAAGAGGCTCTGGAAAAATGCGATGAGATACTCTCCCGACAAGAGACGAGGATGGTCGCAGCTTGCGGTCTGGGCGGCCTTGTTATCTCTTCGACCGTGATCAGCGCTGCGCAATGCGGGACCCCAACTTGCAACCTCGGAGAAGGCATATGCTCCAACTGCATACCCCCGCCGTGCCCTCCGACTACGGGATGGGACCCCAGTCCTCTGCGAGTGCTACGGCTATACGAGGGTGCGTGAGAACTAACTTGTAATTATATGCAAGATGAGGCAGAAAGAGAGTATGGGACGATTTCTGCCGTACCAGCCGGATCAAGCGTATCTAGTGCCGCCGAGTGTGAAGGATGAGTTGGGCGAAGACCAT
>DASYGR010000432.1:0-16855 GCA_035999525.1 Terriglobales bacterium
GAGATTATGACGCCGCAATCCGTTGGCGTTCCTGACTCTACGTTAGTGTTGGGCAAACATTCCGGACGGCATGCTTTAGGCCTTCGTTGCGAACAACTCGGCTACTCTTTCGACCGCCGCGAACTGGACGAGATTTACCGGCAGTTTGTGGTTCTGGCCGATGAGATCAAGCACGTACACGATCATCACTTGCTCGATTTGATTCGAGAGACCCGCGGGATTCGCCAAGGTTCGCAGCTGTCGGCCGCCGCAACTGCTCCAACCAGTACCTCTAGAAAACCGTTTCCTCCGCTTCCTTCCGACTACAGCGCCGCCACTCTTCCACACAACGCCGTGACGGAACATCACTCGGAGCAAGAAGACTATCTTTGGGGCGTGTAATATTCCTTCTCTGATTCGGCGCGAAACAATCGAATATACAATCGCTAATTCTCAGCGTAAAATTCTGCAACAACAGCGGCCCTTCGAAGCCGTGATAGTCGAGCTGTAGGGTCTATCTGTCGGAGATGGATTTTTACGAATGCTCATTAAAGTAACCGTTCTGCCCGGCGATGGGATCGGGCCAGAGGTGACTGATCAGGCAGTTCGCGTGCTCGAGGAACTCGCGGCCACCTTCGGGCATGACCTCGTCTGCACAAGGAAAGATATTGGTGGCGCGGCGCTAAAAAGCAGTAAAGATCCGCTCCCAAACGATACTTTGCAGACCTGTCTTTCGTCCGGAGCGGTGCTGCTGGGCGCGGTGGGCGGCCCATCCTTTGATAACTTCCCAAGTCATCTCCGGCCCGAAAGCGGACTGCTAAGATTGCGCCGCGAACTGGGAGTTTTTGCCAATCTGCGTCCGGCGACCTGCTATCCATCTTTGGAAGATTGCTCCCCGCTGCGGGCCGAGATCGTTAAGGGAACCGACATACTAATCGTTCGAGAGCTTCTCGGAGGAATTTACTACGGGGAGCCTCGTCTGATTCAAGGCCCGACAGGTGACCGCAGCGCTACTGACACCATGCGTTACACGGAAAAAGAAATTGAACGCGTGGCCCGGGTAGCTTTCGAGCTGGCGAGATCTCGGCGTCGAATTTTGGTTTCCGTGGATAAAGCTAACGTGCTCGATTGCTCCCGGCTGTGGCGGGACGTGGTCACTCGCATTTCCCAGGATTACGCGGATGTTAAGACATCCCATATGTATGTCGACTCTGCCGCGATGGCGCTGGTGTCCCATCCGGCAGACTTTGACGTCATACTGACCGAGAATATGTTTGGTGACATCCTTTCCGACCAGGCAGCGTCGGTCGTCGGCTCGCTGGGAATGCTTGGCTCCGCAAGCGTTGGCGGTCCTGTTGGACTCTACGAGCCCATTCATGGGTCCGCGCCGGACATTGCGGGACAGAATATTGCCAATCCCGTGGGAGCGATTCTTTCAGCAGCCATGCTGCTACGCCACTCATTTAAATTGAAGCGCGAAGCGTCCTGCGTGGAATCATGCGTGGCCAGCGTATTGGCCGCGGGATATCGCACGCGCGATGTGGCCAAACAGGGTCGCGAGTCTCTTTCCACCGAAGAAATGGGAGGAAAGATTGCGGAAGCCATTCGCGTTTCCGCCCAATGCACCGAGAATATCGCGAGCTGACCATTTCGGACTTCCACATGATTTTCGAATTAAATTGTTGAATTCTGTCCCTTTCGGCGGGAGTACAATTTCTATATATTTTTTTCGGGAGGGCCGAATGCTCTCGAAGTGCGCCAACCCGGACTGTCCAACTTCATTTCGTTATCTGCACGAGGGCAAGCTCTTCCGCATTGACATGAAACTAGGTGCCGCCGAATCGCTATCAACATCAATTACAGATGGTGAGGCAAAGAAGCCACCGCGAAGGATTGAATTCTTCTGGCTATGTCAGACGTGTGCGGCAGAGATGACTTTAAGTTTTCAAGAAGGCCACGGCGTTACGGTCCGGCCTTTGACCTCGATCGGGGCCATCGCTTCCTAAAGCTTCGAAGAGTAAGACTTCAGCCCCATTTGCGTGGGTTTGTATTTTCCAGTTAGTGCATTCCAGCGGATATTAACCATTTCTCCGACCATCCGAATGCCATCTCGTACCGGGTGAATGCTCCCGCCTTGCCGATGGGCCCACATTACCGGTACCTCTTCTACCCTCAGACCAAATGTTCGAGCGAGAAAAAGAATCTCCGGATCGAATCCCCAACGCTCGATCTTCTGCATCGGAAAGACGATATCAACTGCGCGCCGGTTGAAGGCCTTGAATCCACACTGACTATCTCTATAGTCCAGGCCCAAAATGATTCGCAGCGCCAAATTGAAAACCCGTCCAAAAATTTGACGACGGAGCGGTTGTCTCGTAGTTTGAAGTTCCGGTCTGAGCCATCGTGACCCAATTGCAATGTCGGCTCCCTGTTTAATTGCCGCAAAGAGTCTTGGCGCCTCTTCGATGGGAGACGACAAATCGGCGTCGCTGAAGAGCAATATCTCTCCCTGCGCGTGCAACATTCCATTGCGAACGCTATAGCCTTTGCCGCGATTGCCGGGATTGTCTATCAGACGCACCACCGGATTACGTACGCCTTGCAGCCTTACAATTTCCGCAGTGTTATCCGTGGAACCGTCGTTCACGACGATCACTTCGGCGTTCCAGCCCTGTTTACCCACAAAAGCGAGGATTCTTTGCAAAGTCTCGCCAATGCGCGCGTTTTCGTTATACGCGGGAAGCACGATGCTGTATGTGAATTCCAAGCGGCGATGCGCTTCCTTGGCCTGAGAGTCACTATTACGTGGGGTACAGTTTGCTACAGCAACGGGAATAGGGCAATCAATATTCGGAAGTTCTAGCCGGAGAACGATCGGCACCTAGCGTTCCTGACACCCTCCGTTCGGTTACTTGAATGCTCAATGTACAGCCGTAGCCGATTGGCCGACTTGAACGACTTGGGTGGCCAGATTCCATCCACGAACTGCCAATTGCGGGGCCCCATTTGCGGATTTCGCCGGGTATTGGACTTCAATCGAATGGGTTTCTCCGGGCAAGAGCGATATGTAATTGTCGGAATAATATGCGGGTAATATGCGAGACCCATCGGCCGCGTTCAGGAGTGTGAGTCTGGTGGAGAGGGAAGCGGAGGTGCCCATGTTATGCAGTTGCACTTGAATGCGAATATCGTCGCCTTCGCGGCTGGATTGGGCTGTCACCGACAAGGCGGCGGCACCTAATCGTGTCAAGCTCCGATAGGATTCACTCGTTGCTCCCAGCCAGTAAAGGTTGTCCGACACAACCTGAGCCGCGGAATTCCGCAATTCCAGTCTTACCAGCGCAACTCCCTGTGATGCTAGCAGCGGTGCGAGTTCAAGCTTGAACCCATTGGTGAGTGTATCGGCATCTGCGTTCGTTTTCTCTTCCCTATGCAGAAGTAATTTATTATCAAGCGAATAGACGTTTGCTGTCACTGATAATCCAGTAAGCGCCTCAGTAGTCGTGTTGACGACGCCGACATCATAGTTCGACAGATCCAGTTGCACATGAACCGGTTCGCAGGCTTTCTTTACCGCGTAGTAGGAAGACTGGGTGTCGTAATCCGCGTTCATAATCTGCCAGGTATTGCTGGGCCATGCGGGCTGCGTCATCCATAACATTCTTCCGCTGTTGGGGGACCAGAGATGCGCGTTCATGCCCTCAAAAATTGCCCGGTGATCCACGTAGTCCAGCATCTGCGCCTTGCGCTCGAAATCCTCAAGGCTGGTCGGGGCGCCGAATTCCGCCTGCATCTGGGCCATAAAGGGATTCATGTCGCCGTTCCCGCTCTGATGCCAGTCGTGGTAAGCCCAATCATCGCTGATTGGCCACTGATCTTCTTTCGGTATCCAGGCACGGAAGGATTCCAGTGTTGAAAACGACGGCGTGCCGGTTTCGACCGAGAACCCGCGATTCAGCGCGGTGTAATAAAGGACCGGATCGGTGTACTTGTACGGGCCGCTGTTTTGCAGATTGATCTGGTTCGAACTTGGCGAATAGTATCTGGTGCCGTCTAAAGATCGAATTAGTTGGATGAGTCCTTCGTTGATAATCGGTTGCGGCACACCTTCGTTGCGGCCGCACCATAAGACGATCGAAGGATGATTGCGGAATCGCAGAATCGTGTCGCGAGCGTTTTCCAGAAACAGTACTGGATCCTCGGCTTCGACGTTGTAGTTCTGAGTGGATTCCCAGAAGTCGTTCCACACCAGCAAGCCGTACTCATCGGCCAGGTCGTAAAAAACTTCTTCGGTGCTTTGCCCGACCCAGTTGCGAATGATGTTCAGATTCGCGTCGCGGTGCAGACGAAAGTACGGTTCGAGTTTCTCGCGAGACACGCGCTTGCGCGAATCGTCCATGCCCCAGCTACCCCCGCGGCAAGCGATGCGGACACCGTTCACTTTTATGACCAGGTAATGCGCCATCTTAGTGTCGTCGAGCATTTTTATTGAAGATGACGATTCGCCGCGCGGAGTTAACGATGCCGCCCAGGACTTCCAACCTTCTTTCCATTCCGGCGGGAAGATCGAGGGGTACGGTTCGGCTGCGGGAATCTGCCTGATACCGTCGTGACGAACATTGATTACTTCCTCGTCTTTCGTCCGGGCAGCCGTTGGCGAATATTCCACACGGCGCAGATTGCCCGCGCTGTCTAGCAAGCCTAATTCATAGGTGATCTCGCGAATTCCGAATCGCAGTCTCTTACGGTCGGAAACGATATTTGCTTCCGAAAAAGACAAGTTCAGTGTGTAGAGATCGGGCTTACCATAGCCATTCGGCCACCACAACCTCGGATGCTGCACAGTCAGTTGAGGGAATTCGGACACTGCCAGTTTTACGGAAGTCTTGCCGGGGGGCAGAGTGATTTGTTTGGCGACAGAGATGTCCCCGAATGAGGCTTCGAGCTTTCCTTCGACTGGGGAGCTCGAAAGATTTTCGAGCGGGACATCAATCTCGACATTGGCGCGACTGGCATCTGGTAGAGGAAGGCTGGTAACGACCTGCGGATCTTCGACCTTTACTTCGCGGGTTGCCGTGAGCGTCACCTGTTGCCATATTCCAGTATCGCGATCTCGAATCGCGGGAACCCAGTCCCATCCTTCGGTTGCGACGAACGTCGGGCCGTCCAAGCACATCAATCCGCCGTTCTCGCCAGGGCCACCTTTAATGGACTGTTCCTGGGGAATCCCCGGATGAGGCGGAGGCGAAACGCGCACGGCCAGGACGTTTTGCTTAGGCTTGATAACTCCGGTCACGTCAAACACGCCGCGAATGAATGCGCCTTTGATTGAACCGAGAGACTTGCCATTCAACCAAACTTCGGCAGCATAATTGATGCCTTCAAAAGTGAGCGTTAGACGGTGATCGATCGCGGTTTTGGGCGCGGGAAATTCCACGCGATACCAATAATCCTGTTTATTCAGGCTTTCGGGAATTGCGAGGTTATTCATTCCATAGTCGGGATCGGGGTAAACACCGCGATCAATCATGGTAGTAAGGACGGTGCCGGGTACGGTCGCCGGCCACCAATCGCGATCATTGAAGTCCGACTGCGAGATCGCAGTTCCTTCTGCATTTACTTTGGGGGCCGGAGTCATTTTCCAGCCGTTTGCGAGTACCCACTGTTCTTCGCCATTCGGTTGGAGGGGAGCCTGCGCCTTGGGTGACGGTTTCGCGACCGGTTGCGAAAATCGCGCCTTGGTATGCGGCATGGTCGCAGGATCTTGCGGAGCGCGGTATCCCGCCTGCCCACGCGTTTGTACCGGCCATGGCTTCGATCCTTCCTCAAATTCGATCAGAGAAAAATCTTCCGGCCGCTGCGCGAGCTGTTTGATTTGATCGCCCGTCAGTGCTGTTCGCGTCAAGGTTACTAAAGCCAGCGTTCCGCCAAAATGTTTCCAATCCGGAGACGGCAGAAAAGGCGGTGCCATCTGCAAAGCTGGACTCACACTTCCAATATCGAGTTTCCCGTTCGCTATTTGAACCCCATCGCTGTAAAGGCGGAACTGCTCGCCATCGAAGGTTGCCGCCAGAAAATGCCATTGGCCGGAGTTGATCAACGCCGCGCCTGACAGGCTGCTGCCTTTCCCCATCCATAAAATTACGTTCTTGCCGTCAAGTGCGATGTACCTCGAAAACTCTTCCTCAGGGTTGCCAAAACCTGCGAGAAGACTCGGTGCGTCCAGAGATTCCGCGGGCTTCACCCATCCATATAATGACCACGGCGAATCGGCACGCAATATGGAGTCGTCTTTCGCGATGGGTTTGCTAAGGCCATCTCCTGCTGGAAGAAACACGGCGTTGAATGGCCCATAAGAATCCAGTTCGCCAGGGGTTTGCATATTGCTTTGGGCAAATCCACGACCGGAAATTCCAATCAAACAAAGAAAAAACATCCCTGTTTGACGCCATGATGGAAATCGGGGACCAAGCATCGTTATCAAGCCTCCGTGAGACCTCGAGAAAGCAGAAGTGATCAAATTATTTCCACGCATACGAAGCCAGTACCCGCCCGCTGTCTCCAACCACGAGCATCGCGGCACGTCCGGCTTCTATTGTTGTGGAGAAACTCTTGCCGCTGAGATGATCCTCAAAAGAAACGTCAGCGATTTTCGCCGATTCGGATGTGACCACATACAACGTTGCATGCGGAAAGCGGGTTGGGCAGATCAGTATGCCGGGATCCAGCGTGCTCGCTGAGTACGCCGATGTGACGCCCGCTTGCTTCGCCGCATATTTATACACATCGCCCACGGCCTGCAAGTTGTCATTCAATTCTAACGGGAGCGCTGAGAAGATAATTTTTCCCTGGCCTAGCGTTTGGTTGGAGAAAGTCTTGCCATCAGAGAAAAACGCGCGATCCAAATAAGTTGTCTTGTCACCTGAGTAAGTAAGCTGAGCCTTACCCTCGGGCCACGTCAGAACGTTTTCTCTTGCGGTCAACGGTCCCGGATCATAATTTAATCCCACTTCGTTCTGGCGTCCGGTGGCGTGAAAATGAGCATCCTCGTCAAACCGTCCGGAGATCAATAACGTCGCCCCCGCCCGTACTTTATCGAGCACAACCTGCCATGCGTGATCCGTCAGTTCAAACGGAGAAGGAATAATAATCAATTTTGGATTTCCCAGAGATTCGATCTGATATTCGCCAACGACATACGCCTCGTCTCGCGCGTACTGATAGAGGGCGCGAATGCATTTCTGCTGCGCCTCAACGGCAAACCCGTTCCAAACCGAAAGTTGGAGCGATTGCGGCAGCACAATGGCAATGTCCGGGTCGGTAAGACCAGTGGCGGACGGCGATGCCTGCTCGGCGAAGTGTCCCATATCGCGCATCATGGGCTCCCAGCTTTTTGCCGAACCATCGCTTCGCTTCATCCCGAAATCTGGCTCCCGGTCCCAATCCCATTGCAATGCTCCGCTACTGCCCGCAGCAAAGCCGAGCACCCATTTTCGTTCGAGCAATGGAAAACCTGTTATCTCGTCGTAACGCCAGGTACCGTCGGGATTCCAGACGGGTTGATACCCGGTTTCGCCGGTGATGTTGGGAATCCCTGGCACTTTCGCCGCGACAGAATCCCACAAGAGAGCGTCGTCCTGCCAGTAGGTGTGATTCGTCGTGAATGACACGCCTGCGGAGGCATAGAACTGATTCAATACCCGGTCCCTGACACCACCTTCGTCTTGACCTACGTTCACGAGTTGCTGGCTTCCAGTGTTCCGGATTGCGGTGACCATGGATCGAACCCAATCGGTGAATTCGTCCTGCGCGAATAAACCGTAGTCCACGGCTCGCACGTGCCTTGGATTGCCGTAGCGGTCAAAAGTTAGATCGGCTTCACTCGGAAGCGGCACACTGTCGAAACTGCCCAACTCCTCGGGCGTAACGCCCCAGGCGGCACTCAAGTTGTCGAGAGTACCGTATTTTTCCTTGAGCCATTTATGCCAGGCTGCGAGTTCGCTTCCGTCGCCGTTGGGCACGTTCCCATGCCAGAGGTGATTGGGATTTGAAAAATTCGGCTCATTGATCAAGTCCCAGCAGAGCCAGGAAATATTCTTGAAACGATTTACGACAGACAGCATGTAATCCTGTTCAGCCTCGATGCTTGAAGAATCAATGTACGCGTTTGGTTCGGGCGGGGTTGGTCCCGGTCCCGAGGATGGACCAAAGCGCATTGACACTCTCGGGACAAACGCAAAAAACGTGAAGTTCACAATAATATTGTGACGGCGCGCGCACAGCAGATACGCTTCCAAGTTCCGCAGGAAACGCTCGTTCACCTGATCAGTCAAAGGCTCTACGAATCTCTTATAAGGCATCCAGACGCCAGTGCGGACAAACGTGACGCTGTTCTGCGCCATTTCGGCGAAGTCCTTTTCCCAAATCCAAGCGTTCCGTGGCCCTGAAAAATCCCAGCCGTTTTCTTCGGTACTGAAATAATTGGTTCCCACTGGAAAAAAGGGCTTGCCGTCGCGGGTGAGGAAGTTTCCGTTGACTCCCAGGACTGGGCCAGAATTCAGCAATGTTTCATCTTCGACCCAAAAGCCGTTTTTGTAGAACTCGCGTGGCCGCCCCGCATCTTCATAAACCCCGCGCACGGTATAAAAACCTGGCGATAGAAGTTTCTTCAAATAAACTTCGGCATCTGTCCTGTTGCCAGAGCAAGATACTTGAGCGGTGTCCACGACCGTATTGCCGGACAGTAACTCAACTCTAACGTCGCCAGTGAGTGGTTGTCCCAACCTCTCGCGGTGTGTGTTGCGTACGTGCACTACGACTTGCGGATATTCTCCCGGCTTCAAGGTTGAGAAGAGCATTTCCAGCCAGAATGAAGTAGCGCCCTCTTGTGCGTATTCCGCCGCTTGCGAAATGAAGGAGATTCCATCGGGCGAATCCCAGTAGCCGGGTTCAGGATCAAAATCCAACGCGACGATGCGCGACCCCGAAAACCTACCTGCCTTCCCCCCGTTGTCTGAAACTATGACAGGAGCCGCAACCTCCAAGCCATCGGAGTTCGTCATATAGCCAAGGCCATTGACATGACCTTCGACGGCGAAAAAGCGGCGTGCTCGAATTTTGGGCGCGTGCAAAAACGAATATCCCGAACGCCAACCGAATACAGCTCCACTCTGGACAGGCACTTCGTAGCTATGGCGAAAATCCAATTCTCGCGAGTAAGTATCCTGCGGGAGTGACTGACTGAACTTGCCATCAGATGCGCTCACCGGCACCCGTAACGGCTGGCCGCCAAGAACCAAAAGATTTCCTCCCGCTTCGAGGTAAGCACGAATGCTGTGCCATGCGTCGGTGGGAACGGCCGACCCGTAAGGGAGCACGAGAAGGTCAACTGAAGCGAGGGTGGCAGGATTCTTCAATCCATTGAGGTCAACAAAAACGGCATCCATGCCTTCCACCGACTTGACCAAAGTTTGGCGGCTAACCGGCACGCTGGCGATTGTGGGGAAACCGTCTTGCCAGAACACAACCACTTTGCCGAACCCGAAGGGGGCTGCGAGAAAAACGACGAACGTTGCTATGAGCAAGGAGCGCATGTGTGAACACGGGCCGGAATAGTGTACCCAACCAATTCGCCGGCGCAAGCACCAAAATATTTTATCGAGATGAAAAGAACACTTTTTGAAAACTTCCGACGAAGCGCTTGGCGGATTCAGCTAAACTTCCACAGGTAGCTTGTCATGGCATCGCGGAAAGATTGAAAGGAGGAAATTAACTGTCAACCTCGCGGCGTGGTTTCCTAAAAAAGAGCGCAATTGCAAGTGCTGGTGTGGCCTTGGAACAGTTTCGCGGGCTGGCGACTCCTATCAATGGATTTGAAGTTCCCGGGACCGCGGCAATGTCCAGCGATGAATCGCTTGCCGCCACATCTGCTCGAAAAATCGCAAACGAATTTACTCGTGGAGTTGGAATTTATCCCGGCGACCCTCAAGAAGACTTCAGTCCGGAACGAGTGATTGACAGTGTGACCTACCGGAACTTGGCTTTACTGAGACCCGCTTACCATTCCAGCAGCTACGACTACAATCTGACCGCGCAGTTGGTAACCGACGGTATCAAAGACACGCAGCTACCCGATTGGGTCGCAACCTCCACCAGTTCTCGGGGTGCGCTGCCAAAGAACGAGCGCGAACTGGTGCTCGATCATTCCCGCACCAATTCCGTGGAGGTATTCGGTCCCCGTGCCACCTTGCAAGTTCAACTTGGCGGCGGCACGAGCCTTCCCGAAGTTGATCGCATTGATGTGGTCGTGGTTCCGCAAGGCAGTGCGGCTTCTTCGGACTTAAGCTTCACGGTGTCGGTTTCCGATGATGGTCGCACGTGGGAGAAGGTTGGCACTATGTCTGCTCCCGAACCGGTGTCAGTTGAAGGTTATCCGAAAGATTTTGCGCGGCCAGGACAGTTGTTTATTCCGTCAATCACTTTCAACCGGACTTGCCGAAACCGTTTCTATCAGATCGAATGCGCTGTTCTCAGCGCCCCGCCTCAAGCTACCTACATGCAATGGAGAGTCGGCGAGATTGAATTCTATAATCGCAACCAACGGGTGCAGATCGGTGGCCCCTACAGTTTTACCAGCGCGTGGATGAGCGCTGGCCTTGGCGAAGAATGGGTCTACGTTGACCTCGGCGCTCGCTGCGAGTTTGATCGCGTCAAGCTCTACTGGATCGCTCGAGCGGCTGAAGGTTTCATACAGGTTTCAGACGACGCCGAAAGCTGGCGCAATTTGCATACCTTCACTGAAGAAGCTGGACTCCTCGACGATGTCAAACTGGCCCAGCCTGCCCACGGCCGATACGTTCGCGTGCTGATGAAGCGGCCAACCTCGCCCGACGGATACATTCTTAGCGAAATTGAAGTGTATGGCCGTGGCGGCCCGGTAGCCCGCCCGAAGCTCGCCTCACCAACTCTCCCCGTTAGACAGCCCGGCGGCCGATTCGATCTCGCGGGGGGCGCGTGGCGCTTGCAGCGGCTCTCGCTTGTTAAAGCCGATGGGAAGGAGCTTTCGAAGCCGGGCTTTCACGACGACGCGTGGTTGGTCGCGACAGTGCCGGGAACTGTACTCACGTCGTACCTCAATGTTGAAGCCATCCCTGATCCGAATTACGGCAAGAACCAGCTGTACGTTTCGGACTCGTTCTTCTACTCCGACTTCTGGTACCGCACGGAATTTATCGCGCCTGCTCTTGCTCCAGAGAAAATGGCTTGGCTGAACTTCGATGGCATCAACTGGAAAGCCGCCGTCTTCCTGAATGGTGAGCACATTGGCCGCATCGAAGGCGGATTCATGAGAGGCCGCTTCGACGTAACCAGCAAGTTGTTTCCCGGCAAGAAGAACACTCTTGCAATACGAATCGAAAAGAATGTTACTCCCGGAAGCTGTAAGCAGAAGACCTATGCAAACGGCGGTCCGAACGGCGGCGCCCTCGGAGCCGATAACCCCACGTATCATGCATCCGTGGGATGGGACTGGATTCCCACGATTCGCGGCAGAAATACCGGCATTGTCGGGAATGTTTACCTCTCAACGAGCGGACCAGTAACTCTTGAATATCCCTTCGTGGCTACGTCACTGAACCTTCCCGATACTTCGCACGCCGACGTGAGCATTGAGGTTGATGTACTCAATCATCAGGCTTCGTCCGTTGCAGGTACCCTCCGCGGCCGCTTCGGAGAAGTGCAATTCGAGCAGCGCATCACGTTAGATGGGTCGTCGGAATCCCCAACCAGGAATCGCGTCAAGTTCGATCCCTCAACGCATCCAGCGCTGCGCCTACAGAACCCCAAGCTGTGGTGGCCAGTCGGCTATGGCGATCCGCACCTCTACAACGTTGAACTTGCGTTCGAACTAGAGGACGGCACCCGTTCAGACACAAAGACATTCAAAGCCGGAATCCGCCAGATGGCTTACAGCGAAGAGGGCGGCGCGCTGAAAATCTGGATCAATGGCCGCCGTTTCATAGCTCGCGGAGGCAATTGGGGATTCAGCGAATCAATGCTTCGCTACCGCGCCCGCGAATATGACGCCGCCTTGCGCTACCATCGTGAGATGAACTTCAACATGATCCGCAATTGGGTGGGTCAGATCGGCGACAATGAATTCTATGAGGCGTGCGACCGCTACGGCGTCCTCGTGTGGCAGGATTTCTGGCTCGCGAATCCGTGGGACGGGCCGAATCCTGACGACAATGCTTTGTTCCTCAGCAATGTGAAGGACACTGTGCTCCGCATTCGCAATTATCCATCAATCGGCCTCTATTGCGGCCGCAACGAAGGCTTCCCGCCGAAGCCGCTCGACGATGGCATACGCAGCATATTGGCCGAGTTGCATCCCGACCTCCACTACATTCCGAGCTCTGCCGACGACGTCGTTGGCGGCGGCGGACCGTACATGGCGATGCCGCTCACTTTCTATCCCACGATGGCTGCGTATCCCAAACTGCACAGCGAAATCGGCATGCCGAATATTCCATCCATCGAGACTGTGCGGGCGATGATGCCAAAGAATGCACTTTGGCCTCCAGGACTCGAATGGGGATTGCACGATTTCCCGGAAGGTGGTTTCCACCGTGGCCCAACTTTTTTCGATACCCTGGAAAATGCCTACGGTAGTAGCAATAACCTGGAAGAGTTTGTTTCCTTCGCGCATTTCCTCGACTACGACGGCTTTCGCGCCGAGTTCGAAGCACAAAGCAAAAACCGCATGGGCTTGCTGCTTTGGATGAGTCACTCGTGCTGGCCGTCACTACTGTGGCAGACCTACGACTACTATCTCGAACCTACCGCGGCGTACTTCGCCTGCAAAAATGTTTGTGCGGCGCTGCACATTCAATGGAATCGCATAACCGACTTTGTTGAAGTGGTGAACTACAGTGCCGGAAACGCTCGCGGTTTGACCGTCCTGGCCGAGGTGCTGAATGTTGACGGATCGCCGAAGTGGAGAAACACCGCTTCGCTCGACAGCGCCGAAGACAGCGTCGCCGATTGCATGCGCATGGAATATCCAACTGGATTGACTCCCGTACACTTCATTCGGCTCACCCTGTCGCGCGCTGGCAGTCCGATCTCGACGAATCTTTACCTGCGTGGGGTGCAGGAGGGCAACCATCGAGCGATTCGCCAACTGCCCAAGGCTCACATAAAAACCACGACGAACACTACGCGGCAAGGCGCCCTATGGAAGTTGACGACTCAGGTGCAAAATCTTTCAGCCTATCCATCGCTCATGACGAGATTAAAAGTGGTGCGCGAGAAAGGCGGAGACCGGATTCTTCCGGTTATTTACAGTGATAATTACTTTACTCTCATGCCGGGAGAGCAACGGACAATCCAGACGGAACTGAATCACGCCGACACTCGAGGAGAAAAGCCGCGCATGATGGTCGGGGGTTTCAATGTAGAACCCTTGCCTGCGTAGGCTGCTCGTAACTCAATGCGATTCGCGAGCTACTTTTGCTCCGCTGCCGCCGACGAGAAAATCCAGGTCTGCTCCCTTATCCGCCTGAAGGACGTGTTTGGTATAGAGCCTTACCCAGCCACGATCGGGCAAAGGAGGCGCAACCCACTGCTTGCGACGTGCAGCGAGGGTATCTTCGTCAACCTCCAATTTCAGTGATCTTCCAGGGACATCGAGCGCGATGACATCCCCGGTACGCACGAGCGCCAAAGGCCCACCAGCTGCCGCTTCCGGGCAAACATGCAAGACAACCGTCCCGTAAGCAGTTCCGCTCATTCGCGCGTCAGAAATGCGAACCATATCGGTGACGCCCTTCCGCAGCAATTTTCCCGGCAAGGGCATGTTGCCAACTTCTGCCATGCCCGGATAACCTCGTGGTCCGCAATTTTGTAAAACCATGATGCAGTTCTCATCAATATCCAGGCTGTCGTCATTGACGCGGGAGTGAAAATCCTCGACATTTTCAAAAACTACAGCGCGGCCGCGATGTTGCAAGAGGCTGGGACTTGCTGCCGACAACTTGATGACCGCCCCATCGGGCGCAAGATTGCCTCGGAGAACGGCAATCCCGGCATTGGACTTAAAGGGCTCGGCAAACTTGTGAATTACATCCCGATTCCAACAAGGCGCATCAACAACGTTTTCCCATATCGGCTTTCCGTTCGCCGTTAGGGCATCGCGGTTAAGTACTCCCGCTTCGCCTAGCTCGCGAAGAACGGTGGGTAGTCCTCCGGCGTAGAAAAAGTCTTCCATCAGGTATTTACCTGACGGTTGAATATTCACAAGGCACGGCAGACCGTTCGCGAGCTTGTCGAAATCATCCAGGCAAAGCGGAACGCCAATTCGCGCTGCGATAGCGATCAAATGAATCACCGCATTGGTAGATCCTCCAATCGCGGCGTTGGCGCGAATTGCGTTTTCAAAGGCTTGCCGCGTCAGGATTTGCGAGATGCAAACATCTTCTTTGACCATTTGAACTACGCGGCGACCGGTCATCTGAGCGAGGGTATTGCGTCGCGCGTCCACCGCAGGAATAGCCGCATTGCCAGGCAAGCTCATTCCTAGCGCTTCGACCATACTCGCCATGGTCGAGGCCGTGCCCATTGTCATGCAATGCCCTTTGGACCGATGCATGCAACTCTCCGCCGCAAAAAATTCTTCTGTACCCATTTCGCCCTTGCGGACCTGGTCCGACATTTGCAGAAGGCCTGTCCCAGAGCCAATGTCTCTGCCACGGAATTTCCCGGAAAGCATGGGGCCGCCTGACACCCCAACGGTTGGAAGGTCGCACGAAGCCGCACCCATCAGAAGCGACGGTGTCGTCTTATCGCAGCCCATGAGCAGCACGACGCCATCTATAGGATTCGCGCGGATGGATTCCTCGACATCCATGCTGGCTAGATTGCGAAATAACATCGCCGTCGGCCGCATTTGAGTTTCGCCCAGAGACATCACCGGAAACTCAAGGGGAAAGCCCCCGGCTTCCCAGACGCCACGCTTCACAAATTCGGCAATCTCTCGAAAATGCGCATTGCAAGGCGTCAGTTCAGACCACGTATTACAAATTCCGATCACCGGTCGGCCATCGAATAGATCGTGGGGCCATCCCTGATTCTTCATCCAGCTCCGGTGCATAAAACCGTCGCGGTCCTGTCGTCCATACCATTCCTGACTGCGGAGTTTCTTCATCTGGCTGTACTCTCCAAACTTGGCGAGGTGATCTTCGACAGAGATCGCCTTCTAGACTCTACCCTGCGTAGTAAATTATTTCGCGCCGCCCGGGCCAGCCTCATTCGGAAGCGGCTCCCCGACAAATACCAGGCAATCATTGGGATCAGAAATATGGAATTCGACCATTCCATATTCCCGGGCAAACAGATCCCTTATTCGATAACGGTTCTTGAATGTTTTCACGTGCTCCCAAAGAGAATTGATTCCAGAAACCTCAACGTATATCTCGGTATGCCCGCGAACACAATTCATGACTTCCTCGGATAGAGCCTTCTGGAAATGAATGGTTTGGCCATCCCGTTCGACGATCGAGTAATCCGGCGATTTCAAGACTGTCTTAAATCCTAGAATGTCCTGGTAAAACGCGAGACTCTCTTCCATGTTGGCCACCGCCAGCATCGGGCTGATTTTCCTCACTGTAGAGAGTTCTGCCATCCTGGCCTTCCAAATGCCGTTTGGATTTCACACCGTAAGAGCAATCCGATAATATCGGAAAAAGGGCAGGTAAACGTAATCTTTAACTTGACGAAAAGATGCGTCCGCATGATGATCTCTGTGGTTTATTCGAGAGCAAAATTACCGGGAGCCTCTAATATGATCCCCGCTGTTGCCAGATTCGACTTGCGGCCAAGAATGTTCCGCTCAATTGTTATGTCAATGGGCGCGGCAATAATATTTTGTACTTTTGCCGCTGCCGTATTTTCAACGCCTCTGTTTGCCGACGCAAACACGCTCCGAATCTATTTCGTGGACGTTGAGGGAGGCCAAGCCACGCTGTTCGTCACGCCAGCAGGGCAGTCCCTATTGATTGACACCGGATGGCCCGGGCACGAGGGCCGCGATGCTGACCGCATTGTTGCAGCTGCGAAAAACGCGGGAATCAAGAAAATTGATTATGTGTTGATTACACATTTTCATGAAGACCACGTAGGCGGTGTTCCACAGCTTGTCGAGCGAATACCGGTCGGAACATTTATTGACCACGGCGAGAACCGCGAGACCACGGACGCACCCACTGTAACCGACTGGCAGGCCTACCAAAAGGTCCTGGCGACGGGCAAGTACAAGCACATCACTCCCAAGCCCGGTGACTCTCTCCCCATCAAGGGTATTCAAACGACCGTTATCAGCGCTGACGGCGCGTTGATTCAGAATCCACTGCCGGGTGCGGGACAGGATAATCCAACTTGCAAAGACGCCGAATCTTACCCTGCGGATAAAACTGAAAACCTGCGTTCGCTAGGTACGCTCATCACTTTCGGCAAGCTGAGAATTTTGGACTTGGGCGATCTTACCCACGACAAAGAAATGGAACTGATGTGCCCGATAAATAAATTGGGCAAAATAGATATTTACATTGTCTCCCACCATGGTTGGTCGCAGAGCAGCAGCCCCGCACTGGTTTACGGAATTGATCCTCGCGTCGCGATTATGGACAACGGAGCCAAAAAGGGCGGAACCCCATCCGTGATTGACATCATTAAGAAATCGCCACATCTCGAAGACCTTTGGCAATTGCATTTTTCCGAGGAAGGCGGCGAATCGCATAATACTTCGGCCGATCTCGTTGCCAATCCCACGGACTCCTCAGATGCCGGGAACTATTTGGAACTGACGGCTCAAAAAAACGGG
>DASYGR010000442.1:0-5263 GCA_035999525.1 Terriglobales bacterium
TTTTATTACTGGCAGGAATGGTCACGGCGGCGCTTGCTCAAAAGAGCGCCACACCCCGGAGTTTATTCAAGCGAGTCACGGTGGAGCAGTTGGAGCAACTGCTGACGGCTTCCCACAGCAAACCGGATGCCGAGATTGCACGGCAGTTGTCTGGGCTGTAACTGACGGAACGATTCAGCACGGTCAGGCTTTCCCACTGGGATAAGCTGTTACCAGGTCGCAAGAGCCGGCGCGCGCTGGTGGCGCTGGCCGATGAGTCCGCATTTCTCAATCTACCAGCTGCAGATATTCCTGCCACGGCGGCGCCGGACCTTGCAGCGCAGCGCCGGATGATGGCCTTAACGGTGGACTATATAAATAAGGGCGTCCAGTTGCCGAACTTCTTCGCAACCCGAATTACGAACAGCTTTCAGGATGAGCCGGGTCGGCCTGATAGAGTGCAGGCGGAATCTTTCCCGTTGCGCCCCGCCAGCGACCAGCCGCTACAATTCGTCAACCGGGACCGTGCCACGATACTTTACGGTAAGGGCTGGGAGGTGCGTTCCAGCGCAGCCCCATTCGCGCCAAACGCGTGGGGGTTGAATGCCTCAGTGAGATTTGGGCCGATTCTTGGCACAGCTATGTTGGATGCAGCTGACCACACGCTTGTCTGGAATCACTGGGAGCAAGGAGTGACAGGCCCGAAGGCAGTCTTCACCTACGCCGTACCCGCTGAAAAGTCGCATTACCTGGTGGAGTACTGCTGTGTCTATGGGAAAGGCGGGGAAAAGCCTGCTCCCTTTGAGGCATTTTCCGCATATCATGCGGAGATCACAGTAGACCCGTCGAATGGAGCGATCCTTCGGCTTGTTCTTAGAGCAGACCCGAAGCCAACAGACCCGTTTGTGCTGGCCGACGTCGCCATTGAATACGGCCCCGTGAAGATTGGGGGCAAGACTTATATCTGTCCCATGAGGAGCATCGCCCTTTCTTTCGGATCGCCTGTCCGGCCGATAGCGGCAGACGACAAAGGAGTGTTACAGACGATGCTCAATGATGTTGCGTTTGAGAAATATCATCTGTTCCGATCCAGCCAGTCTTCGCAAGTTCATAATCCGCAAGACTATAACTGGAGTTGGACGATGGCGAACCCTGGGCCGTGATGATGAGAAAGACTGGGCCTCTCCACAAGGCCCGCCCTTGGCGCAGTGCTCCTTAATCCTCCCAAACAACAAGTTCATCACCCTAGTGCGCGTCTAATTCCATAACTTGAATCGAATAGGGCGGAAGCGTATGAGAGAACTCTGGTGCCGCGTTCTTTATCGTGCTTTCCCTCGGAACTATCTTCTTAGGATCACCAATGGTATTGGTGGAGCCAGTCGTTTTTGCGGTCATCGTAATTAGTTTCCCATTCTTGCTGACTTGCGAAACCCCGTTCAGCCGAATGGTCACCGTTCGCGGGGATGAGGTTGCATTCACCATCTTCAAATACAACTTCCCATCTTTCGAGTCGCGCGTAGCCGAATAAAAAAATCTCAACGGCGCGCCGTCAAGCTTGGCGTCCAGTATCTGATCGCCAACGTGGTTGCTGAACATCACTTGCGCGTAGTAGCTGGGCGAGCCGTAGCTGGTGAGGGTGTCGTATCCAATCAAATCAGACTCCCATTGCATGCCGCCCGTATTCACATTCACGAACAACGGCGCGTAGCAGGACATAATGATGATGTCGCCGTTTCTCTCCATGCCCGTCATCCACGCCGCATCTCCGAGCGCGGCATCGAAGTTGGGCGTAGGACTGCCTTCGCGTGTAGCCCATTCCCCAACAAAAATCTTCGGGCCTTGCCGATCCGTTTTGTCGTAGTGGCCCACGTCGTCAAAGAACTGCGACGCGGAGTGATAGAAGTGGTCATCAACCACATCCGGAGTCACACTCTTCACCGGAGTCGTGGCAATCAATTGCAGATCGGGATACTTCGCCTTGATCGCCTTATAAAACTGGGTGAAGCGGCCATCGTATGTCCCGCTCCGGTCGTGGTTATCTTCATTTCCAATCTCCACATAAGTAAGTTTGAAGGGCTCTGGATGCCCGTCCTTCGCTCGTTCGGCGCCCCATTTAGTATCCGCGCTTCCGGTCACGTACTCGATCTCATCCAGCGCCTCGGCAACATACGGTTCCAAATCTTTTCCGGGCTCCACAAACACCTGCCTCAACGAGTAGCCGGCATAAACCGCCAGCACGGGCTGCATCTTCAGGTCTTCGCACCACTCCAGAAACTCGAGCAGACCCAATCCATCCGAAGATGGATAGTTCCACGGACTGCGGTGCGTCGGACGATCCACCAGTGGACCGATTGTCTTCTCCCACTCAAAGCGCTCGTCGATCACGTCGCCTTCCAGGTAATTGCCGCCGGGAAAGCGCAAGAATGCAGGATGCATGGCGGCCAGCATTTCCATAATGTCAATACGGTTGCCGTTCGCGCGATTGTGATAGGTCGGCGGAAAAAGTGAAGTCAGGCTGAACCACAGTTTCCCCGGCTTTCCCGCACTCAACACAAGGCGGTTGTTTGCAGATGGAGCGCTGGCACCCGAGTGCAGCGTAAACGCGTACTGTTTCCAGTCAGAAGTTAGCGCCTCCACTATCGTGGACGCCAGGACCTTCGCTGTGTCGTCATTGATCAGGCTCACCGTAATCGGACCAATGGACGGATCGGCCGCCTTCGCATAAAACGATCCGCGATACTCCGTATTCGGCCTGACGGGAATGCCCCAGTAACCTTCATTCGAAACGCCCGCCTGCTCCGACGGTGTCGCGCTGCGAATCGTGAGGACCAAACTCTGCGGCAGCGCCACGCTAGGCCCTGTGGATGTGTCCATCATCATTGAGGCATCGGAAATACCAGATTCATCGACGGACCAGTGGAAGGGCTGCCCACGGCGGTTGTCCATGAAAGCGCGGTTTCTCAAAAGCTCGGCGTACAGGCCGCCGTCATACGAATAGTTGATCTCTTCAGTCATCAGGCCATAGAGCGTGGGACTCACCTTACCTTTAATGCGGTTCACGTCAATTGACAGCGTAGGAGTTTGCGAAGCCTGAGCTGAAAGCATTGTTGAGACGAGAAGCGTGAAAAGCAGAGAGAGGACGAAGGAACGCCGCGACGGATGCAAGGATGTAGCCTCCTGACAATAGTTTTTAAGAGTACGATTCGCCGGGAAGAACCTGATCATCCCAGCGACATGCCAGAGAACTCTAATGCATGCCGAGAATCTCGAATTCGTAGATATTGATGCTGATGGGCGCAACCTGAGTTAAGTTCTCCGGAAGTGTGATCTCCTCGACCACTAGCTGCGGAGGCTGGCCCAGCGTGTTGGCCGCGTCTAGGTTTGGGCCGGTTAATCGCCATCCTTTGACTTTGCCAGGTTGAACGCCATGGATGTTGAGATCCCAAGGCTGCGGAGTTTCCGTCACGTTAACCACACCCACGGTAAGAGACTTTCGGTCAGCTTTCAACGCTGCGGCAACATCTAGCGGATAAGTTGCACTGCCTGCATTTATTTTAGGCTGATCGCCTCCTACCGGCCACTTGGGGGCAGGTTGCAGCGAGTTTCCGGTGACTGCGACAGGCAGAGTTCCAAAGTGCTCCCGGTAAAACTTGAACAAGACGCCATTGGAGTTGTAGATGGCGTCCCGGGAGTTGAAGTCGAGGCAGGAGATGCCGAAAGTGAAGGCCGACATATTGATGAAATCGGTGTGCCTGAACATCTCGTGGAGAACCATAGCGTAACTGAGAGCGAGCCGCAGCGTTGGCCGAGTGCCGGTGTAAGCCCACTCATCAATCGCCAGGAAAATTTTCTTGTCTCTCATCATCGGAAAACGCTTCTCGTACTCTTCCCACGCTTCCGCTTTTAGGCGCACGCGGTTCGAGGGCCGCCGCGCCCAGTCAAGCAGCGGTTCGACGACGGGAACATATCCGTAATCATTCGGCTGCGTGGTTGTGCTGCCGTTGCTGAACGGATCATCCTTGCCGACGCTCAGATCGAACCTCTTCCCGCTGCGCGCATACCAGTGTTCGCTGATGCCCTCGAAGTAACCCCAGGATTTAGCCAGGTACCCTCCCGTCCAGTCGGCTTCGCTACCGTACTCAGCTTGAACTTTGCCGTTCGTCAGACGGGCATTGCCGGTTACGGTCATCTCATCTGGCATGGCTCCGCACGCGATGAGAGTGATGGAGGGATCCGCCTTGCGCATGGCCCGCGCGAAGGCATTATGTTTCAGGACGTAATAACGCAAAGCCGTATGCCCGATCTGCCAGAAGCCGTACATCTCATTGCCAATATTCCAAAACTTAATATCGTAAGGCTCGGCGTGACCGTTCTTCGCTCGCAACGCTCCCATGGGAGTGTGGACGCTGCCGTTGGCATATTCGACGAGTGCCGCCGCTGAATCAGCGTCTCCAAAGCCGGCGTTGACGGTGATGTATGGTTCCACGTTGAGCAGTTTGCACAAAACCATGAACTCATCAATGCCCACATCATTCGGTTGCATTGCGTTCCACGCGTAATCCATGGTTGGAGGCCGCTTGTCCGGTTCGCCGATCGCATCCCGCCAGTCGTAGTCGGAGATATAGTTCCCTCCTGGCAGGCGGTAGAAGCCTGAGTCGAGATCGTGGAGAAGTTTAGTAGTGTCGCGCCGAAAACCGTGAACGTTGTCTTCTGGCATTAGCGAAATAATGCCGACGTGAAAAAAGTCTCCGCCGATTCCGGTAATCTGGAGTTGCCCTTCATCGGTGTCGGCTTGGGGAGTAACCTTCAGCGGAAAATTAGCATACTCAGAATGCAGACCAGAAATGGTTAGTGACTGGCGGTCCCCGGCACCGTTTCCCCACGCCAGAGTGACTTCGACCTTCGTCTCTGGGGCGCCACTTAAAGCGACTCTGCCGGTGTACATGATTCCTTTTCGCAAGCTTAGACCCGACTGTTGAATGCCGCGAGCGATCACGCGGTCAAGCCTGATTCGCGGCGAATGCTCGCCGACGTAAGCATGTTCTGAGTCCATGGCGACGAACGCATCCCCACCAATGGGGTTCCATTTCTCAATGGCCTACGGAACGCGGGCCTGGGCGTTTCCTCAGGTTTGGCCGAAGTCACCGGGAAATAAAACTTGCGATCATCGAGGACCTCGCTCCACAGCGACCGGTACGTGAGCGAGCCGAGATGCTCCAGGAACATTCCATACATGTATTTCGAGATCGGCGGACTGACTTTGGCGGCGTCAATCACCGCCACC
>DASYGR010000445.1:0-16058 GCA_035999525.1 Terriglobales bacterium
ATAGAGAACAAGGAACTCGTAGTCCTGCGCAATGTTGATTGTTTCTTCCGCCGAAACGTGGTGGGACGGGGCATCCAAAAGGCGTGCCCCCTCCAACATTCCGGTTGGGTAGGCCAGCCAAACTGGGTACCAATAGGACTCGATTTCCCGGGTAGCCGGCCAACGGGAGCCAGCCCCACCGTCGAAGTTCTCAAAAGAAGGGGGATTGAGGAACAATGTTTTTAAAGGCATAGGTTTGAATAACTTATCTTATCATTGATGGCGAGATTTTAGGGGTCGGCGGTGTCTCTTAGGTACACCCCAGCGGCCGCATGAGTCACGCCAAGTGGTTAATCTTAAGGATATTAAACCTGCAGCCAGGGTCCAATGCGTTTACGCCAGATGGCGGTTTTCGTGCCTTGAGAGGCAAAATTGCGATTCGCTCGGTGCGCCACGCATTTTGTTAGCATCTGGCGGTCCGCGGACTTCCAGTTCAGTTGCTTCCGGTAACGAGGCTAACGCCGAGATGGGACTGGGCGAACACGGAAGATTTCTCTGCCGTTAGGATATAGTTTCTGGCTGAGTTTGATCGGGGGACTAGGTGCTTGAGTTGCGCCGTGTGACCAAACTTTTCTCGGGTATCCCCGCAGTGGATAACGCCAGTTTTTCCGCGCGGCCCGGCGAGGTCACAGGCTACCTTGGGCCGAACGGTTCGGGCAAGTCCACTACCATGAAGATGATCACCGGCCTCATTGAGCCGACGACTGGCCATATTCTTTTTGACGGCAAGCCCATTCAGGAGGATCTCATCGCCTACAAGCGGCGTATGGGATACGTGCCGGAAGAGCCGTATCTTTACAACCATCTGTCAGCAGCGGAATACCTGACGATGGTCTCTCAACTTCGCGATTTGCCGCAGCAAGAATCCTCGGAGCGCATTGACGGATTGTTACGGTTGCTCTCGCTCTACGACGACCGCCATGCGTCCATTTCCGGCTACTCGAAGGGCATGCGTCAGAGAGTGCTGATTGCTGCAGCGCTCCTGCACAATCCTCAGCTCGTGTTGCTCGACGAGCCGTTCTCGGGACTTGACGTCAGCTCGGCGCTGGTTTTGCGGAGTCTTATCCAAGAGCTGGCCGCACGCGGCAAAGTCGTGCTGTTCAGCTCGCATGAACTCGATACGGTCGAGCGCGTGTGCTCGCATATTGTGATTCTCCATCGTGGCAAGGTCGTCGCCGACGATTCGATCGAACACCTGCGCACGTTGATGGAACTTCCAACGCTCGAGGCAATTTTTTCTCAGCTCGCAGTCGAGCAGGACACGGAATCAGTGGCGCGGCAGATTGCGGATCTTATACGTGCGTAGGTTAGTCGAACTCGTGCCGCTTCAGTTTCGCATCCTCTATCGCCAATTTCTTTTGCGCGTCATCGATCTTGAAGCCTTGTCGGTTCAAGCCGACATCCCCAGATTTCTCGGGCAATTTGCGAGCGTACTCATTTTAATCAGCTTGAGCAGCGCCCTAGGACTGCTCATGTCCCAGGATGCTATGACGGCCACGCCGGAATCGGCATTGACCTTCGCCTGGCGCGGCGAGCAGGCGCTTATTTCCGGCATGATGTTGGTCGCCGGACTTCTTGCAGTTGTCAGTTGGGACTCGACCTTCCCCGACCGGCGCGATGTGATGGTACTTTCACCATTGCCGATTGCCCCGCGTACCATCCTGTTCGCCAAGGTCGCGGCCTTGGCAGCCCTCGCGGGTCTTGCGGTTCTGATGTTGAATTTTGCAACCGGTATCGCGTGGCCGTTGTTTATAGGAACGCAGCATGCGGCAAGTTGGGGATTTTTCCAATCCTTTGCGGCTTACTGGTTCACTATTGTCTCCGCGAGCACATTCGTTTTTGGTTCAGTGCTTACCGTGCAAGGATTGACAGCGCTACTCCTCCCGCGCCGCCTTTTCCTGCGACTCTCTGCAGTCTTGCAGATCGCCGCCTTCGGCCTCGTTTTCGGAGGTTATTTCCTTCTGCCGTCGCTCACGACGACTGCGGCGATGGCCGCTCCCGAAAGTCGGTGGGTGCTGGCCCGTTCACCATCGTTCTGGTTTTTTGCGCTCTTTAATCAATTGAATGGCTCATTGCCACCGGCGCTCGGATGGGTCGCTGGGCGGGCTTGGATCGGCCTGGGTGTTGCCGTATCGGGAGCGACAACCTCCTTGCTTCTCTGCTATCTGCGTACCATGAAAAAAACAGTCGAGGAACCCGACCTTGTGCCCGGAGCAGGGGGCCCGCATTGGACTCCGCGTTTCGGCAGTTCTCTTCAGACCGCAATTGTGCTCTTCTGCGAACGGTCGCTGACGCGCAGCCGGCAACATCGCCTGGCTTTTGCCTTTTATATCGCACTGGTATTTTCATTTGCACTCTCCGTGCTGAGAAGCGAGTTGTTGAGCCCTGCGGTCCGTCCCATGAACGCCGACTTTCTCACTGCCACGTTCCTGATGATGAGCTTTGCGGTCTTCGGGCTCCGTAGCGTATTTTCGCTACCCATTTCTCTGACTGCCAATTGGGTATTGCGCATCACTCAGCTTCGTCCCTCAGAGAACTACGTAAGTGCCACCAGACGGGCGCTGCTGTTACTCGCTGTCGTCCCGGTCTGGCTCCTATCGGCCTTATTGTCCTTGCCCTTCCGGCCATTGCACCACATTGCGGCCCATCTTGCGGTTCTTGCTATTGCCGGATGGATTTTTGCCGAGCTCAGTCTGATTGGTTTCTATAAAGTTCCCTTCACTTGTTCGTACTTGCCCGGAAAAGTGCACGTTCAAATAATGTTTGGAGTTTTCTTACTCCTAACATTTGTTTTCGCAATGTCCAGCGCAGAGATTGAAATGCCCTCGCTCAACGACCCCTTACGATATATGTGCATGACAGGCCTGTTCCTCGCCATTGCCCTTGGGCTGTGGGCCTTTAACCGCAATCGCGCAAAATCCGCTGTTCTTTACTTCGAGGAACTTCCGCCGGAGGTGATTACTACGTTGGGACTCGTCTCGGTTCGTCCTCAATGAACCCGCAGGTTGATCGAGTCGGGGTGCATCACGGCTTTGATTCCGATTGTCTCTTAAGCTCCTCGCGGAAGGCCTTTTCTCTCTCGGCAACATAGGTCTTGTAGCCGTTCGGATCAATGAATGGATTCGCCGTCCCGGCCTTCATCAGGGCGAATTTCGACTCCATTCCATAGTAATTGCCGTGAGCGCCCAGGAAGACATCACAAGGCAAGCTTTTCAGGACCTCGAAGCCGCGTTCATAATCCTCGGCGATTTGCGGATACTGCGTGTTGCCCACCAGTTTGTATCCGGGATTAACGTTGGGACTGCCCACGATGACCACGTCGTGTGACTTGCCACCTTCGGTTACTTTTGTCGTCCACGTTGTAGTGCCTTTCGTGTGACCGGGGGTGAGGTGCGCCACCAGAACCGTGCCTCCCAGGCGTACATCGTCGCCGTCGCGCAGAATGCGGTCAACTTTCGTCGGCTTGTATTGTTTGCTGGGATCCGCGCCGTACTGGAAATCACTCTTACCACCAGATTCTACGACCGGAACGTCCTGCTCCATGACGAAGTACTTTGCTCCAGTCATTTCTTTCACACGCGCGCTACCTGAGCAATGGTCCCAATGCGCATGGCTGATGAGTAGAACCTTGACGTCTGTGAACCGAAAGCCAAGCTTCTCGATGCTATCGCGGATAAGCGGAACAGAACTGTCAAGACTGCTGTTGATAAGGATGTGTCCCTTGGGCGTCGTGATCAGAAACGAAGCGAGCCCTCTGCTACCGACGTAATATATGTTCCCAATCACGCGATATGGCGGAAAAGGCTCTGTCCAATCGGGAGTGGCCTGAGCACAGGTGCAACCTGCAAGCCACAGCAAGGCGATTGCCGTGGCTAAAGCCCCACGGATAGCTTGCTTCAAGAATGCGACACAGAGCGGCATTTGTTTATGCAACTATTTATCGGTTTCGGCCCACGTTTCTAAATCTCCGGTGGCTCGCAGCAAACTAATCCTGGCATGCTGCAACTGAAAGTCGGCATCCTGAAGGGCATCATAACGTTCGTCAGTTTGGATTCGTGCGTCCACCGCTTCGTGAAGCGTCGCAGTGCCGGCCTCCATTCGAATTTTCATCGCTTCCAGATTTGATTGGGCAATCTGGTTGGAGATATCCGCGACTTCCCGTGCCGCCTGCAATTGCTCCACCGTCCGCTGTAACCGCAGAGTTTCAACTGAAACCTGGTTCTTTGTGATTTGAACCTGCTTTTTGGCATGGATCAAGTCGGCATCCGCCCCTTGGACTCGGGCATGTTGCGAGAGGCTGAAAAAAGGGAAGCGAATCACGACTCCCAGGGTTGCATTGTTTCGCTGAAAACTTCCCGCTCGAAAATAGTTTTCGTAGTTGTTGAAAGTGGAAAGAAGTGCATATTGTGCCGCAAAGTCAACGGTAGGCCACATTGCGCGATGTTCACCGCGTGCCCTGAAACTTGCCGCCAACGCATGGGTTTCCGCCGTCTGCACAAGCGGGCTGATCTGGACGGCTTTCGCGGGCGCATCATCTTCTGTTGTCTTGGTCTCAGGTAGATCAGGGATAGATTCCGGCTCAGTCACAATCGAAGCCGATGCTAACCCAGTAAGCTGCGCCAACCGCTCGCGCAGAACGTCAATTGAACCCTGGGCTTCAGTGACTCTGAGGTGGGCTTGCGCCGTGGTCAATCGTGCCTGATTCCGCTCCAGAGGATTGTCAACTCCCTCGCGAATTCTTTGGTCCACTATATTCTCGATTTTCAGAGCCTCAGCCTGCTGCTGTCGCAGATGATCAATCAGGGTTTCCCATTTGCTCAGTTCGAGATATGTTAAAACGGTGTCCTGTACCAGTTGGCCGCGCTGATCTTTGGATTGAATCTTCGTGGCCTGCCACTCCGTTTTGGCCGCCCGCGTAAACTCCCGCAAGCCGGGATTGATCAGGGAAGATTGCGCGTTCACATTAAGAATCGAGGGAGCCGCGTTTTCGAGGCTCAGCGGAAATCCCCACGTCGCCCCCAGTCCAGACCCGACCGCGATCTGCGGCACAAATTGATCTTTGGTTTCAAGATACGTGGCAAAAGCGTGCTGTTCGTCGTCTTTGCTGACGCCGACCACCTCACCATGGCTGACTGCCAGCTCAACTGCGCGCCTAAGCGATAGTGGTTCGGCCAGGAGCAGTGCGGACAAAACTTGAAAAAAAAAGATGAAAAGAATTGGCAAGCGTGCGCCACGGGAAATGTTTCTCACGGTTATGCCCCCACGATTCTTGAGATTCGATATTGGAGAGTACCTGCCTCAGTTCAGACGGTTGACGCGATCCAGCGCCTGGTGTGCGGGCTGGAAGTCTTTGGCCAGGGATAGTGCCGCGCGATATTCATCGGCTGCGGCCTGCTTATTCCCTTGTTCTTCAAGAACCGTGCCGAGCAGATAATGAGCTTTGAATGCCGGTGCCTGTTCGACCGTGGATTGGGAAGAGAGATACTGTCGTAGCAGGCGAGCAGACTCGGGAACATTACGCTTGGTGCGTATCAAAAGCTCCGCCGCGTCCATGACAGCGCCCGTGGAGTCCATCTGCGCGGTGGCGGCGTTCTGGATGGCCGACTCCATCTCATCCAGTCGTCCAATATGCCGGTAAAAAATTGCCAGATTCAACCAAGAGTTGGCGCTGCCATGACTTGCATCAATGGCTTTCCGATATTCTCTCTCGGCGGAATTAAAATCTTTTTTCTTTTCGTCTAGCCGTCCATTGACCCAATGCGCCTTCGCCGGATCAATCCCCGCAAGCGACCTGGCCTGAGCCTCGGCCTTGTCTCGTCCTCCACCGACAATCCCCGGCGCTTCCAAATAAAACTCCGCCAAATCCGTGCGCGCATCTATATTTCTGGGATTCAGTTGCACTGCCAATTCAAACTCCGACCGGACCTTATTTGCCAATCCCGCAGCGGTCAGAAATCCAGACTTGTCTGCTTTTTCGCCGTAAGTGCGCCCGAGCCAAAGATGATAGCGGCTATTACCCGGATCGAGCGCAATCGCCCTCTGGCAAGCTGCGATGCCGCGGTCCCATTCACCCAAAGTGAAGTATGCCCGGCATAAAAGGTTCTGCGCTTCGGCGTCATTTGGAGAAACAGTAATTTTGCGCTGCAAGGCCGCGATGGCTTCGTCCACGCGTCCTTGAGCTAGTAATGACGAAGGACCATCCGCCGCAATCGCCGATACGCACAGCATCAGAGCGAAAATTACGGTAGAAGCGATACGAAATAACCGAATCCTGAATTTAATGAATGCCAACATTCCTAATGAACCACCTTTACAATCAGCCCGCTATGCAAGGGCTTGGAATTAGTTGATGCGAGAGCGACCAGTGCCTTTTCAGGAATGCCGCCTGTGATTTCCACCTGCGTGAGGTTGGAAATTGACGTTTCTACGTCCCGCCGCTCGAGTTCGTTGTCCAGTATCTGATAGAGGTATGGCTTGCTGTCATCCTGATGAATCGCTTCGCGCGGAACGGTCAGTGCGCCTTTATGTTCAGCGGTCACGATGCTGACTCCAACATTCACGTTAGGCAACAGCTTTCTGTCGCTGTTGCTCACTACACAAGTGGTTTCCCCGACGTTTCGGGTGCCATGGAGCCTCAACGTGGCCGGCACTGAGGTCAGTTGGCCATTCCAAACACGCCCCGGAATCGCATCCCAAGTAACTTCGATTGGTTGCCCCGGAGCCAACCGGGCAACGTCAGGCTCATCTACAAACGCCCGAACCAGCACTTTGGACAAATCAGCTTCCTGCAAGATCAGATCGCCTGGATTCACATACGCTCCCTGATGAACAGGAAGTGAGTAAACAATGCCGTCGAATGGCGCGCGCACATTGAGTTGGCTGAGCAGGTCTTGAGCCGCAGTGTAAGCACTCTCCGCCTGTCCCGTTTGCGCTTCGACCTTCGAAATTTCGGGACGGGAATACCGGTCTTTCTGCTTTTGTTCCAGCAACTTCAAATCTGCATCCGCACGCTGCAACTGCTCTTCCGCGGCCTTCACCTCGCCCGGCGACGCTGCGTTATTTTGCTCCAGTCGGCGTAACGCATCGCGGCTTCGCAGGGCGGCATCACGCTCGGTGCGTGCTTTTACGAGATCCGATTGTAGTGTCAATACTTCTTCCTGGTTCCCGCCACTGTGGATCGCGCTTGTCTCGGCGTCCGAGTTTCGCATCTGAGACAACGCCCGCGCCGCCTGCGCGCGCGCCTCGGCATCATCCATCTGAACCAGAAGCTCACCCTTCTTAACCGAATCGCCCTCTTTGACTAATAATTTTTTAACCGTCGTGCCCACCGGAGCATGCGCTTCGAAGCTTGCCAGAGGCTCGACTTTTCCGTTCGTAGTGACCACACTGCGGATCGTCGTGCGCTGCACGGTAGTGGCGATCACCGACACCGGATCGCCGCGGGACATAAAAGATGCCAACAACACGATGCCGACTACTATCGCCACTGACCATAGAAGCCAGCGCCGGCCACCGTTTTTGTTTTGCGAAGATGCCATTAGGAATCTGTTCGCACAAATGTATCACTGCTACTGGCCAGGTTCTAAAGGCGGACTTAACCGATTAGATGCACGAAGATAGATAAAAATTCATCTTTCCTTCTGCAAACTTGCTCGTTCCGCTGGATACAATGAAGCATGCCCAAGTCACTACGCTACACCCCGGACCACGCTAAATCGGGTCTCGACGCAGAGTTCCCGGAAATTGAATGTTGGCCCAATCAGTTTCGCGGATACGAAATCGTAATCGAAGACCCTGAGTTCACTTCGGTGTGTCCCAAAACTGGTCTGCCCGATTTTGGCGTGATCACCATTCGTTACATGCCGGATAAGCAATGCCTGGAGCTGAAGTCACTGAAAGAATATCTTCACTGCTACCGCAATCTGGGCATTTTCCAGGAAAATATCGTGAACCGAGTTTTGGGAGACGTAGCGAAATGGTCGCGTCCAGTATGGGCAGAGGTCAAAGGCGACTTCAGGCCGCGGGGTGGGATTTCAACGGTCGTATTGGCGCGTTGGCCCAGGCCACAGGCAAAAACTAAACGCTGAGAACAGAGAACTGGTTTTAAATAAACTGAGTTTTGGTCGAGATAACGTCGGACACTTAACGAATCTTCGCCTCGACAGAGTTCAAACTTCGACAACAGCAAAGCATTTCATCGCCATGTTATATTCCACGCCAAGTGCCTTCCCGCAAACTCTATCCCCGAACCACGCTTACTCTTCTCACCGCGCTGAATTTACTTAATTATATTGACCGATCGGTTTTGTTCGCAGTTCAGCCCCTAGTGCAGACTGAATTTCATCTCACCAAAACTCAGCTCGGCTACCTCACCAGCGCGTTTCTCGCTTTCTATATGGTCGCGGCTCCATTCGCGGGCCCGCTGGCAGATCGTTATTCACGAAAAGTCATCATTGTGTTGGGCGCCTTCTTTTGGAGCGGCCTAACACTGCTCACGGCAGTTACTCATACCTATTGGGAATTACTACTTCGTCATACCCTGGTCGGAATCGGGGAGGCCACGTTCGTGACCATTGCTCCATCGCTTGTCGCCGACCTTTTTCCAGAAAACGTACGAGGCCGTATCTTTGGTATTTTTTATTTAGCGATTCCGGTAGGCACAGCGGCCGGATACATCGTGGGAGGAAAGCTCGGGCCCAACTTTGGATGGCGTTATCCCTTCTACGTCGCGGCGCTGCCCGGCTTCCTGCTTGCCCTTGCTTTACTTTTTATCCCCGAACCACCGCGCGGCCAATATGACACTCAAAAAGAAACACCGCAGCGAGGAACGTTGCTTGGCTTGGCCCGCAATCCCGCTTTTTTAACAGTTACGCTCGGCATGGCTGCGGGGACATTCTCGCTGGGCGGAATCCAAGTATGGATGCCCACGTTTCTTTCCAGCGCGCGCGGCTACAGCTTGGAAGCAGCCAATCTGATGTTTGGAAAAATCGTAGTGGTGGCAGGTATTGTGGCTTCTCTAGCTGGAGGATGGATCGGGGACTGGCTGCTCCCCAGAATGAAAAGCTCGTACTATTTCGTCTCCGCCCTCAGCATGGGGCTCGGTGTTCCCGTGATGATCGTCGGCCTGTTTAGCCAGGGACGATTCATGATGCCCGCCATTGCCCTTTCTGCGTTTCTTCTTCTGCTGAACACTTCGCCGCTCAACACGGCGCTCGTCAATTCCGTCGGCGCGCATATTCGCGCCACCGCTATCGCCGTCAATATCTTCATCTTTCATCTTCTCGGCGACGTTCCGTCTCCGACGTTGATGGGCATGGTTGCCGACCGGCATTCTCTTCAAGCCGCTTTTATTCTGCCGATTATCGCGATGGCCATCTCATCTGCCATACTGTTTTACGGAATGCGATTTGCTACCGAAGTTCCGCCGGCAAGAGATGTCGCGATCGGCGGCAACCACCAAGGATGACTTATTTCCATTGGATCGCCGGCTGCATCCTGGGATTGGCTTGGCTATCGCGGCTTATCGCGGCGGGATTCGGAATGCGCAAGATCGCGGATATATCGCGACCCGAATGGGACCGAAATCCGGGCGCCTCCGAATCCGTACCCCGCGTAAGCATCATTGTTCCTGCCTGCAACGAACAACAAAACATCGCGCGGACTCTGACTCAGTTGCTTGCCCTCGACTACCCAAACTACGAGATCATCGCCGTGAATGATCGCTCCACGGATCGCACAGGTGAAGTGATGGATTCGGTTCTCGCCAGGTCGAACGCTCAAGACCGCCTAAGAATCATTCACGTCCAAACGCTGCCTGAAGGCTGGCTCGGCAAATCTCACGCGATGTGGACTGCTGCATCGCAAGCCAAAGCGGACTGGCTCTTGTTCACCGATGCCGATGTGCTTTTCAAGCCTGATTCTGTTCGCCGGGCGCTGGCCTACGCCGAAGCCGAACAGGCAGACCATCTTGTCGTCTTCCCTCGCATGATCATGAAGCAGCCCGGCGAAAAAATGATGATCGCCTTCTTTCAGACTTTGTTTGTCTTCGGACATCGTCCCTGGAAAGTTGCCGATCCCAAAACCAAAGATCACATGGGGGTGGGAGCGTTCAATCTTATCCGTCGCGAAGTTTACGAGGGAATCGGAACCTATAAGGCGCTTCGCTTCGAAGTGCTCGACGACATGAAGTTGGGAAAAATCGTCAAGGAATCCGGCTATCGTCAGCGCAATGTTTTTGGCGAAGATTTGATTACGATCCGATGGGCCAGGGGCGCGATGGGAGTGGTGAATAATCTGACCAAGAATTCTTTTGCCATTCTGTCGTTTCAGTGGCCCAGAGTTTTACTTTCAGTAGCGGCTCTTCTATTCCTGAATTTGTTGCCATTTATAGGGGTGTTGCTGGCGCATGGGTCGGCGAAGATTCCTTATGCCGTCGCGCTATTTTCCATGTTTTCGATTTACGTCGGAATGTCCTGGAAATCGGCAGTCCCTGCATACTATTTTCTCCTGCATCCAATCAGCACCCTATTGTTCGCATACACGATGCTGCGCTCAATGGCCCTGGCGTTGTGGCAAGGAGGCGTGGTGTGGCGAGGGACAAAATACTCCCTTGATGAGTTGAGAAAGAGACTGGTCTAGAAGAAATCCGCATCACCATCCTACCGCGACGCAATGACAAAAAACATCGGCGGCAATTGAACTTGTGGATTGGCTGGCATCGGAAAACGCTCCGGGTCATATTTGGCCGCCTCGACGTTTGGGTTTTTTATTTCAGCTTCCCATCCGTGTCTGGCGAAGAGTGACGACGGGTCATCGCTACCGAAGTACCATCCCATGCCATTCTTTTTCATAGCCTCCAGGGCCTCTTTCATCCAAGGGCTAGTTAAACACGATTGGCTTACTAGGTCGGCAGCGAGCTGGCTGCCCGGCGCGGCGAGTTTAGTGACCTGTCGGAGGATGCCATCAACCGGCGCCTCGTGAAGATAATAGAGAAGACCTTCGATCAGCCATAACGAAGCTTGATCAGTTTGGAAGCCCGCGCCAACCAGCATGTCGCCCCATTCGCCTTCCAAGTTAGTCCCTAATGTAATTCTGTGGCACTGCGAAACTTTGTCCTGCTGTTTCAGGATTCGTTCTTTTAAATCCAGCAATTCGGGATAATCAATTTCATATAGAGCTGTGCCATCCTGCCATGGCAGGCGGTATGCGCGAGCGTCCATTCCCGCAGCAACAATAACAACCTGGCGCGTGCCTTTTTTATTTCCCTGAATGACGAACTCGTCCAAGAATCGAGTGCGAGTCGCAATGTAATCTGCCGTTGATTTGTGGCGTGGATTGAACTGCTCCGATATCCGCAGTGCTGCGCGGCCTTCTTCTCCGGCGAGATGGCCGGCGAGTGTATCCAAAAACAATCTATCGGATCGCGCTGATTCGCGCTCCCTTTGTGCGGCAACCCACCGTGCAGTCTGTGAGACGCTTTGCATTGCTTCTCCTGACTTTAATGGAAAATCTAAACCAGGTGAAGCCTGCTGAATAGATCCTCTGGGCAAGTTGAGCCCTCTTTATCGAAATAGAGCGAACCAGCGAGTCAGCTATTGATTGTCCGAAGGCTCCGTATCCCTGGGAATGTCAATGGACCCCGTTGCCGTTTGTTTTTTCGTGTAAACCCTTTTCGCCTTGGGCGCATGCGATGTTCCGGCGCTGTAGTGTCCCCGTTCTTCAACATCGTAAGCTTTCATAAACGAGGGCATCTCTGTGTCCCGCGACAACAAATCGCCGGAGTTCTGCAAAATAATCTCCGCGCCTCCATTCGATTCCTTTAATAGCCCATGCATTTCTATGGTTCTTCCTCGCAATCCGTGCAGGCCGGCGATGCTTTTAGGGTCATTTGCGGAAACTAAAGCGGTGAAGCCACACTTTTCCTGGTCCTTGCAAAAGCTCAAAGTCGCATAGCCCGGTTGAAGGGCATTGACGTGAAACACTTTTCCTTTAATGCAGCTTGTTTCACCAATATGCTGGCGGGCTTGCGTAAAAGGAATACATCCGGCGAACGAAAGAGATGAAATGCAAATAAGTAAGATTAATTTAATTGCGGCAAATCGAATCATGGGGACTCCTCTGGCCGATTTCTGGCGGCTGAAGAGAATGGTAGGCCTTGATTCCGCTGATAAACGAAAGTTAAGAAGAAAATTCGGGAAGCGTTCCAGAACAGGAACGACGCCGCGGGGCCGGATCGCAAAACCCGGCCCCGAAACGTCCTCACTAGGAAGGAAAAAAGTTAGCCGAACGCCTTAACAGCTACGGCTTCGTCGTCTTTTACGTCGAAGACGGTATAGAGTTTGGTGATCTGCAGCAGATCGTGGACTTTCTTGGTCAGATTGAGCAGTTTAAGATCTCCGCCCTGATTTCGCACCGTGGTGAATGCGCTCACGAGTTCGCCAATGCCTGAGCTGTCAATGTAGTTGACGTCTCCAAGATTGAGCAGAATCTTCTTCTGCCCTTTGGAGAGCAATTCGCGCACAGCGTCACGGAGGGTCACGCTGCCCTCGCCTAACGTGATCCTTCCGCTGCAATCCACAATGGTCACCCCATCCACTTGACGAACGCTGGTCTTAAAGTTCACTGGGACTCCTCCTTACCGCCCGCGGCTGATCCGCGGCCGTGTTTTACAAGTTTGATTTCGGTGCCCGTGTGGGAGGGGTGAATTTCCACCTCATCCATGAACGAGCGGATTAAGAAAATACCGCGGCCCGATGTCTTCAAAAGATTGTCTGGCGACAGCGGATCCGGAATCTTTGCCGGATCCAGCCCTTTTCCCTGATCGCGAACCGTGATGACCAAATCGTTTCCGGTGGTCTCAAAATCGAGGCTCACTTTTTTCCCCGGATCGTAAGCGTTGCCGTGCAGTACCGCATTCACCACCACTTCACGAACGGCCATCGAAATCTGCATGACCTCATCTTCCCCAAAGCCATTTTCCGCCGCGATCCGGCTGGCGGTTTGCTCCGCGCTATCCACTGTCTCAAGCGTCGAATCGAGCGTATAAGAGACTCGCTGTTCGGTCATAGCTATGGGTGACGGGCGGCCAGCCCGATTGTGGCTGGCATTTCCTGCCCGGAGCATACTTGACTGAGCCTCATTAAGAACGCCCGCATGGCGGATTCGGTAGTTTGCCTTGTAGGTGCCAAAAAGTCAACGTTATGTGCTGGTTGATCATCCTCTGGTTGCCGCTGCCAGGGTTGGTTCATTCTTCCAGACGCCGATTGCTCATATGCTGGAGGATATGTTACAAGCCAGACATGCGTAAGTGGATGACCGACCGTATTAAACGCCGCAAGAAAGACCCCCAGGAAAACAAGGCTGAATCTGCGCAGGCTCCATTGCAGCCCGCATATTTCGACGGAGAGGTTTCACCTTCTGGGACGGCCGAGCGGCATGCCGTACAAGCGCCTCTGGCGGATGTTGAAGATTCTCGAGGCAATCAAGCGGATACCTCACGCACGGAGCGAGCCGTTTCGCAGCCCGGATTACACGAGGCTGGCTCAAACCAAACTGACTCCAGAGGGGTGGAGGTGAGGGCCGACCAATTCGCAAAAGCGGAGGCCCAATCGGGTTCGCCGAATCCGCGTCCTTCTAATACCGTGTCTCGGCAGGGACGTCGTCGGCGCGGAAGAGGTGGACGAGGCCGCAGTGGTCCTCGATCCGTTAATTCTCGACCGCCTATTGCGGCCTCCACCGGCGTGCCGATTGCTGGGGATACAACCGAAGCAGGGCAGACGGCCGCGCAACCCGGCCAGGGTGACGCGACGCAATCGCCTTCGGGCCCGCGTGTTCCGAAAGGCGTTGTCATTCTGGCTATCGGGCTGCCAGGATCCGGAAAAAGTTCGTGGTTCAAGCGCCACAACATCGCGCCGCTGTCGAGCGATCTGTTGCGTGCGCTGTTGTTCGACGACCCCACCGAGCAGCGATTTCAGGATTTAGTGTTTTCGAATCTGCGCTCCATGCTGAAAGCGCGGCTGATCGCCCGCCGTCCCCTGAACTACGTGGACGCGACTAACCTCACCTCTCACGACCGCCGGGGATGGATCAAACTCGCCCAGGATTATGGCTACGAAGTTCAGGCCGTCTTTTTCGATGTTCCCCTTGAAGTTTGCTTGGAAAGAAACCGCAAACGCGAGCGCGTGGTTTCAGAAGATGTAATGAGGCGCATGGCGTCAAAACAAAAACCCCCAACTTTCGAGGAGGGATTTTCAAAGATTACGGTCGTCAGGGTGAAGCAGAAGGACTAAAAAGCCCACGCATTCCTGAAGATTTGACTAAAACTATGGACTACTTATTTCAGGGCGTGTGAGCCACATTCTTGCACCCCCTTTAAGGGTAATGAGTGTAATGGCCTGTTCTCGACAGTTACGCAGGTAATCGTGCCGACGCTACTTCGTCGGTGTCCAATACAGTTATGCGTTCCATTCTTAGCGCCATAATCTTTGTTGCCAGTTTTTCGAGTGCCGCGGTTGCGCAGAATACGCCAGAACCTGCCGTTCAAGTTGAGCTGAATCCTCAGAAACCTCTTCACTTGCGAGTGACACTGAGATCTGGCGCGGCGACTACTGCGACCTTTTATCGCTCTGAATTGCCGTGGGGTAACAGATACAGCATGGTCTTCGCCGCCGTGAGACCGAACGGGCACCATGTCGATTTGGAATTACCTGTTGACGACCCCGGCCCCACCAAGGTCTCCGTGAAACCACGGGAGGTGCTGACGGGTGACATTGACTTGCGGTATGTCATCCGAGACCAGAATGCGACGAAGACATCAGATGTACTCCTGTTTTGGGCCTACAAGCCTCCAGACGAGCTGCATATTCCACGCTGGTCGGGCGGATTGGTTGTCATTCCGCAACAAAAGTAGCGGACAAAAATCCAACGATTGATGGCTTGTTACTATTGGAAGAGACTCCTGAACCAGTTCCACGCCAATCGACGTGCGAACTCGGTCAACAAGTCACTGCCGCCAATGCCAAATGGGGCAAACAAATTTGACCACAAACGGCCCCGCCCATAAAATCAGGACTGCGGAAGAGATTCCGCTTTTACTCGCGCCTCGTTGCCCCCTCGTTCAATGGTAGGACAGCAGATTCTGGATCTGCCTATCGGGGTTCGAATCCCTGGGGGGCAACCAATCTTTTTATGGCGTGACCTCTAGCTGTCTTTTCAGCCGAATATCCGCGGACGATGCGCCAACCCTGAGTTCTAAATGATCGGGCTCGGTGACGAAGCTGCCTTGATCTCCGTCCCAATAAGCGATATCGCTGCTCTTTAAAGTGAAGTGGACCGCCTTGGTTTGCCGGGGACGCAGCGTAATCCGCTCAAATCCCTTCAGTTCTTCCAGAGGCCGGTCAACCTTCGAGCCGATGTGCTTTACATATAACTGAACGACTTCGTCGCCCGCCATGCTTCCTGAATTTCGCACGTCAACGGAGATTGCGACTTCTCCTGAAGCTGCAAGTTTCGGCGAACTCGTTTTCAGATTCGAGTAATCAAACGTCGTGTAACTCAAACCGTAACCGAACGGATACAGCGGCTCGCCTTTGAAATACATGTAGGTTCGGCCATCGCGAAGGTTGTAATCCATCATGGGAGGAACTTGATCGAGCGATTGCGGCCACGTAACCACCAGCCTGCCGCCAGGGTTGTAATCGCCAAACAGCACGTCGGCCAAGGCGTTGCCTTCTTCCTGGCTGTCATGCGCCATATGAACGATTGCCGGAACGTGATCTTTCGTCCATTGAATCGCAAACGGAAAACTTGAAATCAGAACAACGACTGTGCGCGGGTTCACGGCATAAACTTGCTTCACCAATTCTTCTTGTTCGAGTGTAATGGACGTTCTATCAATCGCTTCTTTGCCGTCGCTGGGCAACGGACACTTGGCCCATCCCGCATTGCATGTTGGATGATTGCCGACGACGACAATCGCGACATCCGCCGTGCGCGCCAGATTTACCGCTGCGTCGTTATCA
>DASYGR010000446.1:0-7804 GCA_035999525.1 Terriglobales bacterium
GTCTGATCAGTTCCAGCCTGGGCGTTCTGAGTGCCTGATCCGGACGTATTCTGCTCGCGCGGTTGAATTTTGCTTCCCGCCTGCAACTTGTCCTGACCATCAGTTACGACAACTTCTCCGGGAGACAACCCAGTTGCGATATTAGCGAGGTTCTGTTGCGTGAAAGCCACCGTGACGGGCCTGACATCCACGGTGTTGTTTTTATTTGCCACAAAAACGTACGTGCCCTGCGGGCCACGCTGGATGGCGGCGGCTGGAATTACGGTGCTGTTCTTTCGCACTTCAAGCAATAGCCGGATGTTGACGAATTGATTTGGCCACAGATTGTTATCGGTGTTGTTAAACACCGCTTTCAACTTTCCTGTGCCCGTGGTGAGATCAATTTCATTATCAATCGTAAGCAACTTACCGGTAGCCAGCTTCGTCTCGTCGTCGCGGTTGTAAGCATCTACGGTCAGAGGACCTTGCTTCATGCGTTGCGAGACCGATGGCAGTTGATCCTCGGGAAGGGTGAACAATACTGTGATGGGCTGAAGCTGAGTGATCACGAACAGTGGATTCGCATCCGTCGCGTGGACAATGTTCCCGGGGTCAACCTGCCGCAAGCCGATGCGGCCGGTTACGGGAGCTGTAATGTGGCAGTAGGTAATTTGCAGCTTTGCATTGTCAATTGTGGCCTGATCGTTCCTAACCGTTCCTTCAAGTTCGTCGGCTGTTGCTTGCTGGGTGTCTATCTGTTGTTGCGAGACTGCGCCGGACTCCTTAAAGAGAGCCTTATAGCGCTCCAGAATTGTTTTCGCGTCGCGCAGAGATGCTTGATCCTTATAAAGTGTCGCTTGGGCCTGGCTCAACTGCACTTCATAGGGACGCGGGTCAATCACTGCAAGCAGTTCGCCCTGCTTAACGTTTTGTCCCTCTTTGAATTTCACATCTTCAAGCTGTCCGTCTACGCGGCTTTTGATATTGACGGTATAGAACGCTGTAACCGAGCCGAGGCCAGTGAGGTAATAAGGCATGTCACGGCTTTGCGCTGTAGCAACGCCAACCGGCATGGTTTGTGGCCCTGTTGGCCTGGAGGATGCGGATTTCGACGACGCGCCGCTACACCCGACATAAAGAAACGAGAGCAACAGACAGGCTGCCAGCAAGCATCTGCGCCGGAAAACGTCTACGTAAGAAGCCCTCGTGATTGAGGCAGAAATATCCATCACGTCCATCGGGCCGCAAGCCTGAGCCTTCGGGATTTCTATCATCCACTAACCTCGTTTCGAAACGCTGGCGCTATCTTCTCAATTTGCGATGCTCGGACTTACCCTGGTGCAAGTCAATACTTCAGTTTACGATGACGCTCTAACGAAGAGCGTAACTTATCGCCAAGTTTTGTAGGTCTTCTTTACAAAGTTTTACTTCTTATGGGAGGTGCCCTCAATGATTCAACTCCTCCAAAGTTCCCGAATGCGACTGGCATCTTTAGTCTGTCGTCACGTATATTATTCGGCTCAAGTTCCCATGCCTATGCCGGACGCCAAAGCTGCCATCAAAATCCGCGAACTCAACGGCGTGGCCGAATTGCGGCAAGTTCAGTCCCTCGAAAAAGAAGTGTGGAACCTGGACGACATTGATGTGCTGCCTCTCACCTGGGCTGTAGCCTCCATAGAAGCCGGAGCCATCTGGCTTGTCGCCTTTGATGATAACAAGCTGGCAGGCTTTGCCTTCGCGTTTCCGGGAATTAAGGACGGTATTGTCATCTTCCATTCCCACCAATTGGCTGTGCATCCCGAATATCGTGATCGGGACGTGGGATACAAACTTAAACTGGCTCAGCGAGCGCGGGTAATGGCAGTACCGCTCGCCGAGGCCGCGCCAATGGATATGCGTCTGCCAGAGCGGCGGGTCTCGTCATCCAGCCCCGCGGCACTTCAATCACGGGTTGCGGAAATTTCATGGACGTTCGATCCTCTTCAGAGCAAAAACGCGCACCTGAATTTTTTTAAGCTGGGGGTGGTTTCGGACAACTACAAAGTGGATTTGTACGGGCCCGAAACTTCCAGTAGATTGCATCGCAATGGCACTGATCGCTTGTGGGTAAGGTGGCCAATCAGGAGCCGGCGAGTCGCTGGAAGAATTGGGGAGAAAGAAGGGGAAAAGTTCGGAAAAAATCTTAGGCATGAAATTCTCGACGCGCTTTCCGTGGTGCAACCGCTTATTCTCTTCAGCGGTGATGGACGCCCCGTTCGGTCGGACATCGAAACCGCATTGCGGCGGCAAAGAATCGCGATCGAAATCCCCAGCGACATTAATTCCATCGAACAAAAAGATCCGCAGCTCGCAAGAGAGTGGCGGATGGCGACGCGATGGGCATTTACTGAGAGCCTCAATGCCGGATTTCATGTTGCCGAATTCTGCCGCACCGTGCGCGGCCGACAGGGGCCGGGAGCCTATCTGTTGGAGAAGCCATTTGTCGAACCGCAGTAGTAATTCGCAGTAATAATTAAAGTAGAGATGTAGCTTGCTACGTCCGATTCGTGTTGTCCGGCCAGGGAACACTTCGCCGATAATAAGAAATCCCATCTTTTTGCAAAAGTGCAAAAGATGGGATCCAGGTGTAAATCTGAAATCAGGAAAACTCAGTCGCTACTCGGCTGCCACGGAGCTGTGGCTGGCAACTTCCTTCCACGTCCCATGCTGCCGGGCGAAAGTATCGGTTGAAATGACGGTCTTAACCCGATGTTCGCCGCGGATCATTGCGTCGTAGCTATCTTTGTATGTCGCGATGGCAGTATCGCCATAAACTCGCACTTTAAGATCGCTGATCTGCTCGCTATTCATTTTGTTATTGGCAGAGTCTTTCGCATCGGCCAACATGGATTGCTTTGTCTCCCATCTTCCACCGCTGAAACCCATGGTGAAGTCGTCAGTATAATTTTTCTCGATGAAAGAGGTGTCTCCGGCCAGATCTGCTTTTACGCTGTCATTTTCCATTTGCGTAATCGCCGCTACCACCTCCGCATCGGACTGTTTCTTCATTGACGCAACTGAACTCACTGCCGCCAGCATTACAACTGAAGCACAAAACATAAGCATTACATTCTTCATCTGTTGTGATCCTTTTCCCCCTGTTCGGGGCGAAGCTATGAGAACTAAGATGAAACCACTCCAAGTGTGCTGCCTTAGTTCAGCGCACCTGAAAGAGCGGAGGCACGGATTCGCCCGCTGAACACGGTAGCCTTAGCACTCACGCTTGTCAAACCTGACGAGCCCGTTAATTCATTGAGATATTATGACGATGAAGCAGCCAAGTCTTGCTTAGTGCGGCAAGTCAGGCGAGCGGCTAAGTTCCCAAGGTAATATTTGGAGGTCCTGTGAGACGACCGATCAGCTGCGGCCTATTTTTGATTACGTTTGTCTCATATACCCTTGCACAGTGCGATAATTCGCCGAATTCTCAAGTGGTTGGATCTTCTACAGCGAAATAGGCTTTACTGTTGGGCGTCTAGCCGGGCGATTTCGAGTGGAAATAGCGGATTCGCGGGAAACTGATCGCGCAAAGCCGCGAGAAGTTTGCGTGCGCGCGCTTTATCTTTATCCCTGACATACGCGATGGAGAGGAGAATACGCGCGAACGGCGCCAGGTATTGACCGTGTTCGGCGGTCAATTTCAGTTCAGTAATTCCCGCCTGCTTGTCTCCAGAAACTCCGCCCAGCCGCACCAGCCACCGCACAGGCGCAGACATGCTTCCAATAATGTATTTACTGAAGCCGGTGGCAACATGAGCGTCGTAGCAATTGGGGTCCACGGCGAGCAATTGTTCTGCCCAGCCGTCGGCTTCTTTGGTGAAATGCAACGAGGCCAAATTATGCTTTTCAATCAGCGCCGCGTAATCCGCTCGAAGTCCCGAAGACAGTGTCATGGCAAACAGCGCATTTGGGTTCTTGGGATCTTTCGACAGGCGCTTATGCGCTTCTGTTTCTGCTTTATCTAAGGCTCCGTTGAACTGATCTTTGACTTTAGGGTCGGGATCAAACTTTTTCCGGGCGTCAAAGGCCTTGTCGTTTTCGAGGAACTGAGACTCTAAAATTCCCAACCGGTTGAATTCCGAAAACAAGAATCCTGCTGCATCGCAGGCTGGCCCGAGAGGATCCTCAGGATGTCCCTGCTCCCATCCCAGGAATAAGCGATGGGCCTGGCCAAACTCAAGGTTGTAAAGCAACTGAAATCCTTCATCGAGCGATGGTGAAGAAGCGACGATAACGGTGTCAGAAGCCCGGCTGGCTGCCGCCAAGAAAATGACAGACAAAAAGCTGAGCAGCACAAAATTCGAAACTCGGCTTGCAGTCTCATTGTTCATCTGCTTAACCTTCACACGCGCCGACTGATTCTACTTAAGACTTGGATGCATAGGTGATTTAAGTATGAAATATAAATTGCAAAAGTATTGTAAAGTCCGGCCCAAACTGGTTTGATCGCTTTGATTGGCCTTTGTTACCTTCTATGGTCCGCTCGTTTGTTCCCTCATAGCCACCGAAAAGAGGACTCATGGCACTAAAATTCCGGGGAGTTGATTTCATCGAGTTCGATTCGTTGTTGAATGACGACGAGCGGCTGGTGCGCGACACAGCCCGTAAGTTTGTCGAAGAGAACTTGGTTCCCATAATTGAAGAGTGCAATCGAGCCGGCCGCTTTCCGCGCGAGCTGGTTAAACCCATGGCGGAACTGGGGTTTTTCGGAGCCTCATTGCATGGCTATGGCTGCGCGGGAATGTCCAATGTGGAGTACGGACTGGTAACTCAAGAACTCGAGCGCGGCGACTCCGGCCTGCGTTCGTTTGTGAGCGTTCAGTCGGCGCTGGTGATGTATCCGATCTACGCTTTTGGCACTGACGAGCAGAAGCATACCTGGCTTCCGGCGATGCAAACGGGCGAGAAGTTAGGATGCTTCGGATTGACCGAACCCGACTTCGGATCCAATCCCAGCGGAATGCGCACTCGCGCCCGCAAAGTCGGCAAAGAATATGTTCTGAATGGCGAGAAGATGTGGATCACGTCCGGCTCGATCGCGGATGTCGCGGTAATTTGGGCTAAGGTCGAAGATGAAAACAATAAGATTCGTGGCTTCCTGGTAGAGACCGATCGTCCCGGGTTTCGCGCCGAAGACATTCACGGCAAGTGGTCGCTGCGCGCTTCTGTGACTTCCAGCCTTTCCATGCAGGATGTTCACATTCCCGAAGCAAACCTATTACCCGGTACCGGAGGACTCAAATCGCCATTGAAGTGTTTAAATCAGGCGCGCTACGGAATCGCCTGGGGTGCGGTGGGTGCTGCCATGGCTTGCTATGACTGCGCTCTGCAATATTCGCTGTTTCGCAAACAATTCCACGATGAACCCATCGCGTCACGGCAGCTGATTCAGGAAAAGCTGACATGGATGATTTCCGAAATCACCAAGGCTCAATTGCTGGTACTTCAGGTAGGCAGGCTAAAAGATCAAGATAAAGTCGAACCACAGCACATCTCCATGGCAAAGCGAAACAATGTGTGGATGGCGCTGGAATGCGCCCGCATGTCCCGGGACATACTCGGCGCCAATGGCGTCGCGGATGAGTATCCGATCATGCGCCACATGATGAACTTGGAATCAGTGAAGACCTATGAAGGAACGCACGATATTCACACGTTAATCATTGGTCAGAGCGTGACCGGAATTGATGCGTTTTAAATCGTTCTAATTTTGCCGCCGGGCTGAGGACATGATGCTAAGCACTGATCGGGGAAGTTTTTTTGAATAAGCTATGTTTTAGGAGCGTAGTGAGCTTTTTGTTGCTCGCTGCCTTAACTGCGTCAGGCACAATCCTTTGTGCGCAGATGGTCACGATTAAGCTCGTGAATGGACGAAACGGTAACCCCATGTCGAATTCACATGTGAATGTATGGGTTGGGACCAAGCGCAAGGAAGCAATGGTAATTCCAACGGATAAGGACGGCATTGCTCGACTTCGTCTAACAGATAATGACAATGAAGCTGACCTTCACATACGCGAGAAGCACATCGGAGATAATGTCGTAATTGACCCGATTGTGAAATATGACGAATACTTCCGGGTCAATGTGCCTTTTGTGATTTGTTATCCACATGTCCGAGACTACTCCTGGTTAGCGATAACGGACATTTCGACGAAGCAGTTGCTGCAGCAAGGCATTGTTTGGCCGAATAGCTGCGGTAAGGCCACAGCTTCACCGAGGCCTGGAGAGTTGACTATCTTCGTTAGGCCCCTTACTTGGTGGGAGAAATTGAAGGAATAGATCTACGGCCGGGTGCCCCACTCATTCGCGCTCTTTGCGGATGAGTGGGCGGGTGTCCACACCGCCACTCCCAAAGTTTTGCGGCGGACGTCTTTTGATTTCCGATTTCCATTCCTGAAAGTTTACCCGCACCGGCCCCGGCTCCCCGAAACAATATGCCCGGAAGCTGCTCCACTTCCATTGATCCGGATGCTCAACCAGTCCGCGCTTCACCGGATTCCGATGCATATACCGCAGCTTCTCAATGCGTTTGTGTTCGCTCCACACACTAAAATCGTAGAAGCGTTTTGCCAGATTGCATCTGGGGCATTTTCCCAGAATCGTTGCTGCGCAGAAGAACTCCTCCGGCATCTTTCCTTTAGCTGACGCGCAAATCGTTGCTTGACGACCCTCATCACCACCGACGGATCGCCTTCCTCCGGTTCGGTAATCAACAGACGAACGTGTTCCGGCATGACAACGTATCCATGCACCACAAAGCGATACTTGCGGCGCGCTTCTTCCAGGATTTTCAGGAGCAGATCACGGCGCGATGCACTGCCCAGAACCGCCTGGCGGCGGTGGCAGCTCCAAGTTATAAAATGGAGATCGTCCGTGCCGTAATACCGATGCAGTCCTTTGGTCACCCGGTAAGATAATCACGAATCCTGGGTTCTTGACTGTGACGGCTGTCGTGGGTTTGGCAGTGAATCCCACTCATCCGCACAGAACGCGAATGAGTGGGGCACCCGGCAGCGGGAAACCCCAACTACCGTGATTATCTCGGGACGCCCAGTGGCCAGTTCTTGATGTACGACCCAACGACGGGCAAGGAGAGTCCGCTCCCATGAGAAAACTCATACTAGCAATGATGATCGCGATTTCAACGCAAGGTTGGTGTAGATCGATGGCTCAATCAAATCCTGAGAAGGTCGTAGCGCAATTACCCGGAAACAGTCTGAAGTGGAGAGAAGCAGCAGAAGCCGAGTTCCGTCGAAGGAATCTCGATGTGAGCAACTATATCGTCTCGGTTGTTGATCGCCCAGACAGTGTAATCGTTGCCCTAAGTTCTCCCGATCAGCCAGAAGGCGCGAGAGGAAGTGTTGGGAAGTATCCAGGATATGAAGTGGAGATCAGCAAGAAAGACATGAAAATACTGCGCTCCAACTATGTTCGATGAAGAAGCATGTTGTGCTGGTCAAAAGCCTCGCAGCGCTTGCCGTTGTTTCCATGTTGTCATCGCCTTGCGGGTCTCAGTTGCACAGTGAGCCGCATGTCGGTGCTAAAGAGCAAGCAGCTTTTTCGGTCCCCGTTCGTGCTGAAGCTGCATGTCGACAATGAACGCTCCTATGAGGAGAGGTTCGATCATGTTCCCTATGTGGCGGAGAACGAAGTCTACCTTTTCTCGAGCGAGACCATCGGAATCAACGTCACGATAATCGGGGATCGTCTCTCTAGGTTGACGTATCAGCCAAGCCCGGTCAAAGCCGATGTCGAGTTCAGGTTCTCACAAGAGAAATCACCA
>DASYGR010000453.1:0-4660 GCA_035999525.1 Terriglobales bacterium
CGGTAGGAGCAACCGTGCGACCGCAATCGTGCGCATCATATCGCCCTGCGAAGGCTCAGGCGAATTTCGCATCGGAATATCGGTTTTGGCGCGGAAATTCTGAATGATGACTTCCTGGATATGTCCGTACCGCCGATGCCGGTCGCGAATGGCAAGAAGTGTATCAACGCGATCTGCGAGCGATTCGCCAATTCCTATCAGCAATCCCGTAGTAAAAGGAACATTCTGCTTCCCCGCTTCCTCGATCATCCGCAAGCGCTTGGCCGGAAGTTTATCTGGCGCATTGTGGTGCGCGCCGCCGGGTTGCAGCAACGAGTCGTTTGTGCTTTCCAGCATGATTCCCATGCTTGGCGAAACTGCGGCCAATCGCGCAATCCACTCGGAACTCAGCAATCCGGGATTGGGATGCGGCAGCAAACTTGTTTCTCGCAATACCAACTCGCACATCGCTTCCAGATATTGCAATGTTGACTTGTAGCCGAGACTCCGTAACGTGTCGCGCATCTCGGGGAAGATGAGCTCGGGCTTATCGCCGAGGCTGAACAAGGCTTCTGTGCATCCCATCCTCTCGCCGGCGCGTGCAACAGAAAGTACTTCCTCCGGAGTCATGGTATGCGCCCCAGGTTGACCGGGGTCGCGCCGAAAGGTGCAATATCCACAAAAGTCGCGACACAGATTCGTCAAGGGAAGAAAAACTTTTCGCGAATAAGTGATAGTCCCCGGCTTGAATCGCTGCTTCGCTTCGAGCGCGGCGGCCAACAGCGTCGGCAGATAAGCGTCGTCGCAAATAAGAAGCCGGCAGGCTGCGTCTCGCGTTAGAGGAGCTTTTAGCAGCTTTAAAGATTCCCCGGCGGTTCTTTCGTCGTAAACTAGCATGCCAATCCCACAGCAAACGTAACGCGAGCGCAATGCTGTAGCTAAATCATACATCTGAGCCACGTAATCGACTGAGGGGCACTTGGCCGTGGTAAAACGTTAAATATTCTCACTTATGGTCAGTCAAGCAGACTTTCGTCGCGCAATGGGATGTTTCGCCACTGGAGTCACCGTAATCAGCGTGGACTACGAAGGGCAAGTACATGGGATGACGGCCAACGCGTTCTGTTCGGTCTCGCTGGATCCCCTTCTGGTATTGGTTTGCGTGGACCAACAAGCTCAGACTCACGCTCACCTTCATGCGAGAAAGCGCTTTGGCGTCAACATTCTGTCGTCAGATCAGCGTGAGATTTCCGAGTACTATGCTCTGCCAATCCCGGACCACGCCGGCGCACAGCATGTAGGCGCACGATTCGATCGCACTTCCCACCAGACACCCGTTTTACATGGCGCACTCGCCTATCTCGAATGCAGGCTACACTTGTCGCAAGACGCCGGCGATCACACGATTTTTATTGCGGAAGTAGAAGAAGTAGTCGTACGGGAAGGAGAACCCTTGCTCTATTTCCGAGGAAAGTATGCGAGCGTTCGTTAAAAAACTCGCGCGGCTTTCGAATTGCTATTGCAGGTCTGACTTGTCTGGATTGTAAAAAAAGTGGAAGCGCAAGGCGAGATACGGTCCGCCGAATTCACCGGGAAGCGGTGGGAACGGGTTCGATGCGGTGATCCCGCCGTAGGCCGCGCGATCAAGCGCAACGTCTCCCGATCCAGCAACGTAGTGCAACCCCTTCACTGATCCGTCTTTCATGATGACGAACTCAATAGAGACCTTACCCTTCTTCATGAGGGGAGCTCGCGCTGCCTCCGGAATCAGGTTGTACCAATTTTGCTTAACGTCGTGCAGCACGCGTGCCAGATATGGACCAAAATCTACGCCCATGGTGTCGCTGAGAACATCCAGCGGTCCGACTACCTGCGTGGGCTGCGCTCCCGGAGTCAGGCCATAATCGCCGTTGTCTCCGGTGTACCCACCCCGATGGCTGGCAGCAGCGCGAGCGGCCTGCTGGATGGCGCTTTCGGCAGATAGCGCTCCGGTATTGAAGTTCGGTGTGGGGCGCTCGGCTGGCGCTTGCAACTTCGCAGTCTGATCCTGTGTCTGTTGCGGTTGCGGAGCCGCTTGTTGTGGCTGCACTTGCGGGGCAGCATTCTGCTGAGGACTTGGGGGGCTCGGCGGAGCCGGTGGGGAGGGCACTTGCGGACCAGGCCGTCCAGGTCGCGCGCCCCCGAGAATCTTTTTCAGCTCTTCCCTGTTTAGCTTGGGAGCGTGTGACATTGCATTTCGATCTTTATCCGAAATGATATTGGTATCCGTGCGCTTCGGGGCGTGCTGCGCGTCGGGCGGTAGCTCGAGATATGTGAGGTCTTTCTGGTGGAGCAGATCGTTGGGACTAACCATCATTACCGGCCGTCGCGGCAGTAGCCGTTCCAACCTGGTAGAGTTCACGATCAAAAGGACGAAGAACAGGTGAACGATGATTGAAATCCAGTAAGCTTCGCGCTTACGGGATTTCGACACTTCATCCTGAAGTTGGACCAGCAGGGCTGGTACCTGATACATCTGCCGGTACGCCGACTCCCAATTTTGCGCATCGTAAAGATCGCCACCATCCAAACGAGGGGGGGCTGGTGGAGTTTCTAATGGTGTTACGGGCGGAATTTGAGTCGTTGACATCAAGTAGCGGCTATCCAAGGTTAGAGACAACCTGGGTACCGTTAGTTGCTAAAGCGGCATTTCCATCGAACCAATCGCAAAACACGGTCGGGGCGAATTTTCAAGGGTTCAGCGATACAGTTTATTGTCGCATTTTTCAAGATTATCTGCGAAGACCTAGAGGTACAAGCACTTAGGGTGCATGCGCCATCAGGCAAGTAAAGTCTATAAGCTCTGCCGGTGTGTTGATGTCAAGAAGTGTAAAGCGTCACTCTGCCATTTCGAAATGCTTCAGATTTGTGCGCTCGCTATGGACACTCATTGACGCCACAATGTCAAGCGCTAGCGCTAGCGCGCCGCGACCTGATTCAAGCGAGACCACAGGTTTCGACCTTTCCCGTACACATTCCAGGAACGACTTCAACTCGGCATGAAGCGGCTCCTCCGCCACAACAGCCGGTTTCACCACATTGATTTGCGGATTCACCGATGGGTTTCCGAAAGACGTATCTCCGAAGTCGTGTCCCTCCCCCGCCAGGCTGAAAACCATTACGTCTTGCCGCGCGTAATCCATCGAAACATACTGCCGTGGCTGAAAGAAGCGAAGCTTTCGAACTCGTTCCGTCGAAACCCGGCTCGCCGTGAAGTTGGCCACACAACCGGATTCAAATTCAATTCGAACATTGGCAATATCCACTTTGTCAGACAGAATGGGCAGTCCTACAGCACGAATTTCCCGTACCGGCGAGTTCACCAGCGATAGAACGACATCGAGGTCGTGAATCATCAGGTCAAGAACTACATCCACGTCGAGGGAACGCGATGTGAAGACACTCAACCGGTGCACTTCGAAAAACATCGGCTTCGTAACCAAAGGCAGCGTAGCCTGTACCGCTGGATTGAACCTCTCAAGATGTCCCACCTGGGCGATCCGGCCGGATTTCTTCGAGATTTCGATTAATTCATTGGACTCCGCAACGGAAGTCGCTACCGGCTTTTCGATGAGAACGTCTATTCCCGCTTCCATTAAGAGGCCGGCGACTTCGCGATGCTGCGTGGTTGGCACTGCCACGGTTGCGGCCTGCACTTCACTATGCGTGCTGATCAGTTGCTCCACCGAGCCAAAGGCACGGCACCCGAATTCCCGCGCAACCGCATCCGCGCGTGATATGTCGGGATCCGCGACCCCAACCAGCCGCACGGATTCATCCTGTTTTGAGAGTTCGTGATACACACGAGCGTGGTTGCGTCCAAACGCCCCCACTCCCATAACCGCAACATTAATGGTTTCTTTGTTTGTCAGGATGCATGCTCCTTGGACAGGGTTATCATTCTACTCAAGCCTTCTTCAATATTGCCATCTGCCCTGCGTGATAAAGGGCGTGCTGAATCGCGCCGTGAAGCATGAAATAAATATCATAATCTTTGCCTGGAACACGTTCAGCGAGCCGCGAGTCCGTCATCGCCGACACCTCACTCGTTAACTCTGCGTGATTTTCCTTTAGCGTCTCGACCGCTTTATGCCATGCGGACTGTCCAGTATCCACAATGATTGGAAAGTTGTCTTCGCCTTCCAAAGTACACGCTTTGCCCCGCAGGCGGCGAACCACCACGCCGTCCCACCCCGCAACGTGCAATGTCAATTCCCAGATCGTATGCGCGCCGGCGATGGGACGCCTCGCGGCCTTCGCCGCGTCAACATCGCCAAGTATTTCCAGCAAGGCAGGCCCATGCCATGCATCGCCTTCGAAGGCTCGCTTCAGTTGGTCTGTGATCCGTGTGGATTCAGAAATCTCGGACATCAGAGCGTCATCCTCTTAGGCGATCCCGATACGCGCGAAAAAAATCAACATTAGCGTTTGTTCGTGGCTGGCGCAGCGGTTTACCGCTGCGATAACCGGAGACTATTATCAACACCGGCGGTAGCCCCGGAGGCCAACCTGCCCGCAAGAAAACACTTTCCCCGACCTGTTTCATTCAGCAACGATGGCAATGTCAGCCTCATTTGCAGCTAAAACAATCGCTTCGGCTCCGTCGATCAATAAACACTTTCCCGCGTCCACCGCCAGACAT
>DASYGR010000456.1:0-17428 GCA_035999525.1 Terriglobales bacterium
TCTTCGGTCAAGCTGATTCAGAATTATCATTGCGGCAAGAGCCACGACCGGAACCAGCAACCCAATCCGCAGAGAGCCGCTGTGAGCTGAGAGTTTGCCGGTCATCCAGGGCAGAACTGCTCCTCCCAACCCGGAGACCGAAAAGATCCATTTGGTTTTCGGGGAGTCGTGCAAAAAGGCGAGCGCTTTCGCGATGCACAGCGGAAATATTGGTCCGAGCGTCAGGCCGGCGGCCGCGGCGCTGAGAACAATCATCATCGGCGAATGACTCAGAACTAACAGGACAGCGCTTGCCAGGCCAATCACAATGCACGAGTTCAAGAGCTCTGCTTCGGAGAGACGGCGCAGAACAGCCGGCGCGAGCATTCTGCCTGAGAGTAACGCAATCCAGAAGCATGAGGTCGCGATCGCAGCCCAGGGTTTGCTTGTAATCGGCATTCGATGCACGTAAGTCATCATCCATCCGCTGATGGATACTTCAACGCCCACATATAAAGACGCCAGTGCGGCGAAAATAAGCAGGAGTTGCAAATGCTTCTTTCCGGTCTCCTCTTTGAGTTCCGTGCTGGAGACAGTTAGAAAGGACTCTCGATATTGCGCACCGCGCCCAACGATGATCGCGAGTATCATTACCAGCACCACGGCCAGCGCCACAGCCAGCGTCAGAAATAGATATGTGGGCGCCCAGCGCCTAACCCAAAGAGAAGCGATCGCGGGACATAGCGCGGCGCCGATCGTCCAATAAGCATTCAGTATCGAAAGGGCTGCTCCCCGCTTGCCTATGTAGGTAGTCCCAATCAGCATGCTTGTTGCGGTCATGGTCAAGCCCAAGCCCAGGCCAAACGCAAAGAAGCGGGGGACTTCCAGGAACCCGGCAAAGAACCCAATGGATACGGCGCTGGCAATGAGCAAAATATATCCGCGCAACATGCTGGCGAAAAAGTTGCTTCCAACCAAAAGCGCGCCGAACGCGGAGCCGGAAAACTGAGCCGCGAACAGAAGACCGGAGCGGCTGTCGTTCATGTGCCAGTTTGTGCTGAGAGTAGGCAGGACACAGCCCAGCAATGTTGTGCCGACGCCGGTCAGTGCAAAACCCAGATATAGCCACGCCGCCCGGTGTATCGGACGAATCTGGTCAATCTGGTCTATCGGCATGGATGGTAGTGCTCGACTTGCGGGCATTTTTTTCTTCTCCCCGGCTCGCCGAGTTTTTTGGCTTGACCTTCTGCGTGGATTCCCGCACAACCAGCTCCGGTTCAACGACGATTTCTTCGCGGTAGCGCTCGGATCCATGGAGCCGGTTGAGAACGCACTGGGCCGCGATCCTGCCCATGTTAGAGAGGGGCTGGCGAATCGTCGTGAGCCTTGGGTTGTTAAACTCCGCTGCCTTAATATCGTCAAAACCTATGACCGAGATATCTTCCGGCACGCGTAGTCCAAAGTCTTGCAGCGCGCGTATCGCGCCGATTGCCGACATATCGTTAAACGCAACCAGGGCGGTAAACGACTTGTCGCTGGAAAGAAGCTTCTGCATAACCGGATAACCCAGTTCAGGGGAAGAAATGTCGCGGTCCAGTTGCACGATGAGTTCTGGCCTGATTGGAATGCCGATTTCGTGCGCGACGCGAACCAGGCTTCGCCACCTCTCATCAGAATCTGAACTGAAGGGTTGGCCGCGCATGAAGGCAATGCGACGGTGCCCGAGGGAATGCAGATGTGTCAGGGTAAGCTCTGCGGCGAACCGATGATCGAGTATCACATTCGTGACGCCACTGACAGATTGATGTCCGGCGACCGCTACGACCGGTACCTGAAAGGGATGATCCAAGAGGGTGTCAATGGCGATGAGAGCCTCGGCACCCCGGCCGAGAAGCATCCGGCTGTATTCTTCAATTAAATCCTTGCGATGCCTGTGATGCGCGGTGAAATAAAAATATCCCGCATCCATCAGGTGATCGCCGATACCACTCATCACCTGGGTGTGATAGCCATCGCCAAGCTGAGGCACTAAAATCCCGATATTCAAAGTACGGCGACTGCGAAGGGAACGTGCCAGAAGACTCGGGTGATAGTTCAGTTCTTTGGCAGCGGCCTTGATGCGATCGCGCGTGGCTTGGGGAATCGAACGCCCAGGAACTTCGTTCAGCACCACTGACACTGTCGCGGGATTCAGACCAAGATGTTCAGCCAACTTCTTCAAGCTGATTGGTCCATCAGTGCTCGGCCGCTTTTGTCTCATGCCTCTTACTTTCCTGTGACTTGAATCAATCCGTGCTCTTAGTGGCTGGGGCTGAGCTCTTTCAAGCTTAAAATCTAGCGAAGCTTAAACTCTAAATACGCCAGATTCATGTTGCCCTTCGACACCACGTGCAAAGTCAGTACGTTAAGTCCTTTTGGAAGCGTGACCTCAGCGAAATCCTTCATTACGTTCCAGTGGTGCCATTGCCGCCAGGCGATCGGATCGGCGGCGTTAAATGTGGATAAAACCGAAATAGGACCGGTCAACTCTTTCCCATTCAGATCGAAAGATATCTCACCACCGCGATTTGAAGTATATAGAGGGTCAATGCTGTAGCGTCCAGCGCGTTCGACGTTCACAGTCATGTTGAACCACTCGCCGGGTTCGGTCCAACCGACGTAGAGTTGGTTTTCCGGTGGTTGCACCAAGTCGTAGGGACTATTGTCAATCTGATCGTGAAATTTCGTGTAAGAAGTGTCCACGCCTTCGTTCATTCGGAACATGTTCAAGTACGATCCATCCGCAGGATTCAGACCGCCGCTGCCATTGTTCTTCGCATCTGTGTCGTGGTATGCGATCCCTTCCCCACCGAAATCATAGTAGGCACACTCTACTCGCCCCGGAATCTTTTGCGGCCCGCCGTGATACACGGCATCGTGGAACGGTTCGCCAGTGTAATTGGCCGTACCAGGAGCGAATCCCGCCAGCAAAAGACTCGAGGCCAAAATGAACGATTGGCACAGCCTAGACCGGTTCGTGAGAAAACGTGTACTCATGGATTCAAAACAAAGCCTTCGCAAATCTTCGCTTCGAAAATCTTGGGACGCCTTTGAGTGAAATTACCAGCGAAGCGTGGTCACAGAATCCGGGTCCAATATCAACTGCAACGATTTTGCTCCCAGTTGACACTGCACCGATTGTTCACTGGCTTGGTTCGTGACGATAAGGACATGGCTGCCATCTGGGTTTTCGAACGCAACATGATCGATACCCGCCAATTCTCCCTGTGAATCCACTACCCTCGCGCCACGCTGAATGACTTTGGAAAAGTGAGCGAATGCCCAATATTGCCCGCTGCGGGTAATCTTGTGGCTCGCAGAGTCCACCGTTACCATGCCTCCGCAGTGAAACGGTCCTATATTTGGCCTTCCGTTTTCATCCAGCAAAAGATTCCAGCCTACGATACACCGCGCCCAGTTCTTCAACACTCCAGTGAAGGTGCGGGACCAGTTGACCCAATTCGTCGCATAGTCCGGACTGGTAATATCAGGTCCCCCTTCGGTCCAGTAGCAGTGCTTATCGGGATAGGCATCGTGCACCCGCGTCATGGCATCCGGATTGCCGTAATAGCCATGCCATGCGATTCCATCCACATATTTATTCACATCGGGATCGCCGAGTTCATCCAACGCCCTTCCCCAGAGGTTGTAGTTGTGATCCAGTATCCAGATTTTCGTGTCTAGCGAAGCGCGCTGGAGCGCGGGCGCGAGATGGCCTTTTACAAAGCTCATCTCATATTCCTGCCCCCACAAAGCCGCAGGCATTCTTCCCTCCTGGTTCGTGTCCACTTCGTTTTGGACTGTAACGGCATTAATCCTCACGCCTTCCGCCGCATACCCCTGTAGGAAGCGGACGAAGTAGTCCGCGTACGGGCCGAAGTATTTGCCTTGCATGCAACCGCCCAACATCGAGCCGTTCGGCTTCATCCAGCCGGGAGGGCTCCAGGGTGAAGAAAGAAGAAACAGGTCCGGATTCAGAGAGCGTGCGGCCCGCAGCGTAGGAAGAATATATTCCCGGTCATGCTCGATGCTGAAGTGCTTCAACTCTGGGTCCGGTTCTGGACTGTCGTCAAAGCTGTAAACTTTTGTGGAATAGTCGCTCGCCCCAATACAGGTGCGGCAGACGGAAAGCTTCAGTCCCTTTGGACCGAATAGTTCCGAGAGCAATGGACTGCGTTCGTCCGAATCCAGCTTGGACAGTAAATAACAGGAAGCGTCCGTGAAAGCCGCGCCGAACCCAAGAATTTCCTGACGGCGTTGAGTAGTGTCCATTCGAATGCCGGTAGCGGAGTTGATAGCCCGATCCCGCCACTGCGGCGCAGCAATCTGCTGGAATTTTTTATCCTTTGATGTGACCCAGGCCTGAATCGCGGAGGAAGAATCCGCTCGCAGCAGCGCGCCGTTTGAGGCCGCGAGAGCCACAACCGAGGTACCGGCAAGCTTAAGAAAGTCACGGCGGGTGTTCATTGGCATTGTGTATCCCTCATTCATTCTTTCATTCTTTATGTCGCGTTTCACGCTCGAATTCTGGCCAAAATTCCATTTCATAGACAAACGATTGGTCAGCTTACGTCAAGCTTTGCTTCTTGGCAATAAGGTAGCTAAAACCGTAAACGTTAACGGAACCAAATTGCAATAGCTCAATAGACAAACGGTTTGTCGGTGACAATAAACCATTATTTTTAGCTTGACAACAATCGTAAAGCAATTGTAATGTCCGGTCCGATAGCGAAATAGTGTTATAAGACAAGCGATTGTCTAATCTTCACAGCAATATCAAATTCCAGCGTGGAGGAAGTTCATGACGCGTTTCATTCGCTGCGCACTCGCGGTTTGCTTTTTGCTAAGTATGGCTGGGCTGGCGTTTTCACAAAGTAGAAATACTGGCGAAATTCGTGGCACGGTAACTGCGTCGGGCGCCGTTGTGCCAAGTGCAACCGTGACGTTGACGAATATTGATACTGGAGAAACCAAAGATTTCGTCACCAACCAGGACGGTATTTACGACACCGTTTCCACGCCTGCCGGTAATTACAACATCAGCTTTTCGGCGCCGGGTTTCAAGAAACTTACGCGCGGCCCCATCGCCATGCAGATAGACGTCATCACCGAAGACGCCAGCCTCGACGTGGGTGCGGTAACGGAAACAGTAACAGTGGAGGCTACCGCTCCGGTTCTGGAAACTGAAACCTCCAAGATGGGGGCAGTTCTTGATGCGAAAACCGTAGGCGTGCTACCCCAGATAGGCGCGGGAATCACCGGCAACGACTGGGCTAACTTCAATATTCTTCTTCCGGGAGCTGCAGGAACGGCTTCTGGCGCGGGTGGCGGGGAGGGCAGCGGCAACTACAATGCCGGAGACGCGATCGAGATTAACGGCAACCTGCCCAATTATGCCAACTATCTCCAGGACGGCGCCGTGGTTCAATTGCCGGTGAGCAACAATGTGGACAACCTCGTCTTTGAAGCTGTGCAGGAAGTCCAGGTCACGACCTCTTCCTTCTCGGCGGAGTATGGCATTGGCGGCGCTGTATTCAACCAGATCAGCAAGAGCGGAAGCAACGGCTTCCACGGGTCAGCGTACGAATTCTGGCAGAACAACATTCTGAACGCCCGCCCGTACTTTCAAGTTGTTAAAAACGGAGTCACTCAGGCGCAGCAGGCGCCCTATTTACGCTACGACCAGTACGGCGGTTCCATCGGCGGCCCGATCATAAAGAACAAGTTGTTTTTCTACTTCGTCCGGGACCGGATTTACAACTTTGGCGGGTCGTCTACGAAAACCAACACGGTGCCCACCTTGGCCGAGAGAGGCGGGGACTTCTCCGCTGCTGGTCTTCCCACAATCTACGATCCCCTTACCACCAGTTGCTCAGGCTCCCCCAGTGTTTGCACTCGCACTCCGTTTTCCGGCAATATCATCCCCGCGAACCGGATAGATCCCGTGGCGGCAAAGATTCTGGGATTTTATCCAACGCCTAACGGAGCTGTGGGAGCCCTTACCGGCAACTTCAACTTTTCGGGGGCCGCTCCCAACCCGAATCTCCGATATTTTGGCCGAATTGACTACGACATTTCCCAAAAGAACCGCTTGAGCTTCTCGATTAGCCAGAAGGATAACCCTGGGCAGAATATCAATGCCTTACCTTGCCCTCTCAACTGCTATTCGGGAGACATAGACGGTTACAACGCACAGGTTACCCTCACGTCGGAAATCAGTCCGACAATGGTCAATGATCTTCGGATGAGCTATACCAAGCAAGGCAACTGGTTCGTTCCTAAGACTCTTGGATTTAACGCCGCATCAACCCTGGGTTTGCAATACGCCAAGGCGAACATTTTTCCCAATGTAAACATCAGCGGTGCGGGCGGTTGCTGCTTAGGACTCGCCGCAGGTACGAACGCTATCTATATCGAGGGTCTTTACGATCCCTCGGATGTCATGACGCTGATCCATGGCAGGCACATTCTGCATTTCGGGGTTGAGGTGCTTATGGGCGATGGTGACACCACACCATGGGGAAATGTTAACGCGGGCACTTTCGGCTTCACCGGGGCTTACACCTCGAACAATGGGGCCGCGAACACCGGAGCAGGCCTTGCAGATTTCCTGCTTGGCGATGTCCAAAACTGGAGCGCGACCAATCAGAAGACGTCCTATATGCGCTTGAAGAGTCCGCAATTCTTCGCTCAAGATGACTTCAAGGTCCGTCCTAATCTCACTGTGAATCTCGGCTTGCGCTATGTCGCCACCACCGGCATGAGCGAGATACATAATAGTCTGGGCGGCTTCGATCCGAACATTGTGAATCCCACAGATGGCTCACTGGGCTACATGTGGTTCGCGGGCCAGGAAAACCGAAACACCTTGCAAAAGCCGAGCTATGCCATCTTCCTGCCTCGCGTTGGATTTGCCTGGTCAGTCAAGAACGACACAGTCGTCAGAGGTGGCTTTGGGATGTATTCGTACAATTACAGCGAAGACACATACGGCAACGGAGTGGGTGCCGGGGCTTTGACTACCAGTACCGGTAATGCTAATGACCTGGCTCCATTGACCGCCGTAAATCCGTTGGTCTCTCTCTCCGCTACCGCTGCTCAAGCGGCGCCCGTGCTGAATTACGTCGTGGGTTCGCCGAATGCGCATAATCCGGGAACTTACTACACGCCTGGGCAATATCATAACGAGACTTTCGTTCCCTATAACGTCCCGGTGGCGAGGATCAACGAATGGCAGCTGAGCGTGGAGCATCAGTTCGGGCACAGCTATATGGCTTCAATTGCCTATGTAGGAAGCAAGGCTATGAATCTGCAATACCCGACAGACATCAACCAGATAACCAACCCAACGGTTTTGGCAAATATTGCGGCTGGAGCTCCCGGCTACACAACCAAGGCCAATATCCAGAGTTTCCGCCCGTTCCCAGACTGGGGAAACCTTACCGGTGATAATTACAACGGGATTACGCACTACAACGCATTGCAAGGCACGTTCAACAAGCACTTTTCCAGCGGCTTGCTGTTCAGTGTCAATTACGTGTGGTCGCATTTCTTGGATAGCCAGGATTCGTCCGGATGGGGCAGCCGCGCGGGGACGCAGGATTGGCAAATTGGGAACAATCCAGCGGCCAATTACGGTAATTCAAACTTTGACATCCCGAACGCATTCAAGGGCTACGTTTCTTACGAGTTACCCTTCGGCAAGGGTAAGAGCTATCTGGCCAGCAATGGCGTCGAAGATGCCGTGGTCGGAGGCTGGCGGATATCCGGAACATTTATTGCCCAAAGTGGGACTCCATTCACCGTAATTAACGGCGGCAGCAACAACAGCGAGTCGCAGTGCAGCGGCTGCCAATGGTATCCAAATGTTGTCGGCGATCCGCACGCTGCTCCCGCCCTGAGCGGGGCATTCCTGGCAGCAAATCCCGGCGCCATCAGTTATTTTAATCCTCTGGCGTATGCCATACCTGCCAATGGAACCTTCGGCGATGAGGTTAGAAACTCACTGAGAGGTCCTGGTTTGAAAGTCGTTGATCTGTCCCTGGCTAAGAACGTTCACTTCGGGGAACGAATTTCCCTGGAGCTGCGAGGAGATTTTGTCAACGCCTTGAACCATCCGAGTTTCGGTAACCCAGGCCTAACGGTTACAGGAGGGAATTTCGGGGTAATAGACAACGCAACCAACTCCATCGCGGTTGCCCCTCGCAGCGGTCAACTCAGCGCCCGCATTTCGTTCTGATCAATGCGGCGCACAACGGACGGCAGCTTGCTGCCGTCCTTTTCATTTTCTCTGTTTGCAAACAAACGAAACTCATGACTCACCACCGTACAATCGTGCCATGAGGATAAGGAAAGTCGTCTTATTATGGGTCGCTATCAATTTGGGGTTGCTCCCATGTTTCTCGCAATCCAATTCAAACCGCCAGCAGCAAATCGAATCACACACCCGCAAAGCTGCCGAGTATTTAAGGGAGAACAAACCCGATCTGGCGATCCCCGAATTTAAGGCCATCATTGCCCTTGATCCAAAGAACGCGGATGCGCACGGTAACCTCGGCGCGGTGTTGTTCTTCCAGGGGGACTTTGCGGGAGCGATTCCACAGCTCCGGGCGGCGCTGAAGCTGCGACCCGCTCTGGGGAAGATTCAGGCTCTCCTGGGCATCGCCGAAAAGCGGACTGCCGATATCAGCGCGGCCCGCCACGACCTCGAAGAAGCATTCCCGAAGGTAGAGGATCAAAAGATCCAGATACAGACTGGGATGGAGCTGATCGAAATTTATTCCGCGACTGGCGATTTGGATAAAGCGGCGTTAACCGTGAGCGCTCTTCAAAAGCTTGAGCCTACGAACGAAGCGATTCTTTACTCTGCCTACAGAATCTATTCCGAGCTTGCCGACGAGTCTCTGCTCAGCTTGTCTGTAGTGGCCCCAAATTCCGCTCGAATGCACCAGGCGTTGGCACACGAACTGGCGAAACGCGGAAACACCGCAGAAGCCATTGAAAACTACCGGGCCGCTCTCAAACTCGATCCGGCGCTTCCGGGACTCCATTTTGAGCTTGCCGAAATGCTCAACGCTCTGGGGACCGAAGAGGGCCGCCACGAAGCCGAAAACGAGTACAAGGCGGCCTTGGAAGCCAATCCGCTGGATGAACAGTCCGAACGCAGGCTCGGCGATATCGCTTTTCGGGCGAATGATTTGAAGACCGCTTCCGAGGATTACACGCGCGCTCTACACCTTCAGCCCAACGATCCGGAAGCCAACATCGGCTTGGCCAAGGTCGAGATGGCACTTAATCAACCCCAAGAAGCCGAGAAGCTTTTACAGCATGCGATCCAACTCGATCCCACAATTCCCGTGGCCCACTTTCGGCTGAGTACGATTTACCGCCAGACAGGGCGAACTGAGGAAGCCAAACACGAAATAGAGGAATATCAGAAATATAACGAAATGAAGCAGAAGCTTCGCGCGGTTTACCACGACTTGCATCGAGACCAGGCGAGGGACGAAAACGACGATCCTGATTCCAAAAAATAGCCTTTGAAGTGTGGCGCGGGCGCCCTCGCCCGCGAAGAGTCGGTGGGTGCAAGCAAATACTTGGCGAAATCTCACACTATGGTTTGAGGGTATCGAGGTAATGACAAAGCTACTTCTCGCAGCTGCGATTCTGTTATTGGTTGTTCCTTGCTTCGGATCGGCCTCTTACTACCCTGTCCGAATTGACGATGAAAAGGCGGTTTACCTCACAAGCGAGAACTTCCCAGTCAAAGCAGACGGAATCGCGGACGACACTAACGCCATACAACAGGCCATCAACAAAGTTCAGGAGACTACCAATCAGGGCATTCTGTTCGTTCCTGCGGGGCGCTATCGTTTGACCAAGACGATTTATATCTGGCCCGGGATTCGCTTGATTGGCTTTGGCGCGACGCGACCGATGTTCGTGCTGGGCGCAAGCACACCGGGCTTTCAGCAGGGCCCAACGTACATGTTTTTTTTCGCGGGCTTTCGTCCGGGATCGATTCCACCGACCAATAGCCCTTTCGGGCGCGTCCTCCCGCCCAAGGGGTCGCCTCCACCCGACGCAAATCCGGGCACCTTTTATTCCGCAATGAGCAACATTGATATCGAGATTCAGGATGGCAACCCGGGAGCCGTAGGAGTGCGTGCCCATTATGCCCAGCATTGCTTCCTGGCACACATGGATTTCCACATCGGCTCCGGACTCGCGGGAATCCACGATGGCGGCAACGTCGCTCAGGACGTACATTTTTACGGCGGCCAGTACGGCATATGGACCCGAAAGCCTTCTCCGGGATGGCAGTTCACGATCATTGATGCCACGTTTGACGGCCAACGTGAAGCCGCCATCCGCGAGCACGAAGCCGGGCTGACGCTGATCCGTCCGCAATTCAAGAACGTTCCAACCGCCATTTCGATTGATCCTAAATACTCCGACGAGCTCTGGGTAAAAGACGCACGGATGGAAAACATCAGCGGTCCGGCTGTGATCATTAGCAATGAAAACAGCTCCCACACCGAGATCAACATGGAGAACGTCGCCTGCCGCAGCGTGCCGATTTTTGCGTGGTACCGCGAGAGCGGAAAACAAGTTGCCGGCAGAGGGCAGACTTATGTTGTTAAGACGTTTTCCCACGGACTGCACTACGACGACATCGGCGCGGAAGCCGCGATTCAAGACGTTTTCGACACTGCTCCGTTGAGCGCGTTACCCGATCCCGTTGAGTCCGATATTCCCGACCTTCCTCCGATGGATACGTGGGTGAACATTCGCAGTCTCGGCGCGCGCGGTGACGGCGTAACCGACGATACCGAAGCCTTGAAGAAGGCGATCGCAGAGCATCGCACAATTTATCTGCCCTCCGGTCAATATCGAGTCACCGATACCATCACGCTCAAGCCCGACACCGTTCTCATTGGCCTGCATCCAAGCGTCACACGAATTCTTATCGCTGACTCGACTCCTGCCTTTCAGGGCGTCGGCAGTCCCAAGCCGCTCCTCGAAACTCCTCGCGGCGGAACGAATATCGTGACCGGCATCGGGCTGTTTACCAACGGTATAAATCCGCGAGCCGTAGCCGCGATGTGGATGGCTGGGGAGCATTCGCTGATGAACGATGTTCGCTTCCTGGGCGGCCACGGTACCGTTGATCCGGGCGCCAGCGCGGAAGAGAATTCCAAAGTTTGGCAGAAAATCTATAACAACAATCACACCGCCGATTCCGATATAGACCGCCGCTGGGACGGTCAGTATCCAAGCCTCTGGATTACCGACGGCGGCGGTGGAACTTTCATGGACATCTGGACGCCCAGCACCTTCGCGCAAGCCGGTTTGTACATCTCGAACACGTCAACCAGCGGACGAATTTATGAACTTTCCAGCGAGCACCATGTCCGGAACGAAGCGGTACTGCGCAATGCGTCGAACTGGCAGATTTACGCGCTACAGACTGAAGAGGAGCGAGGCGAAGGCGGCTTTGCCCTGCCCCTCGAGATTCAAGATTCGAGCAACATTACGGTCGCGAACTTGCATATGTATCGTGTCGTAAGCAGCTACCAGCCATTTCCCTACGCGATCAAACTCACAAATTCTAAAAACATAAAATTTCGCAACGTTCATTGCTACAGCGACAGCAAAGTCTCTTTCGACAACGCGGTATACGACCAAACCCATAACGTCGAGATGCGACAGCGGGAATTCGCCTGGCTCGACGTTTCCGGTAATCCGGCGGCCCGCCCAGCCAAGCCTTCTGTGGTTCTGGCCGAAGGCGCGAAAGTAGAGAAACTTGCAGGCGGATTTTTTAATATCTCCGGTGGAGCGATTGACCTTTCCGGCAATCTTTATTTTGTTGATGCCAAATGGCAAACCATCTATCGCTGGGCCGCCGCCACTCATCAGCTCTCGAATGTTCGCGACAATCCGTTGGACCCGGTTCAACTTGCCTTTGACAGAGCCGGAGACCTGATAGTGATTTCGTATGCCGGAAAGGGCACGGTATATACCTTCAATCCCAACTCGCGCGACGACGACGTCACACTGTTGAAAGCTGAGCCCGCCGCGCCCCGCCCCGGAATGACCCCAGTCCTACCCGTCTCGCACTGGAGAAACGAAAACGACTTTTCTGAAGTCGCGCCTGCGAAAAAACCGTATCAATTCTTATCTCCGGATGGCAGCACATTTATCCCAGCGAGTGAAAATTTTGTGACTGGACATCTCTACTACGGATCGAAGTTGAATGACGAGCTGCGTGGTTTTGGAATGGCGCCCGCGATTCCCGGTCAGCCCTTTTACGTTTCCGACGAGTCGCAAGACAAGACATACGCAGCCACCATTGAGAACGACGGTTCGATTTCAAACCTTAAGCTCTTTGCCTACAAAGGTGGAGAAGGCGTCACAACAGACGAAAAAGGCAACGTTTACATAGCCGCCGGACAAGTGTTTGTCTACGATCCGTCGGGCCAATTGATCGAGACGATTAACGTCCCAGAAAGACCGACGCAATTGCTATTCGGCGGCAGCGACGGCAAAACTCTTTTCATCACAGCGAGGAGTTCCCTGTACGCGGTACAAACCCGCTACAAGGGCCGCTAATGATGAGCGGAATCCCAGTCCTGTGGACGACCTCTTGTCTTTTCACAAGGATGACGAAATTTAGCTGTACGGCCCTGCAGGTACTTATTATTGGACTCGTTCCCGCGTTCTGCCAGGTTCCCCAAAACTCTCCACCGCAAGTTGCACCGACCGGAAACAAATCGGCACAGCCAGTTCCTCAGCCATCCGCCCAACTGCCGCAACTCGTGGATATCACCGATTCGACCGGCATCAAATTCGAACATCTTTCCAGTCCCGAGCAGAAATTCATTGTCGAATCCATGAGTGGAGGCGTTGCCCTCATTGATTATGACCGCGACGGCTGGCCCGACATTTACTTCACCAATGCGCAAAGTGTCGAGATGGCCCTTGCCGGCAAAAAGGCGCGCAGCGCCCTCTACCACAATAACCACGACGGCACGTTCACCGATGTGACCGATAAAGCTGGCGTGGGTTATCCCTGTTGGGCCATGGGCGCGGTGGTCGGGGACTACAACAATGATGGCTGGCCCGATTTGCTCGTCACCTGCTTTGGCGGGGTGGTTCTCTATCGCAACAATGGCGATGGCACTTTTACGGACGTGACTAAACAGGCCGGACTAAGCGGCGACTCAGAATGGGCGACTGGCGCGGCTTTTGGCGATTACGACAACGACGGTTGGACCGATTTATTCGTTTCCCATTATGTGGATCTCAATCTTCATGACCTGCCCGCATTTGGTTCCAGCAAGACATGCAAATACCGCGGCCTCGATGTGCAGTGTGGTCCCAAAGGTCTCAAGGGGTCGCCCGATAACCTTTATCACAACAATGGCGACGGCACATTCACGGATGTCTCGGCAAAAGCGGGAGTGAACGATCCGCAAAATCGTTTTGGACTGACATCCGTTTGGTCAGACTTCAATAATGATGGCCGTCTCGACCTGTTCGTCACCAACGATGGTCAACCCAATTACCTGTACCGCAATGATGGTAACGGACACTTTACGGACATTGCTTATTCAGCAGGCGTAGCCGTCAGCCAGGACGGCGTTGAGCAAGCCAACATGGGCGTCGCCCTCGGCGATTATCAGCACACCGGGCGCTTCTCCATCGCAGTCACTCATTTCAGCGACGAGTATGCGGCATTATTCCGCAACGACGGGGACATGAATTTTACAGACGTTTCATATGCTTCCGGCATCGCTCCTCCAACGACTCCATACATCGGATGGGGTGACGCGTTCTTCGATTTCGATAACGACGGCTGGCCCGATCTGTTCCTGGTGAACGGCCACGTGTATCCACAGGTAGACAGCCTCGATATCATCGGCAAGTACCGCGAGCCGAAACTTCTATTTTTGAATCAAAGCAGCGGCACATTCAAAGACGTGAGCAAGCTGGTCGGCCCGGCCATCCAAATTCCGCAAGTCAGCCGCGGCGTAGCGGTCGGCGATCTATTTAATAATGGCCGGCTTGATATCGTGATCGAAAACCTTGAAGGCAGGCCCATGATCCTCCAGACGCAAGGCGGTCGAGCCAACCACTGGATCAGCTTTGAACTGGAAGGAACCAAAAGCAACCGCCTCGGCTTGAATGCGCGAGTCAAAGCCACGGCCGGCGATTTAGTGCAGACGGACGAGGTTATCAGCGGGGGAAGCTATCTCTCGCAAAACGATCTTCGCATTCACTTCGGGCTCGGCGATCGACAGCGGGTAGATAGAGTCGAAATTTTCTGGCCCACGGGAAAGACCGAAATTCTAATTAATTTGGCTGCCGATCACTTCTATCACGCGAAAGAGGGCGAAGGGATCGTTCCGGCCAAATAGAGTACCGAACCGCGGTTCCATTTGACTGGGCGGCCTCTATATTGTTACTCGCAAAAAGTGCTTCTCTACCTCGCCTATTGTGCAATAATCCCTCGGTCGAAAATTAAGAAGAACTGACAACAGTTACAGAAGGGATCCGCAATGAATTCTTCATGGACTCGTCGTCGCTTCATGCAAATCGGAACCGGGGCTGCGCTAGCGGGCGCGGGAGCGAAATTAACCCTGCTGGAACCCACTCGGCTTTGGGGTGCTGCAAATGTCGCGCCTAGTGACACCATTCGCTTCGCTTCTATTGGAACCGGCGTCCGCGGCTGTGAATTGCTCAAGGCGTCCCTCATCGTGCCCGGCATCGAGTGTGTCGCCGTCTGCGATCTTTACGATTCGCGCCATCTCGCGGCCCAGGAATCCGTGAAGAAAAATGTTCCCGCGACCCGCAACTACAAAGAGATTCTCGATCGCAAAGATGTTGACGCCGTAATCATCGCCGTGACCGACCATCATCACCGCCGCGTCTTCCTCGATGCGTGCGCTGCTGGCAAAGACATTTATTGCGAAAAGCCAATGTCGCACACTGTCGAAGACGGCTTCGCCATGATTGAAGGCGCGCAAAAAGCAAACCGCATGGTTCAAATAGGAAGCCAGCGGGTCAGTTCCATCCTTTACGCCAAAGCCAAAGAAATCTACGATTCAGGAAAACTCGGCGACGTTACTTTTATTGAGGCTTATTGGGATCGCAACTCCGCCAGTGGTGCCTGGGTTTATCCCGTTCCGCCCGATGCGAGCGAACAAACCATTGACTGGAACGCCTTCCTAGAGGACGCGCCCAAACGCCCATTCGATCCCGTGCGTTTCTTCCGCTGGCGCTGCTTCAGCGATTATGGAGAAGGTTTGGCCGGCGATCTTTTTGTCCACTTGATTTCCGGAATCCACTTCATCACCGGTACCAACACGGTTGCACAGCGTGCGCAATCTTCGGGCGGTCTTTTCCGCTGGAAAGATGGCCGCGACTTCCCTGACCTCATCGATACTTTCTATGATTATCCAGACTTCCGGATGGCTGTCCGCTGCAACTTGAACAATGAAGGCGGTGAGTTCATCGCGTTTTACGGGACCAAGGGAACCATGATCATCAAGGATTCGACACTAACTTACAAGCCTCAGGATATTCGCCCACAGCCCGAGTCCTATTCTATTTACGGATGGCCTGAGCAAATGCGCAACCAATATCTGGAGAAATGGCAAGCTGATCATCCCCTGCCTCTAAGTTATATTGCCGACGAGGGAGCGGAATCCTATACGGTTCCGACCGGCTACAACGATGTCTCAGATCATCAGGCCAATTTTTTCAATGCGGTTCGTACGCGAAAGAAGACCGTCGAGAATGAGGAGTTCGGCAACCGCGCCGCGCTCGGCTGTCATTTGGCAAACTACGCTTATTTCAACAAAAGCATCGCGGTCTGGGACGGAAACGCAAGGAAAATTACGAGAGGGTAACTACTGGGCGGGATTAATCCAGGGAACTATTATTTAGAGAAAAGTATGCTTCATTTCGAAGCAGCGCTTCCACGCCTGCAATGATCCGGCTGGCATCGGATTTTGGAACCGCGCCACGTATGCCAACATTGCGCGCCTCCTCCACCAACTGCTTAGACAAATGCATGGTGAACATCAGAATCGGAACTGACGGAACCAATTTCCCGATCTCTCTCGCGGTCTGAAGGCCGTCCATTCCAGGCATCAGGAAGTCCAGCACAATAAGATCGGGCTTCATGAGTTGAACTTTTTCCAGCGCATCCCGTCCGTTCGACGCTTCTCCGCAAACCTCCCACTCGGAATGCTGTTGCAGCATATCGCGGAGTCTCTGTCTTACTAGCGGACTGTCGTCAACTACGAGGATACGGTTCATCAGACCCTTTCCGACTAGTCATCTATCGTGACATCCTACCACGCAACCCTGGGCTCAAAGATTATTTCCTGAAAAACATACTGTAGGGCTGTAGGGGGAATCTCAGGGTATCGCTTCTGTTTCTGGCCAGTGCAACTTGCAGTCCCTACTCCAGCATCCTCAAGCAGTTAAGTGGATGGTGTCTTCCGTCATGTCTGAGCTGATGGCTCATGGTCCAGGTGGACTCCGGTAACTGGAAGTCTTCCACGGGGAAAACTATTCTCGCGTTCAAGGGTTTATTTCTAGTGGGTTATAACGTCTATGTTACGTAAAAGGGAAAAATCGGATAGCCGGGTGGCGATGAGTGCTGGCCGGCTCTGCGCTCTTTTTATCCTCTTGTTGCTATTCATTTCGCGAGCCCATGCTTCCGCTGTTTTGCTTCTGGAAGAGCCTTTCGGTCATTTCGGAGCCCTCACGGCTACGGGTCATGCCGCTGTTTATCTGCCGCGCGTCTGCGCCGACTCACCTGTCGTTTTGCGTTCCTGCCATCCTGGAGAGCTCGGCGTAGTGCTCAGCCGATACGATGCCATCGGTGGATACGACTGGATTGCCGTCCCACTGATTCCTTATCTATACGCCGTCGAAACCCCCGGTGACGTTCCTCTCTACGCCAACGAAAAACTCGTCGCATTCCTTAGAAATCAATACCGCCGCAAATTTCTCGAGGCCGTTGCGCCCGATTCTGAGAACGGAGAACCGCCAACTGGGAATTGGGTTCAACTTGTTGGTGCTGCCTATGACCGCACTATTTACAGTTATGAGATTGAAACCACCGAAGAGCAGGATGACGCGTTGATCCGCGCCTTGAATTCGCGGCCCAATCGCTCCCACTTCCATCTCTTATCCCGCAATTGTGCGGACTTCGCCCGCGGCATCATGAACTTTTATTATCCGCATACTTTGCATCGAAGTTTTGTCGCTGACCTCGGTATTACTACCCCCAAGCAGCTTGCGCGCACAATGGTCAGGTTCGACAATCATCATCCTGATCTCGAATCATCGCGCTTTGTCATTCCCCAGGTACCGGGAAATGTTCCGCGCAGTA
>DASYGR010000029.1:0-6744 GCA_035999525.1 Terriglobales bacterium
TAGCGTTTATTAGCCCTCACGCCCGCCGCCGACAAAAGATTTCTCATGGCGCGTATAGTGCGTCCCGATTTGCCAATCACTTTGCCAACGTCCCGCTGAGCGACCTCCAACTCAAGCACGGTCTCGCCCGGCTCTTCAACCACGCTGACGGAGACCTGTCCGCTATCATCCACGAGCGACTTCACCAGTTGCTCGATCATGATCTGCACGTTTACTACTTGCACATTTCCCGCCTGACGGCTTCCAGTTGGCTCAGTCATATATTTTCAGCTTATTGGCGAGACGGAATTACGAAGCGGCTGCGGCCGGAGCAGGCTGCGACATGATCTTCGATACGCGGGACGACATTTGCGCGCCCTTGGATATCCAATATTCTATGCGCTGACGCTTCAACTCCACGCTGGCCGGGCTGGTCCGCGGATTATACGTCCCCACGATTTCGACCGGCCGCCCATTGCGTGCCCGTTCTTTCTCAATTACCACCACACGATAATAAGGTTGCTTGCGCGCACCAATGCGCGATAAACGAATCATTAACACAGAGCTTGTTTCCTTTCCTAAATCCTTCGGCAGGTGTAAGGCAAACCATTATTATGCCGGAGCTTACCCCCAATAGCAAGATAGGACGGAGCCGCAAATCGGAGGGCTGGCCCATCCTTCGCGCATTTTGCGAGGGGTGGAAGGCAATCCCGTCCACCGTTGCCCCTACGCCGGCATTTTCGTTCCTCTAAAACCGCGAAGAGATGGGGTTACAGGAACGCAATCTGACAAATATCGGCTGCCAACCTCAAGACGCTTTCTGACGGGATGGAACTGCGACGTTATGTTCTCCACTCGGCTGTGCCTCGGATTCCAATTGTGAGTTGACGTGCCACTCCCCGAGTCGCATCGCGACACCTACCACTTGGCCGATGACCTCTGCCTCTTGCGGGTATTTAAAGATTTTCGCCGTGACAGGCGAAAGGGGATGCGGCTGCAGAATAATCTCGTCGCCGTCCAGAGTGCACCAGCAGCAAACATGACTTGTGCGAGTTTCCACAAAGTAGATTGGTCGCTCATATTCTGATCTCCAACCGCCATTCGCAACTTCGTTTCTTGATTCGTCAACCTGAAGAAAGGTTCCGGGGGGTAGGATAGGGTACATTGTAAGATCTTCACTGCCAATGTAGCCATAGGTGTATTCACGGCTCGCGAACTGTTCCAGATAGCTTAGCGGGACGACTCCCCAGGTCTCAACCATCCGACTAAAGTTTGTAGTTCGGCGAGTATCAAACCCGGGGTCAAGACGTATGGGCATTGTGATGGCGGAAACGTTCCCCAAGGCCCCGAAAAAATGGGATTTCGTCGGAATGGAAACTTCGATATCTTTTGCGATTCCGTTAAGGTCTACTCCATACAAAGACAGCAACTCTCTTACGTCTTTGCGATAAATGACAGCGAGCGAATAAAACCGGTGAATGCTCGGAAGAATTCCCTTAGTCTCTATATCGGAAAGCCGGCTTGGAGGAATTAAGAATTCATTATTGTTATACCGACTCGCGATTGTAGTACTGGCGGTCTCTATGTCCTGCATAGTCAGACCTAACTGTTTTCGCAGCAACCGAAGGTTCCGGCCCCCATTCAACACAGTAAACCTTTCCTGGATCGTCATGCGCTATGGAATATAGATATTCAGACTATTGCGACCACAGCAGAAGGTTATCGTTATTTCGTATTGTCCGGCTTTCGTAAAAAAATATGGCACCCAGTTTCGTTCGAAAATGGGAAAGATAGAATCTCTGTTAACAATTCCGATTTAATGTCGCAATATTATGTCTTCTGAAATTAAGGCCGTGCTCGTCACGCGGGATACCGAGATGATTGGCATCTTTTCGGACCGCTTCCGAAGCCTGGGTGTAGAGACAGAAAGCGTCGATGATTTGATTTCCGTCGCGAATAGGTGGTTGCGATCGAAAATAGAAGCAATTGTTCTCGATTTCGACGGAATTGATGATGAGCTAGCGATATTCGCGGAGCTTCGAAAAAATCCTTCAAATCGCAATGCGATTGTGGTTGGAGTCGCCACGGAAGCCCCTACGAAGCGGATCGCTTTCAGCAGCGGTGCACAATTTATCCTGCAGCGTCCTTTTGAGCTTGGCCAAGTTGATCGTGCTCTCCATGCGGCACACCGGTTGATGATTCAGGGAAGAAGAGAGTACTTCAGGCTTGCTGTTTCCTTAGATGTCTCCGTTCGTAGAAATCCGGATTCAACCATAGAATGCACAAGCATTAATATCTGCAGGAACGGAATGGCGATTAATACTCCAAAGACGCTAATCGTCGGGGAATCGCTGCGTATAAAATTTTTGGCGCCGACGTCGCAAGTCACTTTGGAAGCTGAAGCAACAGTAGTTTGGGACGACGGCCATGGGAAGGCCGGATTGCGATTTGAATGCATTAATGGCGACGTGGAGCAGCATCTCTATACCTGGCTGGATGACCAGTGTCTTCTGCGGTACAAGGTGAGCTAGGCCCGACATGAGAGGCGATGGACCCGCCAAATTGGGGATCATGGAGGTCAATGTTGCCGTCAATCTTGTTAGTGGAGGATAGTCGGTTCTTGAGGGTAGCTTCGGAGCGAGCTCTCACAAAGGCAGGTTTCACGGTCATTACGACTGGCGACGGGGAGGAGGCATTGCGCGTCGCGAAGGATAAGGTTCCAGATCTTATACTTCTAGACATGTTGTTGCCAAAGCTCGGAGGGCAAGAGGTGCTACGGCTGCTTAAGGCCAATACGAGCACCTCTCATATTCCAGTTGTTGTGTTGAGCAGCTTGTCACAAGCAAATGCCGAAAAACTTAAGGAAGAGGGGGCGGTCGCTTATTTCGAGAAATCGCACCTGTTGCTTGAAGGCACTCCCGATCTTCTGATTAAAACCATTGAAAGAATTCTGGCAGGTCCTAATAGACCAGCGGATTCTCTGGCGGCGCGAAGTAAGGATTAAATAGTCACCACGGGCGACCTTTGCGGGCGATGTTTGTTGAAGACTCTAAGACCTCGGATTTTATCCTTATGCCGCTCTTGAGTGGTGCTGCTCTGCAAACTCAGCCTCGTCTTTGAGGCTACGAATTTGGCCGGAGTAGCCTATGTACGTGAGCAGCGCTCCTACGCCTGCCCCCATCAAGAAGATGCCGATACCGAGCAAAGAAACCAAGACGATTCGATGTTAGTAGAATTGCGGCGTATCTAACCAAGAGGCATCTAAAATTTACGGAAGCCGGAATAACGAGATATTTTATTGGTCAATTTGGCGATGGCTACTAGGGGTAAATAAACTATCTGAGATCAAATTGCGGGAAGGTTCTCAGCGGTAATGCCGGCGCCTCGTTGCCGCATCCCAAGACTGTCGCTCCCAGTGTTAATTGTGTAATTTCCACGCAATACTAGGGGCGGTTCTTGTCTTGTAGAGGACACTGCAGCGGTTTTGGGTAGCCCTTTCGCAATATCCAATAAACTGAGACCGGAGCGCGGGTGAAGAAGATTGGGGATTTGTTTAGAATGTTCCGCGAGCTGGGCAAATAGTAGAGAGGTGTACCCCACACCTTTCGCGTAACCCGCGTGTTCAACCATTTCGAGGGTCTTCTGCCAAAGTATCTGATCGCTCTTGGTTGAAAGGACGCTCTTTTCAGCAAACATCTCCGCTATTTCGTGGGTAAGCAGCACGGGAATAACGGAACCATCAGGAACGATATTAAGGAGCCCGCGGCTAAGAATAATAGTGTGCCCGACGTGGAACATTTCGACAGGCGTCGTTAGCAGTAGACGACACTCGATGGCTGGCATGTCGAGGTTATTTGCCGCGAGGATTCGATGGAGAATGGAATTCAGTCCCTCTTCGACGATTCCGGCGTTGGCCAATAATTTATCTTGCTCGAGTCGGCGCATGAGATCGGACTTGTGATTTTCATTGGCATCCGCCTCAACACCGACATCCTTATATCCCCACATCAGGATGTGACCCCGGTAGTGCAGGTCGGTCGAGGCATTTTTGTCAATCTGCTGCCAAGTCCGGTTCTCGTCGAAGTATGAATAGGACGGCAGCCATATCCCAGGCGAGACTTCTTCCCGAGTACTGTCGAAATGGAAGTATAGCGGGATTCCACCAACGCCAAACAATGTCCTGAGGTTCAGATGTTGTGTTTTTACCGGAGTGAACGTTCCCCTAATGCGAACGATCTTGAAATTCGACGTCTCGACCCATATTTGCCCTTTGAATCGTCCGTGGGAAATGCGGGCCCTAGGCATTACGGAAAACATAAGGCATGAACTATCGTTACAATTGGTCTCGTGCACGAATGAGAGATCGTACGTATCGGCGTCAAAGTCTTCTAGGTCAATAAACAACATGTCGAGGTAGCCGTCGGGAATAACAGCCACTCTGTCTCCGTTGTTAAGGCGAATCTTCCTGCTTCTCGCAGTTTGCCCAGCTAAAAACGTCTGGTATCCGGGCCTGCCGTCGCCCGATTCTTCGGAACCACGCATGAAATTGACTGTGCTCAAGAAGTACGCGTCATCAATGGGACTCTGGCCTTCACTATCTGTCCAAAGGCTCTGGATGTAGGTCTCAAGCACCGGCCGAGAGGCCCGAAGTTCACTAATCATGGCCCTCTCCCCTTCAAAAATGCGCTTGGTGAGCTGTTCGTGCGTCATGCCTGCGAACTCGATGTGCGGAGTCCTGTTGATAAGGTGTTGTTCTTGCGAAAGTGCCGGAACAGCCGACAGCAGAAGGACTAATGAGAGAATTGACAGTTTCATATGTGTTTCCCCGGTCGTTCCGGACTAATTAGGATCAGTTTTAGCGAGAAACAAGGAAATTGTTAATCGCCGCGAAGGTATGCACGGCGGAAAGGGTGAGAGGATACGCTTTCCACCAACTTCTAGTCGGCCCTTTACGCTTGTAGTGATAGCTCAGGTAGACGGAGAGAGCAGTCAACGGCACTCCGACTGCATACACCCTGCCTCTCGTCGGATGACTCCCAAGTATGGGATTGACCTCCCTGCAAGAGGGAGAGTTGAGACAGCGCAGCGTTGTTTCGGCATCCGCCACAGCAGCCAGGACTTGGAGCGTATTAAGTAGTATGAACTGGCGGTCAATGACCTTTGGCTTTTTGTAAGATTCGATCACCAAGTCTCTAACGTTCATGCCACTCGGATCTGTTCGCTGCAATCCCAAAGCGTAGTTATCTGCCATGTCCTCATTGTGCGATGGGGCATTTGGCAACTCCGATCGGCTTTGCGCGTTCAATTGTGGCGAGAGAAAAGATAGGAGAGCGAAACAGCAAACAAAACCGAATACACGGGGCAGTAGGGTTATTAACATCGCGCCTATCCAAACAAGGTCTTAAAGCTGCTGAGTTAAGGGCATTAACTGCCCTACAGTCGTGGAGTATAGGCACGGAGTTGTCCCTCCTTACATTTTTGTAAATTTTTTACGGAAGGCGAAAAAGGGTGGAGGCGGAAGGCTGGCCCACGTTTACGTTTTTTGTAAAGGTGGGAATTCATGCTGCCTGCGCCGCGACCTTCAGCCTCTGCCTGACCGCACTTGTTTGATTATTACGGCGCGCCCTCTTCCTGCGAAATCTTTGGGTCCGACGCTATTTCCCGCCTTTCCAAGTGCGAGCCATGAAACGCATTTCCTTGCCTGACAAAGCCTTTATGGCTCTTCTCAAATTGCGGGCCTTGGCGACGGGTGATTTCAACGAAGCAAAGTAGCGGAGAATTTCCTTCTTGCGGCTCGGGATGAGAGCATTCCATGAGTTCTTTGCTTCCGGCTTTGCTGACAAGGCCGTGCTAAACCATCGAGGCAAGGGATGTGCTGGGCCGCCACGATAATCGTGATCAAAAGATAATTCGACCGCAACGTGATCACCCACTCTGGCCCCGGACGCATTCCGAATCCTCCCGTGAAGGTAGAGATAGAAGCTGCCGTCGCCTGTGGGCATCATGTTAATACGCCATGATTGCTTTGGCTTCCCATTGATGCGAACTAAAACCGGGAGTGGTTTGCGCCAATTCTCTTTTAGTCGTCTGGCCAGCGCCGAGTGCACGCGAACATAAGGATTGATGCCTCGAATCTTGATTGTTGCACGGAATCGTACCAATTAGTTTCGCCCCTCTGTTCTTGATCCAGTCGGTCAAAAACGGCGCCCGTCAGTGTTCATCCGCGGACGGACCGTAGATTCCTGGTACGGTGGCCTCGTTCAGGCTGGCTGGCCCACGTTTGCGGGGGCTGGCCCACCTTTACGTTTTTTGTAAAGGTGGGAACTCATGGTGCCTGCGCCGGGACTTTCAGTCTCTGCCTGACCGCGCTGTTTGATTACTACGGCGCGCCCTCTTCCTCGAAATCTTATTCGTATGTCGAAAGAAAAGCTGTGACCACCGACATTATCGTTCCCACCTTTACAAAGAGCGTAGGGGTGGGCCAGCCTCCGAAATTACATGCACATAGTCGTTTTTCAGATGTTTCACTGAAATTTCAATTTACCCTCGCGCCACTGGTCGAGCGCCATTCTCGCGGTTACCTTGAGGGAACGACGCTCACTTTGTACAAGCCTTTCGAGGACAGGTTCTGCCTGTTCCGGTGCAAAAAACAACGCGGGCGCGGCAGAATCGCATCGTACCCATGGATCGTCCGAATTCAGGAGTTTGAGCAAACCACGAATGGCCGACGGTTCACGGCTTCTGAGCTCTTCGCGTATCGCGGTT
>DASYGR010000054.1:0-3350 GCA_035999525.1 Terriglobales bacterium
AATGGGTACGGGCACTGTGGGAGGCGGTCATCATTCGAATCAGACCGCGCTGGGAATGGCTGGATTATCAGGTCTTCTGCTCAACGGATACGAACAGGGACTGCGATTTTTTGACGCCGCCGATTCCTACGGAAGCCATCCCTACGTCGCCGAGGCCTTGAAACATATCCCGCGCGACAAAGCGACCGTACTGACCAAGACGTTCTCGCGCGATCCGCAGTCCGCCCGCGCTGATCTCGATCGTTTTCGCAGCGAACTCTGCACCGACTACATTGATATCTGCCTGATGCATTGCGTGACGGAAGGCGATTGGACCGACCGGTATGGAGGTGTGATGGACGTTCTTTCGGAAGCCAAAGAGAAAGGAACTATCCGGGCTCACGGATGTTCGTGCCACACCATCGAAGCGCTTCGCGCTGCGGCGAAATCTCCCTGGGTAGAAGTAGATCTTGCCCGCATCAACCCCATTGGGTCTCATATGGACGATACTCCGGATTCCGTAGTTAGCGTGTTGCGCGAAATGAAGGCCTCGGGCAAGGCAATTGTCGGCATGAAAATCCTAGGACAGGGCGATATGAGATCCAGACCCGATGAAGCGTTGAAATATGCTCTGTCCCTTAACGTTCTCGACGCTTTCACTATTGGCGCGGAAAGTAAAGCCGAGCAGAATGACCTCGTCCGCAGAATCGCGGCCGCTGCTTAGCAAAATGCCCTTCAAACCTTTCGACCTCACCGGAAAAACCGCAGTTGTAGTCGGGGGAACCACTGGCCTTGGCCGGGGAATGTCGCTGGCTCTCGCCGAAGCGGGTGCGGATGTGATTCCGACGTCACGCCGCGCGGACGTTGTAGCTTCTGCCGTCAGAGAAATCCAGGAACTAGGTCGTCGTTCTTTGCAGTGTCCCGCGGATGTGCAGGATCGGTCCAGCCTGGAAAGGCTTCTTCAGTCAGCAATTGCCGAGTTCGGTAAAGTGGATATTCTCATCAACTGCGCCGGTCAAACCAAGCGCACGCCAACTCTCGAGGTCTCCGAAGAGGAATGGAATTCAATCATGGAGACGAATCTTACCGGCACGCTGCGTGCCGCCCAGGTATTTGGCAGACATATGTTGCAGCGCGGGTACGGCCGCATCATCAACATTGCCTCATTGAGCAGCTTTGTGGCTCTTTTCGAAGTCGCGGCTTACGCTGCCAGTAAGGCAGCGGTGGCGTCGCTTACAAAATCTCTGGCAATCGAGTGGGGATCTCACGGGGTCTGCGTGAATGCAATTGCTCCCGGCGTCTTCAAGACCGATCTGAACGCGAGTCTGTTGAATGGCACTGAACGTGGACGCGAATTTCTAATGCGAACTCCCATGAAGCGTTTCGGAAACATCAATGAACTGGCGGGAGCAGCCGTTTTCCTGGCGTCGGACGCGGCCAGCTTTGTCAACGGGGAAATCCTGGCCGTTGACGGCGGATTCCTGGCCAGCGGAGTAAATCAGTAGTTGCCAAGGGTGGGATGCAGACACGCGCGCCCAATGGATTGAGCGTTCGGCGTGCATCACAACATACACTTCTTCTGTACACTGGGAATTAAGTGCACGACCAGGCCTTGCAACTTTCTCATGGGAACACGCCGCAAATCACGCGAACTCGTACTGCAAATGCTTTTTCAGGCGGACATGGGAAAGCAGGGCGCGGATGATGTGCGTCGAACATTCTGGAACGAACGCGGTTCGGTGGGCGACGATGTCCAGGGATTCGCCGAAGACCTTTTTCAAGTGGCGAACGATCGCAGTTCCGATATTGATGAATTGATCGAACGCCATGCCGACAATTGGCGCATGGAGCGCATGTCTGCGGTGGATCGCAATATCTTGCGAGCAGCAGTAGCGGAACTGGTCGGCTTTCCTGCAACACCACGCGCGGTCATTATCAACGAGGCGCTCGAAATCGCCCGAAAATTCTCCAGCCCTGAATCCGTGCAGTTCATTAACGGAGTGCTCGATAGCGTGGGCAAAGATCTGGAAAAAGCCAAGACAGCATCATGACGCGCTCGATCTAGGGCCGTATGGCGAGCAAGTCTGGATTGCACGTGGTGGCAAAAGGCGCGCCCGTCGCATTGCGGCAGAGTCCCAGGGGAAACGCGATCTGCTGAAAATCACCTCCTGCAACAGTGCTCAGCGCATGGACGGTTCCATCCGACGCACCCACATAAAGAGCCGTCCCGTCTGGCGTAAGGGCCGCCCGCAACGGGATCGCGTTCCCCGTCAGGCTTACTGCCGACGACGTATGGTTGAGGATGTTGAATACAAGGATAACGCCGAGGGGGTTGTTATTCGCATCGTTGGCCAAAATGTAGGCCGTAGAACTATCCCCGGAAACAATGAGTTGCCTGGGAATGAAATTTCCCTCCCCAAGATTAAAGAATGCAGACGTATTACTGACTGTGAGGTTGCCGGCAATCAGATCGAGCGCTCCGGGATAGGGACGGGGAAAAGCGCAGCCCGTCCCGCTGATCATCGGAGTAAACAACTCAATTCCAGCTTGTTCCACGGTCAACATTTTCCCATCAACGAGCGGACGGATTATTAAGGGCGGCGCCGTGGTAGCAGACGTTTCCACCAGCGGTGGAGTTGAAGGCGGCGGATTGTCGCACGTGGGCACGAGCGACAACTGCGGGATCGCGGGGGCGGCTACATATCCGAAATTTCCGCTCGGCAGAAAAGCGACATCGCTGGTCCCAGCGGTCAGAGGGATGGTCTGTAAGGCATCTACTTTTGAATAGATGTATAGGGTACTGGCGCCTCCACTGCTCGCTACAATAAATGCCTTCAAACTGTCGGGCGAAAAATCTGCTGCCACACTCGTAGTGCCCGAGGGTAGCTGAATTGACGTAGTGCTGTGGGTCGCGGTATCGAAAATGAACGCCTGCGGCTTCGAATTCGGGTCCGCGATGTCGGAGACTGCAAGTTTATTATTATCCGGAGAAATACTAAGAATTTTCCCCACGACCCCGGTGTTCTGCGTTACGGCCGGCGCAGTTGCAGAGGCGGTGTATTGCATCAACCCCCTGGTCCCAAGTTCTCCCAAATCAGTTCCCATGAAGGCATTCGTGCCGTCCGGGCTGAAGATCAGAGAATCAGGGGTGGCTGGCAATGTGATCTCCGTTCCAAGGGTGTTCGCTGGAGGGGTGACCGGAACGAGCGTCGTAAAACAACCCGTCGTGGACTGACAGCCAGAGCTCGTTACGAACAGAGTCGGGGACGCTGCCGTAGTACTTCCAGCCGTCGGAGCCACCACAATGCCAATAGCGGATTGCGGATAAATGGGCAGCGAGGGTTGGAAACCAATATTGCAAGTGGGCGGCG
>DASYGR010000101.1:0-2900 GCA_035999525.1 Terriglobales bacterium
CAGCACGAAGCAAAAACCGCAGGTTCCGGTGACTCGAACGGGATGCGACCGGTACCGAGATGGTGACTTGCGAGGAATGATGGTTTTGCCGCAACCTAAACCGTAATCCCAAAATAAGGTGGAAAATATGCTTCCGATTCACATGAGGATTAATCGCGCGGAACGTTTGCTTCGAATGTTGGAAGAGGACGCTCCGCTCCTCGCAGTTCGGGTCTCTCAATTGACCGCTGAGCACCAGCAGTCCACAAAGAACTACGCCGCGGAGTTAACCGCCAAAGCCCGAGCGGAATTGGCTGCGCTGATAGAAGAGAAGTCTTTTTGGGATTGGACGGATGCCAGCCCGCACGCGGCTGATTGAGAATCCCCTCAGGATTAAACGACCTGTTCCACGTCGGCTTGATAAGTCGGCGCCGGGATATGGGAGGTGTCGTCAACTGTGGTTTCTTCCCACAGGGAGTGGTCGCGCAGCAGACGTGAAACGAGGGCTGTGTGCATGGCGTGGCCAGCCCGGTCTGCGACGACACTTCCAAGAATGGGCTTTCCCAGCAGTGCAAGATCGCCTATCAAATCCAGGACTTTGTGGCGCACAAACTCATCTTTGAAACGTAGCGGCGGATTCTCGATCCCATCATTGGTGAGCACAATACAATTTTCGACGGAAGCTCCGCGAATCAATCCCATATTGCGCATGGCCTGCTCATCCGTTCTCGAACCAAAGGTCCGCGCGGGCGCGATTTCGCGCACGTAGTTTCCATCTGACAAGTCAACGCAAAAAGTTTGTTTGCCGATCAGCGAGTGGGGAAAATTTATGACGTAAGAAACGGAATGAGTTTCGGAGGGATAGATTCCAATGAATTTGTCCCCCTCCCGCAGTTCAAGCTCGCGGCGAATTCTAAAATACCGGCGCTCACGCCGTTGCTTGCGAACTCCACCCTTCTGAATCAGTTCGACGAAAGGCAGGGCGCTGCCATCGAGGATGGGAAGTTCCAGGTTATTCAATTCCACGATCGCGTTGTCTATTCCCATCCCAAAAAACGCCGACAGCAAATGTTCGGTTGTTGATATCAGGACGCCTTTTTTCATCAGGCTAGTGGCATAGCTGACGCGGGCGACGTTGCGGCTAATAGCTTCGACTTCAAAACCATCGAGATCTACGCGACGGAAAAGAATGCCGGTACCGGCAGGGGCTGGCAGGATGCGAAGAGTGACGGGTGCGCCGCTGTGGAGACCAATTCCTCTGCACTCCGTTGGGGTGCGGACTGTGTGTTCAAATTTCAATCTGATTAAATGGCTGGGTCGTCATCAGGTTACGCCGACTCTAAGCATCTCGACTGTGGCAAAAAAGCTTCAGTGCGTGGTCATTTCCCAACAGCACGGTTCCGCGAATGGGGTAACTATAACGAAACACTTACAGTTAGGGGGTGCCTCAAGGAAAACGTTCGAGACCGTCACTTTCTGGATGCTCCTGGCTGAGTCGGTTCCACGTGGAACATGGAATCGCTGGCTTCTTTGTTATAGGAAACGGAAGTCAAGAACCGCTGATTTGACATGTCACCGTTGTAATAGCGAGTGACGACAAAGGGAGTCATAATGCCGTCGGCAGGCCGGTAATTGTCATAGCCCTCCTCTTCCACATTGCGCTCTTTGTCGGTGGGATCGCGCCAGGAAAAACTCTTTTTAACCGGTAAGTGAGTGTTGGAGTCTACATAGATGGTCACCGCCTGATCGTGGGCGTTCATGATGGTCACTTTCTCGACAGCTTGTTGGTCGGCGACGGCCGGGCCATCATAAAAAAGAGCGATTCCCGGCTCGTTTAGCCACTTTCGTAAAATCACATCGAGTGCGTATTTCTGGCGGCGAAGGTAATCCGTGAGTTCTTTGGTATCCATCGGACGCACGCCTTTGTATGTGATTTCAGCGCCTTTTTCGCCGTTGAATACTTCCACAACGTCGCGCTTTTTGGTTAGCTCGATACGATCCTTATCTGGATATTTGTAAAAACGCCAAAACAGTAAGCCGGCGCTGATGGGTTGCCCTAGATGAAAGCTATAGGTGCGGCCCTCCTGGCTCACTTCCTGAATGTTCAGATAGGCCTGTCCACCCAATGCTTGAATCATTTGGTCCAAGAGGTTTTTCGCTTTTTTTTGATCCTGCTGATCAACGGGGATGGATGCGGAGGCTGACGAAACCGCAGATCCGGTGTTCGGTTTGCCCGTCTGTGCGAATGCGGAGACGGACAGCAGAATGGCTAACAAGGCGTACTTCATGCTTTCCAGTAGTTAGACGCGGATATCGCGATTCTAGCTGCTTGTACACGCTGAATAGAGAGATAGAAGGCTCAACCCGCCAGCACCGCCCCGCCGTTTACGTTCAAAATTTCACCAGTGATGAATCCCGCGTGGGGGGTGCACAGGAAAAGAATAGGGGCCGCAATCTCATTTGGCGTGGCAACGCGACCCAGCGGAATTGTCGCCAGGACTTTGTTACGGGCTTTCGTGTCATTTAGCGCTGCGGCAGACATGTCAGTATCAACCCAGCCTGGGGCAACACAATTCACGTAAATTTTGTGCGGGGCCAGTTCGGTGGATAGCCCTTTGACCATGCTGATCAGTGCTCCTTTGCTTGCAGCATAATCGCAATGAAAGGCTTCTCCCCGTTGCGCTGCTGTGGAACTCACGAGTACGATGTGGCCGCCGGAGGCCTGGTCAATTTTCTCTTGAGCTTTCATCTGACTTACAGAATACTTCACGAGAGCGAATACGCTGTCGAGATTAACTGAAAGTGTTTTTCGCCATTGCTTGTCGGACATCTCGTCAACCGGCATATCTTCCGCGGGCCAGACGCCATGATTTGCTACGAGAATGTCGAGGCGGCCAAATCGCTTCACTGTCGCTGCTATG
>DASYGR010000116.1:0-12680 GCA_035999525.1 Terriglobales bacterium
CTTCCTGGGTGATCCAAAACCAGGCCAGAGAACCTTCGCGTTCGAGATGCGACAGGGCCGCGCCGAGTAATCGCATCTTGGCCGTGGAATGTCCGAAATAGACGTTGCGCGCGCATTGCACTGGATCGGCCCCCGCCAGAACGAGTTCGCGGGCCAGCGCAAATGTGCGCTCATTCGTTCCCTCAAAGACGAACGATCCGGTATCGGTGAGAACTCCGGTGTAAAGACATGTTGCAATTTCGGGAGATACCGGGATGCGCGCTTCCCGCGCGATACGATAGATCATTTCGGCAGTGGCCACAGCATTGGGATCAATCCAGTTCACGTTGCCGAAGGGGCGTCCGCTCAGGTGATGATCAATATTAATGAGAAATTGATTTTCAAAGCCTTCGAGCCGGGTTCGCTGAATGCTGTCACATTCCAGAATAATGGCTGCGTCATAATCTCCGTTGATGCTCTCCGCCTGGATTGCCTTGTCGGCAAAGGGCAGCGATTGGTAAATGCGTGGAATACCATCACTCAAAACCACATCGGCTTCTTTCCCCATGGCGCGCAAAATCTGGCAGCAGGCGAGCGCCGAGCCAATCGCGTCGCCGTCAGGCCTTGCATGAGAAGTCAGCACAAATCGGTTGCGCTGCTCAATCTGATTCAGCACCTCTTTCAACATCCTGCGGAACTCCGGTTGACAGCTGCTTACCCCGATTTCTTCCTGCCAGCCCGTTTCAGAAGCTGGTCAATTCTAGCGACGTGCTGTCCTGAGCGATCTACTTGAAAATATAGTTCAGGAGCCCGGCGAAGGTGAAGGCGCTCGGCAACCTCACGGCGAATATAGCCGACCGCTGCGGTTAAGCCCTCCAGGGTGCGCTCCGCTTCGGCGTCATCTCCTTCCACCGTTACGAAAACTCGCGCCGACCGGGAATCATCAGCCAACGCCACGCTGCTCACGGTTGCCAAGCCGATTCGCGGATCGCCAAGTTCGCCTTCGAGAATGGCGAGTATCTCTTCGCGAAGCGCTTCTCCCAAACGTCCGCGATGGTATTTTGCTCCCCGGCTCTCCACCATTCACCTCGGGTAAAACTGATGAGAATATCAGAAAAGGCGCGGTGAGACATGTGGCGGCAGGGGATTCTTGCGATAGGCCCAGCGGCTGTTACGGTAGGGTCCGCGATATTTGGAAAATACTTCGCTGACTGAAAGCCTTACCAGTCACAGTTTCCAGCTCGATATTCACAGCGCACGCGGGAATCGGCAGGCATTTGATCCGTCGGAAGATATGAATTTACCGTGAAAGATCACGGTGGCGATTGTTAAAGGCTGTCCGGCACTTCCGGTTGCACAATGGACGCTGCATAGGCCTGTGAACCGCGCGCACACGCTTGAAAAATAAGCAGATAAAAGATTTAGATTTTTATTGACTCTAAAAAAAAGAAGAGTAGAAACATAATCGTTCTTTGACATCTTCTGATGTTTATCCAGTTGGTGCGGCGTCCGGGGCTCAAGCGAAGTCACCCTCTACATTGCGAAATGAATGAGGGAGGGTTAGCAAGGGTCTATAGCAAAGCGCTGGTTGAGACGAACAGGAAGACCCGTCAAAGGCAAGATAGAATCCCGAGGCGTTGGGTTGGTTTATCCGGTTGGCGGTAAGCCCGGAGCCCGAGCAACAGATCGCGCGTAGCATCCGCAAGGAAGCAACGATGGCAGGTCGGCGAGGGTCTAAAGCGAGCTACTGGCCGAGACGAATGATCCCAACACCACCTCGGGATTCTTATTTTTTGACTTGTTGATTGCCGTAGATAAAGCCGCGAACGTGGCCCTCCCCCCAAATGAGGATTACTTCCGGCAATCAGCGCGAAGGGGCAGGTGTCCGCGCCTGCCCTTTTGTTTGGAACCGTGAGGGTTGCCCCTTTTCGGTGGCGCAGCGTTCACCGGCGATTTCAGCGGTCTCCTTTCGATTTAAAGGCTGGCGGGGGTAGGGGGGCTTCGACTATCTGAGCTTCCGCGAGCGGAAGCTCAGGCTCAGCATGACAATAGGAATAGGTCAGCATGGCAATAAGAACGCCGCTGAGTTCGATCTGGCCCCTCAAGGGGCTTGCAGTACCTTCACATTCGTTACCAGCCGACCGCGGAAAATGCTGTTGATCGAGGCAACTTCGGCGATTACGTCCACGTTCACGTTGTAGGCGCCATTGGGCAGGTTTTCCCCGAAGGGAATCTCAAAATCGAGGGTATTCGGTTTTAGAGGGAAATGCTGATAGCCAATCGCGGTCGCACGTCCGTTTTCGTTCACCGCCAGCACGATCATAGTTAAGTCAAAATCTTCGCCAGTCTGATTGGAGACCTTGATCGCTCCATCCACTCGAGTGCCGTTGACCTTTGGCGGGCGACTCCACCGGACGACCAATGGAGTAACAACTACAACATTGAATTCTTGTGTAATCTGCTGTTTTGGAATTCCGCTATCCGTGATAGTCAATGAAAACGAGAACTCGCCCGTTTGAGTCGGAACGCCGTTGAGTACACCGTCCGGCTCCAGTCGAATTCCCAATGGCAGCGCGCCACTTGTGAGAGTCCACTTTAGCGGAGTGATCCCACCGTCTGCGTGCATTGCAAAGTGGTAGAGGCGCTGCAAGTAGCCTTTGGGAAGACTTCTAGTTTTTATGGTTACGGGCGGTCCGGTAGCAGTGCCTTGTTGGGCGAAGGAAGAGAGGGAAGACAACGCCAGTAGAGAGAGGACGAAAAAATATTTCGCGCCATCGAAATATGGTATTCGCATTCTTCAGGCATTATAGGCCGCGCGGTTTGCTGTGATTATGTTCGAATGCATCCTTATCGGGGCGGAGAACGAGATGCTTCAAGCGTGAACTGTCAGCTCAAACGCGGGATAGTTCTGAGCGATTTCAGAGAAGGCCTGGGCGGGCGAGCCGGCCGGGACAGGAAAAAATGTTTGCACTTCATTCTTGAATTGATCCAAGTAGGCTTTGAGGATTTCTGGCTTGTCACGGTCGGAAACGACCTGCAAACGAAATTTTGAGCGGCTGCGTCCTTTTTTCAAAGTGATTTCGCCCGCGACCTCCGCGTTCCTAACCCATTGCGTACGTCCCCGCGGCGCGACCAAATACTGTTTTCCGCGCAGTTGAAGCAAATTCACTGGAGTGGAGAAAGTTCGTCCGCTGGTGCGGCCTCGCACTTCCAGCAAATACTTGCCTCGGAAGCCTATGCCGATGCCTATCAAAAATCCCAAGGCACGATTGAATATGCGTTCTACTGGGGTAGGCTTGCGGAAGATCGGCTGGCTCGAGTTCGCCATTAAATACAAATTGTAACCCCGCGCCATTTCCATTTACTCCAACTCAAGAGCCTCCGCTGGTCTGAATCGAAGCTACAATGTAGCCGTGTCGAATTCTTCTGCAAAGCCGTCTTCCCATCAAGCAACAGATCGAACGACGGATCAGGCGGCGAAACTGCGGCGCTCGACCCTGCAGCAATACAAAATGGAAGCCACCGGCATCATTGTGATTGCCTTGCTGATTCTCGCGATTACTCTCGCCCGCTACTGGCACGGCATTTCCTGGAGACTCCGCTGACGTGCCAGACAACGTGCCGGACGACCCCCTGCTGGTCGTGTTGCTGGGACCGACATCGAGTGCGAAAACCTCGCTGTCCATAGCGGTTGCGGAACACTTTCGCGGAGAGATCGTAAATTGCGATTCGGTCGCAATGTATCGCGAATTTGAAATCGGCACGGCCAAACCTACGCAGGCCCAACGCTCGCGCGCTCCTCATCATTTGTTTGATTTTGTAGAGCCTGATGGTTACATCACGGCGGGCGAATATTCGGCCGGGGCGCGCCGGGTTCTTGGCGAAATTAAGTTGAGGGGTGCGCTGCCTATTGTAGTTGGAGGAACTGGCCTTTATCTCAGAGCGCTATTGGAGGGCCTGTTCTCAGGCCCACGGCGGTCGGAATATTTACGCGACAAACTACGCGAGCGCGCGGAAGCCCGAGGAGGCGATTATCTGCACCGAGTATTGACGCGACTCGACCGGACGGCCGCGGAAAAGATTCATGCGAACGATACTCCGAAGCTGATTCGGGCGATTGAAGTGTGCCTTACCTCGCGCAAAAAAATGAGCGAGTTGTGGCAGACGGGCCGCGAGCCATTAACAGGATTTCGTGTGCTGCGGCTGGGGTTGGATCCGCCTCGTCAGGAGTTGTATGACCGCATCAACCGGCGTGCCGCACAAATGTTCGACGAAGGGCTGGTGGAAGAAACACGACGGCTACGTGATAAGTACGGGGAGAGCGCCGCTCCGTTGACTGCACTTGGCTATAGGCAAGTCATGCGACTCATTCACCACGAGATTGATTATTCGACCGCGGTGCAGGCGACACAGCAAGCGCATCGTAACTATGCAAAGCGTCAGATGACGTGGTTTCGCCGCGAACCGGATGTGGTGTGGCTCAAAGGATTCGGTGACGAGCCAGGAATTCAGCAAGAGGCGGTTGCAATCATCGCAAATGCAATCCAGGCGCGATAGTCGCAACCAGCGGCCGCACTGTCCTGCCGGTTCTCGTGGTATCTTCTGCCTGATGTCCAAGAGAATTGTTGTCCGAGCCATTCTTCTTCTCGTGCTCGTTCTCGCGCTCGTCCCCTCTTTGTTCGCTCGACAAAAGTATCAGAAGCCTGGGCCCATTCATCTTGACCACGCGGGTCAAGAGTGGGCGGAGAAAACTCTGGCTAAACTTTCACTGGAAGAAAAAGTCGGACAACTTTTCATGATCTGGGTGCGGGCGGAATTTCTGAATGCAAATAGCCCGCAATATCTTCAACTGCGCGACGCCATGCTGAAGTATCACATCGGCTCGTTTGCCATGAGCGTGCCCTATGAGCCGCCGTTTCTCTACAAGAGCGAGCCCTACGAAACGGCTGAGCTCTTAAACCGATTGCAGCAAGATTCCAAGCTTCCCCTTCTGATCGCCGCGGATTTCGAACGCGGAATCACGATGCGCCTCGTGGGGGGAACGGTTTTTCCTCATGCGATGGCATTCGGTGCGGCAGGAAAACTGGATTACGCCGAGGCCTTTGGCCGGATCACCGCCCAGGAGTCTCGCGCGATCGGAGTGGATTGGAATTTTTTCCCAGTGGCAGACGTCAATTCGAATCCCGCGAATCCCATCATCAACACGCGCTCATTCGGGGAAGATCCGCAACAAGTTGGAGATATGGTCGCCTCGTATATTAAGGGGGCGCATGAATGGGGAATGTTAACCACAGCCAAGCACTTCCCGGGGCACGGTGACACGGCGACCGATTCGCATTTGGGCGTCGCGCAAGTCACCGGCGACATGCAAAGACTGCAAGCGACAGAACTTGCACCCTTTCGTAAAGCCATTGACGCAGGCGTTGATGCCGTCATGGTCGCTCACGTGACCGTTCCCGCACTCGATCCGGACCCCAATCATGTCGCTACCACTTCTCCAGGAATTGTCACTGGCCTCCTGCAGCGGCGGCTTGGCTTCAAGGGAATCGTAATCACGGATGCGCTGGATATGGCCGGCCTGACCAGTCTTTATCGAAACGACATCGGGCGCGCTGCGGTAGATGCCTTCAAAGCGGGAAATGACGTCCTGCTGATTCCCGCCGATCTCGATGCTTCCGTCGCCGCCATAATCAAGGCGGTCCGCAGCGGTGAAATTTCGGAGAGCCGCCTGAACGAATCCGTGCTGAAAGTCCTGAAGGTCAAAGCGTCTCTGGACTTGCAAAAAGCGAGACTGGTGGACTTGGACAAAATATCGAGCGCGGTTGGGAAGCCTGAGAACCTTGCTCTAGGTCAGGAAATTGCCGATAACGGCACCACGCTGGTGCGCGATAACAACATGGTGCTTCCTTTGAAAAAAACAGGAACTGTGCCGTCGAGTCTTCCGTATCAAAAAATAGAGGAAACCAGCAATCGGGTCGTTGTGGTTATTTTTTCCGCTGACGTCCGGACCACTTCTGGCCGCGCGCTGGAAAGAGAAATACGCAAGCGTGTCCCTGATGTTACGGTGTTTTATGTTGATCCACGCATAGCTAACGCGATGTCTGACAACGTTCTGACGGCCGTCAACGGAGCGCAATCGGTGGTTTCGGCCGTGTACATGGTTCCGACGGCGGGAAAAATGAGGAAGGCGAGTAGTGGGAATATTACAAATTCCGTTGCGCTGGAAAGTTCCAGCGGAGAATTATTGCAAAATATTTTGGACCATGCCGCGCAGAAAACCGTGGTGATCGCCGCTGGAAATCCGTATCTGGCACAAGATTTCCCGGAAGTGCAAAATTATCTTTGCACTTTTTCAGACGAAACAGTTTCTGAGATTGGCGCGGTGAAAGCGCTGTTTGGAGAGATTGAAATTCGTGGCCATTTACCGGTCAGCATTCCAAATATTGCCGCCCGGGGAGCCGGGATTCATCGTCCACGAAGTTAGAATTGAGGAGATCAGAATGAGTATTCCAAATAAATCGGCGCCAGCGTTGGCACTGTCATTCGTGTTAGTGATCCTGCTCTCTGCCTGTAGCGTGAATGTTAAAAAAAACGACAATGGCGAAGATAAGAATGTGGATATCAACACGCCGGTGGGCGGAATACACGTAAGCAACGGCCCTGACGTGCGCGATACCGGATTGCCCGTGTATCCCGGGGCACAGCTCAAGCTTAAAGACAACGACGGAGATCAGAAGAACGCGAATGTTGATATTTCGGGCTTCGGATTTGGCGTGAAGGTAGTAGCCGTCGAGTACGCATCGGACGATCCTCCAGCCAAATTAATCGCTTATTATGAGAATCAGTTGAAGAAATATGGCAACGTGCTGCAATGCCGCAGCAATGAGCACATGAACTATAGCCGATCCAGCGATGAAAACGATTCCAAGCTCAAGTGTGAAGGGGACAATACCGGCAAGAACGTGGAACTAAAAGTCGGCACCGAGGATAATCAGCACATCGTCGCCGTTCAACCCGACGGCAGCGGGGCGAGCTTTACGCTGGTATACGTCCGCACACACGGGAAAGATACCTCTATTTAGAAGATACATCGCGCGATAAAAACAGGCTGCGGGGCGCATGAAGGACTGCCTTCCCACGCTTGCCTCCTTCAGCGCCAGTACTGTAACTTGAAAACGGTGGAACATCGTTGCTACCAGTGTGGCGCGGCGGTCGAAGATGGCACCGCGTTTTGTGGGCATTGCACTGCTCCTCAAATCAGAGTAGTAGTAACGGCCGACAGCATGCCGCTTAGCGAGACCGTTCCCGAAATTGTTGCGGAACGAACTTCCTATTCCCAACTGCCGATGCATTCCAAGGGGCAATGGGCGCAGGCGCTGCCGGCGGCGTTCGTCGGAATGTTGATCGCCACGGCTCTCGCCACCATTATTCCTGGAGCACTGGGGCTCGGCCTTCTCGCAACAGGATTTCTTTCGGTCTATTTCTATCGGCGGCGCAATCCCTTCGCACAGCTCACTATAAAACTTGGAGCCAGGTTGGGCGCTCTCAGTGGGGTTCTGGGATTTGGAATTACAGCTATTGCATCCGCCACAGCTGCGGCCGTATTGCATTCAGGAGGCCAACTCCATGCGCTCATGTTGAAAGCGGCTGAGCAGTATGTCTCGCGGAGCACTGATCCCCAGATGCAGCAGGTGCTTGACTTCTATGCCAGCCCCCAGGGCTTTATCCTGATGCTGGTTATCGGTTCCATCATGATGCTTTTATTGTTCATGGCTTTATCAAGCATGGGCGGCATGATCGGAGCGGCAGTGTTGCGAAAGAAAGACTCAATTTAGGGAATTGATGCAGCGCCTTGCTCCACACCGTACCTCCCGCGTATGATGCAGCGTTCATGACTCCCGGAGCGCATTCACAATCAAACCTGCGGCATAAGGCGCAGCTCATGTCTGCGTCTGAAATTGAACGCACGCTGGTGCGGTTAGTGCACGAAATCATCGAGAAAAACGACGGCGCAGCCGAACTGGGCCTGGTGGGAATTCGCAGGCGTGGGGTGTTTCTCGCGCAGCGGCTGGGTCAGATGATTCAGCGCATCGAAAAAACGCCGATCCCTGTGGGGACGCTCGACATCACCCTCTATCGTGACGATTTATCCACGCTTGGCCATAAGCCGGTGGTGCAGAAAACCGAGATGGAGTTCTCAATCACCGGGAAAACTATCGTTCTGGTTGACGATGTCCTTTACACCGGGCGCACCACACGGGCGGCTCTCGATGCGTTATTTCGTCACGGACGCCCTAAAAGAGTGCAGCTCTGCGTTTTGATTGACCGGGGGCACAGAGAGTTGCCGGTCGAAGCCACTTTCGTGGGCCGCAAGGTTCAAACCACCGAGCGGGAGATTATCGAGGTTCAGCTAAAAGAACTGGACAACGCAGAAAAAGTTCTGTTGGTGGAAAAGCCGGAATAGAACCATGCTTACAGACTCGGATTCGAACGAGTAACGGTGACGAGCGCAGGAAGAGCTAGCAAGCCAGGTCTCTACGCAACGGAATTGCCTTTGCAAAGCGGCATCTCGCAGGCTACATGATCGCCATCGGGAAAAATCAATCGCCAAAGGCTTCGGGAATTGCGTCCGGTTCGCTGCTTGGAATCGAACACATGTCCGCGGCTGAGATTATGTCTCTGCTTAAAGGGGCGGCGCGGATGAATCCACGCAGAAGCCGTCCTATGTTGCGTGGCAAACGAGTGCTGCTTTTATTTTACGAGCCTTCCACTCGCACTCGAAGTTCCTTCGAAATCGCGGCTAAGTCGCTTGGCGCCATGACCACCCTCGTTCAATCCAGCGGATCAAGCATTGAGAAGGGCGAATCTCTGCTTGACACCGTTTACACGCTTCGTGCGGTGGGCGCAGATATTCTCGTGATCCGCCATCCCAATGCGGGCGCGCCTTTGCTCGCAGCGCGACATCTGGACATTCCCGTAATCAATGCCGGCGACGGAATGCATGAACATCCCTCGCAGGCGCTTCTGGATGCTTACACCATCCTGCGGCACAAAAAGACTTTGAACGGCCTGCATATCACTATTGTGGGCGACATTTATCACAGCCGCGTCGCTCGGTCAGCGATTCATCTCTACAGCAAATTCGGAGCGAAGATCACCCTTTGCGGACCAGCCGATTTTTTGCCTGAGCTTGCGGCCAGCCTGGCGCCCGGACTGCATCTCAGCCGCACTGTCGAAGACGCAGTGCGAGGCGCGGATGCCGTGATGGTGCTGCGAGTGCAAAAAGAACGGCTAGCCGGGAAGAAGATCAGTCTCCAGGAATATATTCTGAAATATCAAATCACCACGGAGCGGCTGAAATTAGCAAAGAAGGATGCGTTGCTGATGCACCCAGGCCCCATTGTCCGCGGACTGGAACTCACCTCTGAAGTAGCGGACTGCCCGCAATCCGTCATCGTCGAGGAAGTACAGAATGGAGTTCCGGTCAGAATGGCAATCCTGGCGCGGGCTTTGGGAAAGGGTAAAGGCCGCCGGTGAAGCAAAACAGAACAGGCAGTCTGCTGATTAGAGGCGGTCACGTTATAGATCCCGCCGCGAAGCTTGACGCGGCCTTCGACATCCTCCTGCGCGACGGGCGTGTCGCGGATATTGCTCCTCCCAACAAATTACGAGATGCCACCAGCGAAACTTTCGACGCGCGCGGACTCATCGTGGCGCCGGGCTTTATTGATTTGCATGTCCATTTGCGCGAGCCTGGCCAGAGCTACAAAGAGAGCATTGCCACAGGTACAGCAGCGGCGGCCGTCGGTGGATTTACTTCCGTTTGTTGCATGCCGAATACTTTACCAATCGTTGATTCTCCCGATTGGGTCACATGGCTACAACTTCCCGATCGCCGCGCCGTGGTGAATGTTTTCCCGATCGCCGCTGCGACCCAAGCCAGCAAAGGCGCAGTGCTAACGGATTTTCGTGCGCTACAACGCGCGGGAGCCGTCGCAATCAGCGATGATGGAAGGCCCATTCTCAGCGATGCCACCATGCGGGAAACATTGCGGCTTGCGGCCGAGATCGGAATACCGGTCATCCAACATGCTGAAGATACGCGGGCGACTGAGCATTGCTCGATGAATGAGAGTCCGACTTCATTCCGTCTCGGATTGCGTGGCATGCCAGCTTCTGCGGAAGCCTCTATCGTCGAACGGGACGTGCAACTCGCTCAACAGTTCACTGGATCACGCATTCACGTCGCGCATATTTCTACTGCGGAGGCGTTAAAGGTTGTTCGGCGCGGGAAACGAAATAATATCCGCGTCACCTGCGAGGTTACCCCGCATCACTTCACGCTGCTGGATGAGAACGTCGGCGATTACGATACGAATTTCAAGATGAATCCGCCATTGCGCTCGGGCGCGGATCGGGAAGCAATCCTCGTGGCTTTGGCTGACGGAACCATTGATGCCATCGCCACCGATCATGCCCCGCATGCTCAGCACGAAAAAGTGGTTGAGTTTGAGCGTGCCATGTTCGGAATCACCGGGCTGGAAACAGCGCTTGCTCTCGCAGTTACCAGACTGTACCGCGAACAAAAAATTCCGCTGACCCGAATCGTCGAACTTTTTACTTCGGGACCCGCTCGTGTGGTCAACCTGAAAGGCCGCGGCACTCTGGCGCGGGGAAATTATGCCGACGTTACCATCTTCGATCCAAAAAAACGATGGACATTCGATGTGAGTAAGTCGCGTTCAAAATCGCACAACTCCCCGTTTAACGGATGGCAACTTACGGGGAAGGTGGTTGCGACAATCGTTGGCGGACGTGTGGCTCACAGGGCAGCATGAATTCACGAATGGTTCAAGAACTCCTCGCGCTTTGTCAGATAGAATGGTGAGACCCGGTAAATCGGTTCATCAGCCAAAAGCCGACGACCAAGGACCACCGACCAACGACGCTTCTACCGCATGAAAAAAAATGATTTGAAACAGCAAGTATCGGCCGCCATTGCCGCCTGCCAGGAAAAAAAAGCGGAAGACATCTCAATTCTTGAGCTTGAAAAAGGTTCTGGAGCCTTCACCGACTACTTCGTAGTTTGCAGCGGGACGAATCCCCGGCAAATTCAGGCAATTTCCGATGAGGTTGAGGATAGGCTCAAGAAAGCGGGCCTTCGGCCAGCTCATGTCGAAGGTTACAAGCAGGCGGAATGGGTCCTGATTGACTATGTAGATTTCGTGGTGCACATATTCACAGAGAAGGCGCGCCAGTATTACGATTTGGAACGGTTGTGGAAGTCGGCAAAGAAGCTGCGTCCCGCGGAACTCGTGGCTCCGGCTCGGGTCCGGAGCAAACGAGCGCCTACCGTTGCAAAGCGAAGGAAACGCGCCTGATCTGCGTTTTCGTGCTTAAATCTGTCTCGTGAAGTTGAAGATCGCATGGATCGGAAAAACTAAAGACCCCGCCATTCAAGAGCTGACGGACAAATACCTGAAGCGGCTCGCCTACTACACCAGCGTTGAGGGAAAAGCCTTTAAAGACGAAACCACCCTGCTGACATCGCTCGGCCGTGGCGATACTGTTAACCCTTTTCTAATCGCATTAGACAGCAAAGGAAAACAGCTCTCATCCGAGGATTTAGCCCAATTTCTGCGCAAACATCAGGAGAGCAGTTCGGCTTCCCTGCTGTTTGCTGTGGGCCCGACGGACGGCTTCGGCGATCAGGTGTTACGGAAGGCGTCTTTCACACTTTCTTTGGGCAAAATGACCTTGTCGCATGAACTGGCTCGGGTCGTGCTGCTGGAACAGCTCTACCGTGCGTTCACTATCCTAAAGGGACATCCTTATCACACCGGCCATTAGTAACGCCCTGAAATTGATTACCCCAGACCTGCAACGGCAGGAATTAGCTCTGTACCTTCGGTATGTTTCGTCCGGCGGGCCGCACGGCTACATTCATTAGACGAAATATCCGAGGATTCCAATGAAAAATCCGATTGATGTGATTCGCACCAAGGAACAGGAAATCAACCGCGTAAAGAAAGAAATTGACGCCCTCAGAATCGCCGCGCAATTAATGGGAGATGAGAGCCATCCGGCAAAAACCCAATCGCCCGATCTGCGCAAATCACTCGAAGTGCATTAAAAATCCGCGTTTTCAATGGAGGGCCGGGCATCCCGCCCGGCGGGATGGGCGACGACGCTTGTCCTCTCCATCCATCCTGCGAGGTACAATCAATCATCCACTCTCATGGAAGACATTCGTCGCGGTCTGATCATGGTGAATACTGGGCCCGGCAAAGGCAAAACCACGGCAGCCATGGGCACCGCGCTACGGGCTGTGGGGCAGGGTATGCGCGTGCTGATGCTTCAATTCTTGAAAGGCTCGTGGCATTATGGGGAACTCGATGCCGTCAAGGCGTTCGGCAACAAATTCGTGATGAAGCAAATGGGACGAGGCTTTGTGAAAGTCGGCGCCGAGAAACCCGACCCTGAAGATGTAAAGATGGTGGAGGAAGCGTGGGCTGAAAGCGAAAAATCCATTCAATCCGGCGAGTGGGATCTGGTTATCCTGGATGAAATCAATTACGCAATCAGTTACGGCATGTTGGATCCGGCGAGAGTGGTTGAAGCGCTAAGGAAAAAGCCGGAAATGGTGCATATAATCTTGACGGGCAGGAACGCTCATCCGACAATTGTCGAACTCGCCGACA
>DASYGR010000155.1:0-9817 GCA_035999525.1 Terriglobales bacterium
ATCTGTTTCAGCGTTAGATTTTCGCCACCTAAAATGTAGCGCTCGCCGCTTCGGCCTTTTTCCAGGGCCGCAACGTGGCCGCGAGCACATTCCGTCGCGTCCACTAGGTTCAGCCCCGTATCCACATAAGCCGGAAACTTCTTCTTCAGGAAATCCAAAATAATTCTACCCGTAGGAGTCGGCTTTATATCTCGTTCGCCGACCGGCGTACTGGGATTCACGATGACCACATCCAGCCCGTTTCGCCCCGCTTCGACAGCAATTTGTTCTGCCATGTATTTGGATCGTTTGTAATGCCCAATCATATTCTCGAGCGACACTGGAGAATTTTCATCTGCGGAACTCCCGTCGGCGGTAAATCCCATGGTCGCCACACTCGACGTATATACGACCCGCCGCACCCGGTTCTTGCGCGCGGCATTCAGAATTGTTCTGGTGCCTTCGACATTCGAACGATACATCTGGTCTGAGTCAGGAGCCCAAAGACGATAGTCCGCAGCCACGTGAAAAACAACGTCGCATCCTGACATAGCCTTTTCGATGGAGCCGGCATCGCGAAGATCACCGGACACTCGTTCAGCATTTAGCCCCTCAATGTTCTTGAGATCGCTCGTGGGCCGCACCAATAGGCGCAGCTGCGCACCCTGTTCTGCCAGAACACGCGCAACGTGACTACCTAGAAAACCAGTTGCGCCCGTAATAAAAGCCAGCATTCAGCACTCAGCACTCAACATTAGGGTTTCAGGTCGCATGAGTGCTGACTGCTAATTGCTCTTCTCGGCCATGACTCTCTGGTATGTGGTCAGCGCGATCAGGGGGAAGTACAGACGGTACATGTCGTACTTCAAATAGAAGACTTGCGGAAATCCGGTTCCGGTGTGACAGACCTCGTCCCAGGAGCCATCTTTCTTTTGGGTTCGCAATAGGTAAGCGACGCCTCGAGCCACGCAGTCACTGCGAGTGTCGTGTGCCGCCAGCAAACCCATGATTGCCCACGCGGTTTGAGATGCAGTGCTAGGGCCCACGCCTCTGGTATTGGGATCGTCGTATGAATCACAAGACTCCCCCCATCCGCCGTCGGGATTCTGTACCATTCTCAGCCATTCGGCTGCCTGTTGGATATGAGGCTCGTGGTAGTCCACGCCCATCGCTTGAAGGCCGCGCAGAACCAGCATCGTCCCGTAAATGTAGTTGACGCCCCAACGGCCAAACCACGAACCATCAGGCTCCTGCTCGTCGCGAATGAACTTCATCGCTTTCTTAACTGCTGGATGACTCTGATCGTATCCGTAGGCTGCCAGCATCTCTAAAATGCGTCCGGTAATGTCAACCGTGGCAGGATCGAGCATTGCATTGTGATCGGCAAAGGGAATGTGCTGAAAAACCATGCGATCGTTATCTTTATCAAATGAAGCCCATCCACCGTTGCGGCACTGCATGGAAAAAATCCAGTCAATAGCTCGTTGCACCGACTCGCGCTGGTAGCGGCCATTGGGATGCTCGGTTTGCGCGAGACCCAGGCACACCATTGCGGTGTCATCCACGTCGGGGTAAAACTCATTGTTGAATTCAAAATACCAGCCGCCGGGTTGACCCTTGCTATTTTTTACCTTCCAGTCGCCAACCGTTCGAACCTGCTTTTGCAGAATCCAATTTGCGCTCTTCACCATGCGCGGGTCGTCGGCAGGGACGCCGCTTTCGCCGAGGGCAAATAGCGCATAAGCCGAGTCCCATACCGGGGGCTTGCATGGTTGCATGCGAAACGTATCTTCTTCTTCGATTCCCAATTTCTCGAATTCATCGAGGGCCCGAATCACCTGCGGATCGTCGAGCGAATATCCCAAGCATCGCAGCGCGATGATCGCGTTCATCATGGAAGGATAAATCGCCCCAAGGCCGTCGCTCATTTCAAAGCGCTCAAGCATCCACTTCTCAGCCTTTTTCAGAGCGATGGAACGCAGCGGACGAATATGCACACGTTCAAACCAGTGCGTGAGGCGGTCAAGGCCCAGGAAGAAATTTCGCCACGAGACTAATTTATCGTCCCAAGACAGATGCATGCGTGACTTATCCCGCCCGCCCACGAACAACTCTTCCACGCCCATTTCATCCGGAATCTTCTTAAAGGGCTTCTTGGCATAAGCGATCGAAAGAGGGACGAGAATCGCCCGCGACCACGACGAGATCTCGTAGATATTGAACCAAAACCAGTTGGGAAATAGGACAATCTCAGGGGGAATCGCGGGAACCGCGTCGTAGTCGTACTGACCAAAGAAGCACAGATAAATTTTCGTGAAAGTATTGGCTTTGGTGACGCCGCCCAGTTCAAGAATCCTCTTTCGCGCTCGCTTCAGTGCGGGATGATCAGCGTGGTAACCAGAAAGCTTTAAACCGAAATATGACTTGACTGAAACCGCAAGATTCGATGGTCCACAGGGATAAATACTCCAGCCGCCATCTTCATTTTGATTTTGAAGAATATGGTTGGCGGCTTTTTGAAAACGTTCAGGGTTTGTAGAACCAAGCAGCGTGTGCAGGAGAATGTAATCCGCCTGTAGTGAAGCATCGCCTACAAGTTCACCGCACCAATATCCTTCGTCGTGTTGCTGCGAAAAGAGGCATTGTCGAGCACGATCAATGGCCGCAGCGACACGACTGCCTATATCCGCAATTTTTCCAAAGTGTAGTTGAAGGCCAGCCTTTGCCGGCGGAGACGAGGAGGAGGTCTCTTCCATATTTAAATGTTAAGTAGCCGCCACACCAGCTGGTGCGCTTGCGATTGCTTCCACAATCTCAGGAGGCAATCCGAAGCGTACATTTTCGGGCATTACTTCCACTTCTTGCACGTTATCGAAGCCCTTCGTACCAAGAAACTTAGTGACTTCTTCCACGAGACATTCTGGCGCTGATGCGCCGGCAGTCAACGCTATTGTTTTGACTCCATTGAGCCACTCAGGCTGAATGTCGCGATAACTATCAATGAGATGCGATCCCGTCCCCAAATTGCGAGCGACCTCTACTAGCCGATTAGAATTCGAGCTGTTGTCTGAACCGACGACCAGCAGGAGCTCAGCGTCACTAGCAACATGCTTTACCGCAACTTGCCGATTTTCGGTGGCATAGCAGATATCCTGCGCGGCTGGAGCCTTAATGTTCGGAAAGCGCAGCCGGAGGGCGGCAATGATGTCCTTTGTCTCGTCGAGACTCAAAGTAGTCTGAGTGAGATAAGCGACGCGGTCGGGATTTGGAACCCTCACCGCAGCCGCTTCTTCAGGCGATCCCACAACCTGTGTCACGACCGGCGCTTCGCCCAGAGTGCCAATCACTTCATCATGGTCTCGATGGCCGATGAGCACCAGCGAATAGCCTTCTTTGGCAAACTTTACGGCTTCCACGTGGACTTTGGTCACCAGAGGACAGGTCGCGTCAATGACACGCAGTCCGCGCTGCTTGCTGGCTTCGCGTACTTCGGGCGATACTCCATGCGCGCTGTAAATAACGCGCTCGCCATTGGGGACTTCCTCAATGCTATCAACGAAAATCGCGCCCTTACCTTGCAACTCTTCGACTACGAAGCGATTGTGCACGATCTCTTTGCGCACGTAGATTGGAGGTCCAAAGGCTTCGAGGGCGATGCGAACGATATCAATGGCCCGGACCACACCGGCGCAGAAGCCGCGGGGTTTCAATAAAAGCAGGGTTTTTCCCGTTTCAGACACGTAAGATTCCTTGTTCAAGGATACACTCTCTCCATCATGAAGTTCTCTTAAAACTATCTGAAAGCACATGTTTGGTCAACGTAAGCCAAAGAATCGCATGGGATTAGCAGCGATTGGGGAATATTGGGAGGTGAATGGGGAGAGCTACCATAACCGTGTCACCCCGTAGCCCTCGAAGATTTTCTCATTGCTCACAAGAATCATATCTTCTTCCAGCGCCTGTGCGATCAATATCCGGTCAAAAGGATCTCGGTGCAGACGGGGGAGTAAGCCTGCGCGAATGGCGTGCCTCACGGTAATGGGTAACGGAATGAACCGGGTTTGCTCCAAATACGCAGAAAAATTCTGTACGATTTCGGACGAAATAGCCAACTTTCCGAGTTGAACTTTGGTGGCGATTTCCCACGCGGTTGCAGTGCTTACCCCTACGTGGTTGGACTTATGCGCGATCTCGTCTCTTACGGAGTCAGCCATCACATCGTTTCCAGTCAGCCACCACAACAGCGCGTGAGTGTCCAGAAGCAGGCGTGACACTACTCCCAACGATCCAATTCTTCGGGAGGTAGAGGCTCAAAAAACTCGGGGCCAATATGTATTTTCCCCTTTAGCATCCCGGGCTTTCGATTTCCCTGGGCATCCTCAATGGCCACGAGGCGTACGACAGGCTTGGACCCGCGCGCGATGACCACGTCCTCCCCGCGACAGGCTTTTTCGATTAAGCGAGAGAGTTGCGTTTTTGCTTTGTGAATGGTTATCGTTTCCATATTAGCTAATCTATGTTAGCTAATATTTGAGGATTACGCAATCTCAATACACTGCGACTCTATTGGCCCTGAATGCCCAGGGGAAAGCAAAACATCCATCTCGCCCGCGCTCTGCTAGGCATTGGTCTTCAGCATCTGCTCGGCGTGCTTACGCGATGTGTCCGTGAGTTTCGCGCCGCTTAACATTCGGGCGATTTCTTCGGTGCGCTCCGCGCCACTGATCAGACGAACGGTGGTGCGGGTACGCCCATTCGAGTCTTTCTTTTCAATCAAATAGTGATGATCAGCAAAAGTGGCTATCTGCGGCAGATGCGTCACACAAAGCACTTGATTGGATCTAGCCAGGCTCTTCAGCTTTTTCCCGACAGCCTCCGCCGCACTCCCTCCAATACCGGTATCAATTTCATCGAAAACAAGAGTCCGCTGAGCCCCGGATTTTTTCTTATTCCCAGTCAGCCCAGCGGAACCGGACTCTACGCTGGATTTCAAGGCGAGCATGCAGCGTGACAATTCGCCTCCAGACGCCACGTGCTCCAATCGCCGCATGGGTTCGCCGGGATTGGTGGAAATCATGTAAATCGAAGCGTCAAAACCCGAGGCCGTCCAATTCCCTTCTTCCTCGGTTCCATTGACCTCAACATGAAATCGCGCCTTCATGGCCAAATCATTGATTTCAGATTCGACCAATTTCTCCAGTTTTCGCGCCGCCTCGCGACGTTTTTTTGAAAGCCTTCGCGCCTCGGTGAGATATTCCTGCGCCGACGCAGCGAGTTCGTCGTGGAGTTGGCGCAAAACTTCGTCCTTATTTTCCATCTCAGAAAGTTTGCGCGATACCTCCTCTCCGTATTTCATAACTTCTTCCAACGTGGCGCCGTACTTGCGTTTTAGACGATCCATTGCGGCCAACCGGTCTTCGACTTCAGCAAGGTGCTCAGGCGACGCATGGATTCCCCCGGCATAATCCCGCAGAGTTGCACCCACGTCTTCCACGCTAATGCGCGCTGTCTCCAGTGCAGCAAGGGCCTCTTGAAACTTAGGTTCGTAGCGGGCCAGCTCATCCAGATGTTTTTGTGCCGCGCGCAGCGACCATGAGGTAGAAGCGCCGCCCTCATACAGCAAGTCAAACGCATTTATGGCCGCGCTGTAAATCTTTTCGGCATTGGCAAGCACGCGCTTTTCGGCGGCGAGGCGTTCATCCTCGCCCGGCTGCAATTTGGCCTCTTCGATCTCGCGTTTCTGAAAAGTCCACAAGTCGAGCGAACGAAGACGGTCCTGTTCATCCTGTTCCAGGCTTTTGATACGTTGGGCAACATTTTTCCAGCGAGCAAAGAATTCTTGGACTTTCGCGATCTGAATTCCCGCGAATTCATCAAGCAGGCCGAGTCTGGCCTCGCCATCAAAAGACAAAATGGATTCGTTTTGCGCGTGAATGTTGGCAAGGTGAGGGGCCAGTTGACGAAGGACGGATACGGTGGCGGGTTGATTGTTGACGAATACTCGACCCTTGCCGCCGAGGGCAATTTCGCGGCGCAAGATCAGAGATGGTTCCTCATCTTTGTCAATGCCGTTAGTCTCCAGTATTTTGGAAGCGTGTTTTTCTGATTGGCCTTCGAGTTCAAACACGGCGGTAAGAACGGCTCGCTCCGTGCCCGATCGAATCACATCGGAGGAAGATTTGTCTCCAAGCAACAGAGCGAGTGCGTCAATAAGGATGGATTTACCGGCTCCAGTCTCACCGGTCAAGAGGTTGAGTCCGGAGCCGAACTCAACAGCGAGACTATCTACAACTGCGTAGTTTTCAAGCCGAAGCTCGACCAGCATCGCCGCCTCGAAAAGTGAACCAGAATGTTTCGCGCAAGGATAGCAGATACGGATGGGCACCCGTCGAAGCTTTGCTCCGGAAAAGGGACAAGAAAACCCCGCCAAGCTTCGCTTGGGCGGGGCACATTTTAGAGTCGAGGATGCTTACCGATTAACTCGCTTTACGCAGTTCGTCGCGCTCGCGGTCGGAAGCTGTTCCCGGCGCGGAATCTGCCCGGCAAGTTTCACACTGGCTGGTAATATCCCGACGGCGCTGCCGCAGGCGATCTTCGAAGTTTGACCAACGGCTACCAATGCCGACCGCCGAGTTATTGATCAGGACCTCGTCCGCCCCGGCCGGAATAATTCGCTCCGCGGTGAGACGGGCATTTTCTTCAGGGCTGATTTGGCTACCGATCGAGCCCGGCTCAGGAGGCATTTCCGTAGCCGTGGGGGTCACGTTGTGGTCGCTTCCCTCCTGATGCTGGACCGCTCCGCCTACCCATGAGTCCTGGTAGCGGCTCTCGTAGTCGCGCCACTTCCCCTCCGACTCGACGGCTGAGTCGTCATAGGGTGGAAATTTTTGTATCTGATCCTTGGTTAAGTTAATTTCAAAGTCATCTTTGTGTGCCGCGGAAGATCGAAGTTGTTGAGGGGGTACGATGAATTTCTTGCTGGAAAGCCATCCTCCCGTATCAATGACCACGTAGTGAATGTTTCCTGTAGCGTGATCGAAAATCACATCGTCAATCTTTCCCAATGTCTTATCCCCCCCTCCGTAAACAGTCGCGCCGCGAATGTCGTCGGCGTTCTCTGTTTGCGAATCAAGAAGACTGTTGTCACGTAAGGTGCCATAGTGTGCCATAGTGCCTCCTTCAGGGTGAGTTTTGTACGCCGACGAGTGGCAAAAATCGTTTCACTTCTGACATGCTTAAGATGCCGGCTTCGTTCGAGGCGGGCGTATGGGCTTTGCGTTTTTGCGGAGTGTTTATGAACCGGATGCGCAGGAAAAGTTGCGATAATACTGGTCTATAATCAGAAGTTACTAATCTACTAAGGCAATCTCCCAAACCTAATGTATTTTCCCCCATTCTTTGCGGTAGTGGCCAGTGGCGAAATATCAGATCTCGTGGGCGAGACCGGCCCAGTCGCCAAAGTTGTTTTAGTCATCCTGCTCGGGTTCAGTCTGGTTTCCTGGGCAATTATCCTTTCCAAATGGAGCCTGCTGCGTAGAGCGCGCGTCCAGAGCGGAAGATTTGTTCGCGCGTTCCGCAAAGCTCAACGCTTGCAGGACGTCGGAGCCGTCGCCGAACAGTTCCGTCCAAGTCCCTTGGTGGGAGTTTTCGAGTGTGGGTTCGAGGAATATCGCCGACAAGGCGGTGTGGTAGGCAATCCCATCGCCGTTCAGCGGGCCATGCAGATCGCGACCTCTGAAGAGATGACTCGATTTGAGCGTAACCTCCCATGGCTTGCTATCACCGCCGCGGTCACGCCTTTCATTGGGCTGTTTGGAACCGTGTGGGGCATTATTGACGCCTTCCATGGACTGGGCACAGCCGGCGCTGCGACGTTGCGCGCAGTTGCGCCCGGAATTTCAGAAGCTCTGATCACGACTGCTGCCGGACTTGCCGCCGCCATCCCGGCCGTGATTGCCTACAATTTGATTGGCGGCTCGATCCGCGAATTCGCATCCCGAGGCGACGACTTTACCCTCGAGATGCTGAATGCCGTCGAGCGTCAGCCAGTGCCCGCATCGTATCGAGGCGTTGAAACCACTGAGGTTCGCCGCTGATGGCTTTTACCGCCGCGAACGGAAGGACTCAGATCGCACTAGCCGACATCAATATCACGCCGTTGGTGGACGTAGTGCTGGTGCTGCTGATTATTTTTATGGTCACCGCTCCGGTGTTGCAATCCGGAATCGAGGTCAGCGTTCCTAAGACCAGGACCGTTAAAGAAATCACGGAAGAACGTCTTGTAATCAGCATTAATAAGGAACAGCGGGTTTTCCTGGGGAACGATCCCATCAATATCAATGAGATTGGAAGCAAGCTTCGCCAGAAGATCCGTGATCCCCAACATCAGTCTATTTTCGTCCGCGCCGATGAGGATGTCCCTTTCGGAGCCTTCGCCACTGTCATGGACGCGATAAAGCAATCCGGCATCACCAACGTCAGCATCGTGACCCAACCCCTCCAAGCTAATGGCAGCCAACGCTGAAATATTTTTCGAACACGACAGTTGGGGCCGCAACTTGGGGTGGTCGGCGGTCCTGCATGCGGCATTTGCGGGCGCGGTGCTGTTGTACGCGGTCATTGGTCCGGGAAGAGGAGGCGGCAGTTGGGGCGCGGGGGGTGGCGGTGATGCCATAGGAGTGACCCTTGTGACCACGGTTCCGCTTCCGGCTAACCCGCAGCAAACGCAGAATGTTCTCGCGAATGAATCCAAGGGGCTGGCGAAGTCGCAACCGAAACCTGAGGAAAAAGCGCCGGAAGCGATTCCGATTCCCGACAAAGAATCTAAAAAGCCGAAGCCCAAACCAATTACCACCGAGACTCACCAGAAGCCGCAACCCGCACCACTGCAACAAGCCGAAAACCAGGTACCCTTCGGCGAAGGCGGTCCGGTGCAAGGTCCCTATGGCATGTTCAATGCGGGGGGAGCGAAGGGCGGCTTTGGATTCACCGGAGGCGGAGGTGACTTTGGAACACGTTTCGCCTGGTACGTGCGCGTGGTGCAGCAAAAGGTCTCGCAGAATTGGCTGAAATATGAAGTGGACCCGCGCATAGGACAGGCCCAGCGAGTCTACGTAACGTTCGACATTACGCGGGATGGACGGCCCACCAACGTGCAGATTGAGCAATCAAGCGGCGTGCCTTCTTTGGATCAATCCGCAATCCGCGCCTTGCAGCGTATTGATACTTTTGGTCCGCTGCCAAACGATTATTCGGCAAATAAGGTTTCAGTTGAGTTCTGGTTCGACTACAAGAGATAGAGTGGGGTATTGTCGTTCTCCCTATCGTTTGTAAGTAATGGTCATCGGATGTGCGCGCCTCTCGCATAACATTCATGGAGTGATTTTATCTTGAACTATAATTTATGTCGTAATACGATATATCGCAGTAAATTCGACCCTTCCATGCAGGTAGCACGGCGGCTTAATTCCGGCAGACGTTCATTCTTTTCCCGTCTTGCATTGACCTTGCTTCTGACTGCTCTGTGCCTTCCAGTCCCCATGTTGAAAGCACAGGATTGGATCAAGACTGGCACGGGCTTGGGCGTCGAGAAAGTTCGACTGGCGGCGTCTGACTTTAAGGCATCAACTGCGGACCCGAAAAATGCCGATTTGCTCAAGACGTTCAATGACACGCTTTGGAATGATTTGGACAATGCCGGCATCTTCGATATGGTCTCGAAGAGTTTCTATCCTTTGGGGGCCGTTGGCGCGCCAGCGGACGTTAAGTTTGAAGGCTGGAGCTCTCCTCCCCCGAACGCTTCGATGTTGGCTTTCGGGAATCTCGGAGTTTCCGGCAA
>DASYGR010000169.1:0-31185 GCA_035999525.1 Terriglobales bacterium
ATCTGTTGTGAGGGTTAAGTTCCAATTCTTTCAGAAGCGGCGGCTCGCGCCAAGTATCCCCTCGTCATCCTGCTAGGAAAACCACTCGTCATTTCGGCGGCGTCGCCTCCCACTTCTCGCAAAGGCGGCGAGAAATGGGGCACCCCGGCGCTTACCCGCACGCTCAGATACAGCAGATTCCTCTGGGGCTTGCGCCTCGTTCGGAATGACAAATGTGGTGGAGTGAGTTGGGAAAATCCCCACCCCTTCGACTGCGCTCAGGGCAGGCTCTTTCGCAAAGGGCGCGAAAGGATGGGCCATCCCTTCCTCAGGCGCGCTGGCAAGAAATCTGCGGCTGCGCTACGCTGTTCTTCAGACATCTGCTCAGACATTCTCTTCGGACATCGGAATATGGAAATACCGATCGCGTGCAATCTTTCTGATGGCGAACTTCGGGAGCGGCGTGAAACCATCCTGGATTTCTTTCGTCAGTCGCTTCTCAAGGTGAGGCCGTTGCCGATGGGCCTTGCTTTTAGTTTTCCGCCTTCTTCAGACGTGCTGACTCGTCTCGCACAGCTGGTGGATTTGGAGCGGAAGTGTTGTCCGTTTCTCACGTTCAGGATTGTTGTGGAGTCGGGGGATTTACCGATTCGTCTGGAGGTGACAGGCACGGCGGCTGCGAAGAAAGTGATTGCGGATCTTTTTGGTTTTTTCAATCGTGAAAAGCAGATTCCTCACCGCTAAAGCGGTTCGGAATGACAAGTGTAAGTAGTGTGAGAGTGAAATCCCCACCCTTTCGCAACGTGCGCGAAAAGGATGGGGCACCCGGCGTTTGGAGCCGGTCGTGGGCGACCGACTCCGGTGCCTCAGGATGACAAATTTAAGTGTGTGGTCGCGGTGACGTGGGCGCTGTTCGGAGTGCGGAAAAGCAGGTCTCTCGACTGCGCTTGAGGTGACAATCATTTTGGTGGAGTCCAAATCTCGGCGGACAACATTCTACTTTCCCGCCTCGTGGTGATCGTAACTGATGACCCGCGTGATCTTCCAGGCGCCATCCTTGAATTGCCAAATGTGAATAAAGTCCGCCTCGCCGAGGATGTCGTTATCTTCATGCCCCGGATGGTGAAAGCGGTGGACGCCCAGTTCGAGCGCGCCATATCCCTTCATGGGATAAACCTTGAGCGTTCCCGGCACAAGTTCCCGGGTCACCTTGCCGCAGATATTATTCTTGATGGCTTCGGTGAGCGCCGTCCTGCCGAATGTATTTCCGGATTTGTCGTGGTAAAACTCGATGTTCTCATCAATAAATGAAGCGAATGTCGGCAAGTCACAATGATTGTAAGCATTAAAGAGCTCCGCATCGAGCGTCTTGATGGTTCGCTCCAAGTCCGCCTGAGAAGTGATCTTATCGAGAGGCAAGACATCTTGCGCGCTGGCCGGAGGGCCTGACAGAGCAAGCAGAAGGACAGAAAACAGAATTGCACACGCACCAAGTTTTGGGATCATAAGGCCTCTTTTTCGGGAGATGAAACACCGCTCTGATATACGCAGAGGGACGACCGAATGTTTCGTGAACCGTTCTTATGCTAGTGGATACATGTGTCTCGATCTCCCCACCCTTTCGCAAAGTGCGCGAAAAATGGGGCACCGCGGCGCTTATCCGGATGCTCAGAAACAGCAGATTCCTCCAAGGCTTGCGCCTTGTTCGGAATGACAAAATGTTGCTGTGTAGTGCGTGGGGAAACCCCACCCACAAACTAAACGGAGGCGGCGGCTTCGTGCTTGGAGTGTGATCCGCGCTGTTTGCTTAGTTCGATTTGGAAGGCTTGGGGAGTCAGAGCGGATTTTTTGAGGAACAGGTCGAGCAATGGATCTTCGGTATCGGCCGACAGGTGAGGCGCTTCGGTTGATTCGTCGCTTACATCAAGGCTCTCGGGCTGAACCATGAGCTGGGGAATCACTCCGGTGCTGCCGGTCAGAGTTTGAATGAATTTTTCAACTTGTTCTTTTTGGATACCTGTCTTCTGCGTAAATTCCACGCCCATGCCGAGCTCGGGGTGCATGACTCTTACCAGGCCCTCGACCCTCAACTCGGTTTCGCCAGCGCGCATGGATAGAGTCAGCTTGGTGCGAACAGGAAATGGCGAGGCGAGTTCCAGATAGCATCCTCCGAGGCTGAGATCGGTGAGTTTGCATGGCACGGGAGGGTCATCCTTTTCGAGATCTGGGGAATGACGAATGAGCCATGCATTGAGCTGCATTTGGACGTCGGCGGGCAAATCAACGAAACGAATTCCGGTTTGGCGGTGAGCATTTTCCCAGGCGACTTCGCCGGTGCATTTCAAAGTGTATTCCGTGTCCGGGAGAATGAATCGAACCTGCATGCGCTCGCCGTTTTTCGCGCGACGCGGCAGGCTGATTGCGATTCCGCCTTCGCCGATGTCGGAGGTGACTGCGGATTGGTCCGCTTTACCTTCGACAAGCAAGGCTACTTTAATCTCTACGGGGATTCGAGCGTTGCGGCGGCGTTCGCGCTTCATTAAGGCTCGGGCGGCGCGGAAGCTGGATTTGGCGCGCTCAACAGAAATTGGAGTGTAGAGAACAAAGTGCGCTCCTAAATCGAAGGCACTGCCTAAGGCTTTTTGTCCGTCCACGATCGCGACGGCGACGGCGCGCTTGTTGCAGGGCGCCGATCGCGCGCTCTTGAGAACACTTGAAGCAAGCTGTTCTCCAGTGCAATCAACGATGACGGCTTCGAAGCGGCTCCGAGTCAGTTTCTGGATGGCGGCGTCGGCGTTGGGACAGTGCTCCACGGTGATTTCAAGCTCGTTCAGAACGCGCCGCAAAACGCGAACGATCTTGTCGTCAGAGCACAGAAGGAGCGCTTGCAGATTCTTCATGAGTGTGGAGACAGGCCGCCGAGAACAGCCCTTTAGTCAATGTAGGTTTCGCGTTACTACCGAGTCAATGGAACCGGGATGGCCCAGGATTACGCCGGTAACCAAAGTTCATGCCGGTTGCCGGGCGAGAATTCGGGCCACGACAGGTGCTGTCGCCGCGACCGAATTGACATTGGCAGGAAACTGTGTAGAATCATTGACTTCCGTGGTGAGTAGGAATTTTCAGCCTGCTGGCGTAGTGCCATTTCTGGCAGCAATTCGCCGCTGTCGGAATCTTTATGCCAGGAACGGCAATCTAAACAGTAGTTTGGAAATACAAGGACGAGGCTGAATTCTGATGGCAAAGCGACGTGGAAATCCTAACTGGGGCAAGCCCGAACCTATCGGCCCCATCACTCCTACGGTTACTGAGTTTGAGCAGGTGGTTAAGGAATATAAGCTTTCTCCGGACCAGTATTTGCGGTCAACGCGATTGCGGGAGTGGGCGCGGCGGAACAAGAATTCCAAGTACATTCCTGAGCCTTTGTTGGAAGCTTGGGGATTTGAAATCGAATCCACACTGTAAGTTCATTGAGGAGCGAAGCGAAGGCCGCAGAAATGCGGCCTTTTCTATTGGATGAGAGCGGCGATGAGCCCTTTGCTACAATCGGCATATCTATGAAATCCGAGACGCCATTTACGGATGTTGCGAGCGCGATTGCAGACATTCGCGCTGGAAAAATGGTTGTGGTGGTGGATGACGAGGCTCGCGAAAACGAGGGCGACCTGACGCTTGCGGCTGAGAAAGTTACTCCTGAAGCCATTAACTTCATGGCGAAATATGGGCGCGGGCTTATCTGCCTGGCGATGACTGAGGAACGGCTTGATCATCTTCGGCTGGGTCCGATGAGTTCTGAGAATACATCGAATTATGGTACGGCGTTTTGTGAGGCTATTGATGCGCGGGATGGGGTCACGACTGGGATTTCGGCGTACGACCGCGCCCGGACGATTCAAGTTGCAATTGATCCTGCGACCAGGCCGGCGGATTTGGCGCGACCGGGACACGTTTTTCCCCTGCGCGCCCGCAAGGGCGGGGTGCTGGTACGCGCTGGACAGACGGAAGCTGCGGTTGATTTGGCCCGGCTCGGCGGATTGATTCCTGCGGGAATCATTTGCGAGATCATGCGCGACGACGGCACCATGGCGCGAGTTCCTGATCTCATCGAGTTTTGCAAACTGCACAGCATGAAGATGCTGACCGTGGCTGAGCTTATCCGGTACAGACTACAAAATGAACGTTATGTTCACCGCGTTGGAGAGGCGATGGTTGACACGCGTTTTGGCGAGTTCCGGCTGATTGCATACGAGAGTGAAATAGACGGCGAGTCGCATGTAGCTTTGGTTTACGGAGATGTGGCCACGCCGGAAATATCTCCCGAGGCAAATGTTCTGGTTCGCATGCACGCCCATTGTCTGGTGGGAGATGTTTTTGGTTCAACAAGCTGCGATTGCCAGGCAGCGTTGAATGCGTCCATGCAGATGATTGCCCGCGAAGGACGCGGTGCGCTTATTTATCTGCATCAGACTTCGAAGGGATTGTCGGTAGATAAGGTTGGTGACCGGACATCTTTAAGTTTTCACAAGGACCGCGGCTCTTCATCGCAATCCGCTCCGGAGCATGAGCGGAAGACTCAGCGCGAGATCGGTATTGGGGCGCAAATATTGTCAGATCTGAATTTGCGACGGATTCGGTTGCTGACGAATCATCCGCGCAGGGTGGCGGCGCTGGAGGGTTTTGGAATTGAGATTGTGGAGCATGTGCCGATGGAATTGGAGGTCAGAGCGAGGAGGAATTAGGGTGTACGGCGAATGAACTTTCCGCATACACTCTGGCCACTCCGCGCGAGATCCTTCGGGACTGGAGGTTCCTGATGACGTCAAGTTCTGGGGATGTTTGAGATTAATGGGTGAAACACTGAAGAAGCAGGTCCCTCCACTCCGCTTCGCTCCGGTCGGGATGACAGATTTCGTTTGTATTTAAATTTGTACTTGAAGATGACAGATTTCGTTGAACTAAAGATGACAGATTTTCGCGCGTCTTAGAAGGGTTTGCGGATGACGATTTCGCTGTCGTGGATAAAGAATTGTGCAGCGCATTGGTCTGATCCGCAGATGACCGGCAGCAAGCCTGCAATCTGCTTGCGGGTGATGAGTCCGAGCGTGCCGCAGTTTGGGCATGAGAGAACGGCCCAGTAGGGGTCGGCGGTTTCGCCCACCTTGCCGGCATTTTCCAACACAAAGATTGTTCCGGGAGACATCTGCTCCGGAATCCATTCAGTCAGGATATCGAGTTCTCCAACCATTTCGCCTCTCTTTCTCTCTTTCGGAAAGCCGCGAGTTCCCTACCCTGCTTACGAAGCTGCTCTTCTTCTTGACTGCCTTTTGTGCATCAGGTTCCCTTGTGGCACACATTTACTGCCTTTTTTTCACTACGAATCATCGCTTTTACTTGGCGGACTTTGTCACTCAGGCAAACCGTCAGCATCGGTTGCTGGGAGTTCTTGAGGATGTCCACGATCTGGGTAGCGGATGTTTCCAGGTAAAGAGACGAACCGTCCGTGAGTAAGTGATAGTCTGAGCGGCCGCTGACAGTCTCCGCCAGGCGCTTCTTGAATTCGCGTTGCAGGAATCTCACTACTTTTCGCACTCCTTGCAGCGAGAAGCCTCGGCGCCGGAGATCGCAAATCACGGAAACTTCCACAAGGTCGTCCATTGAGTACAGCCGGCGGTGCCCTTCGCGGATGGGGACGACAATTCCGCGCTCGTCCCACCATTGAAGCTGGCGCGGCGTGATTCCGGTCAGTCGAACTACGTCACCAGATGTGAAGGTTTGCGGCATGTTATCTAAATGTTTCAAACAATAGAGATAACTTTTGTTTCAAAGCATTCTAGGTGGGAAACGTTACGTTTCAATGACTGACTAGGTGCAGGGGGTTACTAAAGGGTTTCTCGGAGGGACAGAGTTGAGTCTGGTTCGAGTTGCGAAAACCTTCAACCACGAAGGGCACGAAGGTGCACGAAGGAAATCCTGAAAATTGGCTGGGTTATTCCACAGGTTTGCGGTCTTGATCAGAATACAATTTGTCCTCGGGCATCGGTGGAGCAAGAGTTTGGGGTCCGCCAATGCCTGAGCGGGTTCTCGCGGAGAACATCGGACCCCGGGCGAGCTTGGTCGGAGCGAAGCTCGAAAGGCCCAACGGCATTTGAACGTCATCGTAGATAGCTTCGATTCCGCCGCGCATGAAATATGTCTCGTGCCAGAATCCAGTTCCTCCGGAATCTTTGAGAAAGTTCGTCCACCATACGCGGTGCGGTTCGGAGCGTGCCCATTTCTCCAGAGACTCAAAATCACGCCAGTACTGGCGCATCCCCGCGTGAGGTGGAAAAAGTGAATACAGCATGTTTTCATGCCTGAGCAATCCATCGGGCATTTGCGCGACGGAGTCAGAGATCTTTGGCCCAAAACCGATGAGGGTCTTGAGTCCTGTGATGGTTCTCACTTTCATGCCAAGGTAGATCACTACCAAGTCGGGATAAGAGGCAAGATCAACTGTCAGGCGCTGGACTTTCATCGTGTACTCCCCGGTGATCGAAGGTTTTGGTTATGCAAGATTGTCAACCGCCGCCGACGAAGTGAACGATCTCCAGATGGTCACCTTCAGAAAGCAGGGTTTGGGGCCACTGCTCTCGCGGGGTGATGTCCCGGTTCAATTCCACTGCAACCCGGTCTTCCTTCATGCCGAGTTGAGCCACAAGTTGGGACAAAGAAAGAGGGGAGTCAAACTCGCGCTCTTGACCGTTGAAGTGAATTTTCATGTTAGGACGAGCTGGGCACGGCAAGTTTGCCGGAAGGCGAGAGGTTCTTGGCGAATTCAGTAAGCCATTGCCGCTGCTCAGCAGTTTCTGGCACGGACACACCTCGAGTTCTACTGATCTGCTGGAGGGCATCGTCTACGCTTGCGCCATTGCCAATCAAGAGTGCCGCCGAAATGAGACCAGCCCGACCAACACTCTGGCGACAGTGAACTGCGACATTTCGTCCACTGTCCAGGGCGTCCCGCAAGGTTCCCAAAAATGCCGCAACTTTGGATTTAGAGTGCGGAATGTCGCGGTCTCTAATGGGGAACGAAAGAAATTCAATGTGATGCGCATCGCAGGCAGCCGACTCAGCTTTCAGTCCCAGTTCCTCCACTTCATCGGGAGCTAAGAGCGAAGCGACGACATCTACGTTATTTTTCTTCCATCCCTCAACCTCATTCTCAAGCCATTCGCCGCCGCGAGGACGGGAAGTTATCGCCAAGCGGCCGGGCCAGGAGGCGTCAATCCAATAAAGTGAAGGACTCATATATACATTCGAACGGAAAATTCTATAACTTCTCCTGAACTATAATCTCACGGGGCAATACGTTTACGTCTATGCCTCGCGATCTCAAAATCTTCAAACGGTGATGGCCGTCCAAAATCGTGCCGTCCGGGCGTACTTTTAGGGAGTCTTTCGACCCTGGCATCAAGGACTGTTCAATCAGCTCCGTGGGAACGCGATTCAACTCGTTTAATTTTACCTCGCTGAGTGAAGAGTCAGAGTGGAGCGGCTTCAGAGGAGGATATGGCGAGGATTCAGACATCGCGAGAGTTTCAACCTTAAGCTTCGACTTTCCTCAGTTGAAATTTGCGCGTTGCGGTGCGGCCTGAATAGTTCGCTTGTACCAGGACGGACGAATCGGGCAAGGAAGTTTCATCCACTTCGATCTTCATCTCGGCGTCGCCGCCTTCTGTCGTCACGACCTGGTTGTAGAACGGAACAGCGTCTGGCCTCGCGAATCTCACGGTAAGGCGTGCGCCTTCGACTCCTGAGCCGCCATCGGTGACGCGTAGCCGCATGGTCAGGCTTTGGTCAGAGTGTACGGAATTCGCGTTCAGCCATTGCACGTCGAGCTCTTTGATTGCGGCCAAAACTTCCGGGCTTTCCCGCTTGTCGAGAACGCTGTCGAGCCTTCCATCGCGAATCGCGTCAAGGACGACTCTGTGCTGGTCTCGCAATATTTGTTCTTTTTGTTGATCGTTGAATCCTGATTCAGAGGCCCGGCTGGCGTAGGATTTTGCGCATTTGCCGATGCAACGGCCGCGCACGAAAACCTGGGTTTGCAATAGCAGTTCGCTTTCGCGCGCCTCGCTTTGCACGTGGTAGATCTTGTCTTCGTGCTTTATGTCGGTATTAAAACCAAAAATCATAAAATTTCGTTTAGTCCCTACACAAAATCTAACACGTTTGAAAAGAGTTCTTCAGAAGTGGCCCGATAGCGTCTTAATTTGATGCGGCGTTTGGTTCACTCATGACACTACTCGCTAAACAGTAGCGATCTGCCAACACTCGCGAGATCCTTCGGGACTAAAGTCCCTCAGGATGACGCCGGTTAAAGATAGCCGTTAACTTTGTTCCAAGTCTCTTGACACTAACCGACATGAAAACTAATCTAGAATGTTTACTCAGCCGCAAATTATACAGCCGTTTCTATGCCCGACAATTATTTCGCCAATTACCTGCCCTTATTAATCCATTTTCTGCTGGCGGCCGGCTTTGCCGTGGCAGTGGTGACGCTCTCATCCATTATTGGCTACCGACGCCCTACCCGGGCCAAGATGTCTCCTTATGAATGCGGAATGATCGCCGTGGGTGACGCGCGAGGCCGCTTCTCCGTTAAATTCTATCTGGTGGCAATGCTCTTTATCTTATTCGACGTGGAAGCGGTTTTCCTTTACCCATGGGCCGTGATCTTACGCGACCTTAAGATGTTCGGATTCTGGGAGATGCTGGTCTATATAGGCATTGTTCTAGTGGGCTTCTTCTATATATGGAAGAAGGGCGCGTTGGATTGGGGAGAGCCTTCGCCCCGGAGAGGTGAAGGCTGATGGCATTGGTCCCCGCGGTCACGGATATTGAACAACTGAAAGATCATCCAGCGATTGCCAGATTGATCGCATGGAACCGGGCAGCGATTGAAGGCGTCAAGTTCGATCGGGATGAAACGACCATCTATGTGGAGCGGTCCGCGATTCGCGAAGCATGCAGCTTGTTGAGAGATGATCCTGCCTGCATGTTCAACTACTTATCGGACGTGACTTGCGTGGACTGGTTCCCTTCCGTGCCGCGCTTTGAAGTGATTTATCAACTCTTGTCAATTTCAAAAAAAGAACGGGTTCGGCTGAAGGTGCGACTCGAGGGCGAGAGCCCTGCGGTGGAGTCGGTGACGCCGGTGTGGCCGGGTGCGAATTATTTTGAGAGAGAAGTGTTTGATTTGTTTGGAATACGATTCCTGGGACATCCTTATCTACGGCGATTGCTGATGCCGGAAGATTGGGAAGGCCATCCGCTGCGGAAAGACTATCCGGTGGAGGGCTACAGGTAAGCATGGGCTATCTCACGCAAATGCCTACGCTCGAACAAGGGCAAAATAGCGGCGTCGCTTCGAACACCATGATCTTGAACATGGGTCCGCAGCACCCGTCCACGCACGGCGTGTTGAGGCTTATTCTCGAGATTGACGGCGAGAATATTGTGCGGATGATGCCCGATATTGGCTTCCTGCATACGGGCATCGAGAAGACCTGTGAAGCCAAGTTTTACCACCAGGTGGTCCCGCTCACTGACCGTATTGATTATCTGTGCCCCCTCACCAACAACCTTTGTTATGTGCTCGCGGTCGAAAAACTTCTGGGCCTGGAAATTCCTCCTAAGGCGCAGTGGCTGCGGGTCATGCTGAATGAACTGACGCGCATCAATTCGCATCTGGTATGGCTGGGAACGCATGCCATGGACATTGGCGCGATGACGGTGTTCCTTTATTGCTTCCGCGAGCGCGAAGACATTCTGCGTCTGTTCGAGGCGGTGAGTGGACAGCGAATGATGACCTCGTATTTCCGCATCGGAGGCGTGGCGCTGGAACCTCCAATGGGATTTTCAGACCGAGTGCGCGACTTCGCCAAGCGCTTTCCATCCAAAGTGGATGAGTACGAGAATTTGCTGACGGGAAATCCTATTTGGGTGATGCGGACGAAAGGTGTGGCGAAAATTACCGCAGAAGACGCCATTGCTTTGGGCGCAAGCGGACCGACACTGCGCGCCAGCGGCGTGGATTTTGATTTGCGCCGCGACATCCCTTACTCTGGGTACGAAAATTTTAAATTCAAAGTGCCGATCGCGACCGAGGGCGATGTTTTCGCCCGATATATGTGCCGAGTTCGCGAACTTCGGGAATCCATTGCTATCGTGCAGCAGGCGGTTGAAGGAATGCCGGAAGGGCCGGTTAAGGCCGATGCTCCCAAGGTTGTGCTGCCGGATCGCGAAAAGATGAAGACGCAGATGGAAGCGCTCATCTACCACTTCAAAATCGTTACCGAGGGGTTTGCTGTTCCCGAGGGCGAAGTTTATCAGGCGGTGGAATCTCCGCGCGGCGAAATGGGATATTACATCGTGAGCGATGGGACAGCGAAACCGTATAGAGTGCACATGCGGTCCGCGTGTCTGGCGAACATGCAGGTCTTGCCTGCGATGTGCGAGGGGAAGTTATTGGCCGATGTGGTCGCGGCGATTGGAAGCATCGATATTGTGCTCGGGGAAATTGACCGCTGACCCGACTGAGTAACCGCTTGGACCGCCAAGGACACGAAGGTACACAAAGGAGTTCTGTTGAATGTCATCTCTTCTCCTTCGTGATACTTAGTGGCCTTAGTGGTTGAAGGATTGTTCCAAATGAAGTTTTCTGAACAATTCGAGAACCGTTTTGTGCGGATGTTGGCGCACTATCCGACGAAGCGCTCGGTACTGGTTCCGACTTTGCTATACGCGCAGGATGAGACTGGTTATTTGAGCCCAGAAGTGATTCACGAAATTGCGGAACGGCTCGAACTCACCGATCTTGAAGTTGAAAATGTGATCAGTTATTACTCCATGCTGACGAAGAAGCCACGCGGAAAATACAACGTGCAAGTGTGCACGAACATCGCATGTCTGGTGCGTGGGGGCGAGGAGCTTCTCGATCATTGCAAGCACAAGCTGGGAATCGAAAACAAGGGGACGACTGCGGATGGTTTGTTCTCGTTGGAAGAGGTGGAATGCATAGGGGCGTGCAGCTGGGCTCCGGCAGTCCAGGTGAATTACGATTTTCACGAGAACCTGACGGTGGAAAAGATGGATGAAGTGCTGAGCGAATATGCAAGCCGCGGAACGGAATAGATTGTCGAATTGTCGAATTTCCAAATTGTAGGATTTCACAACATTAGATTGAAGCAACTAAATTTCGCAATTCGTAAATCCGGCAATATCTAAATGGCTTCTCTCGTTTCACATCCCGATGAAGTAAAAGTTGTGTCGAAGCGCTTTGGCATGGGTGCGACCAACATTGATCGCTATTGCGAGCTTGACGGCTATACGGCGCTGCAAAAAGCGCTGGAGATGCAGCCGGACGCCATCATTAATGAAGTGAAGAATTCCGGGTTGCGAGGGCGTGGCGGCGCGGGATTTAACACGGGCCTTAAATGGTCGTTCGTTCCTAAGCAGTCGGCAAAGCCGAAATATATTTTGTGCAATGGGGATGAGAGCGAGCCGGGAACTTGCAAAGACCGGTTGATTTTTGAGCATGATCCGCATGCGGTCATTGAAGGTGTAGTGATTGCGGGTCTTGCTGTCGGCGCGCATGCCGGGTACATATACGTTCGCGGAGAGTACCGCTATCTTCTCGAAATTATGCAGAAGGCCATTGATGGCGCCTACGCTCGCGGTTTCGTCGGGAAAAATATTCTTGGTAGCGGATATAACTTCGACGTTTACTGGCACGGGGGCGCGGGGGCTTACGAAGTCGGCGAAGAATCGGCGTTGATGGAATCGCTCGAAGGTAAGCGCGGGATACCGCGCATTCGTCCTCCATTTCCTGCCGTCGTTGGATTATGGGGAGGGCCTACCGTCATCAACAATGTTGAGACGCTGGCCAGCGTGCCGCACATCATTAATGGCGGAGCTGAATGGTTTGCAAAACTCGGCACACCTAAGAATGGCGGCACACGGCTGTTCTGCCTGAGCGGGCATTTGAATAAGCCGGGCGTATACGAACTGCCCATGGGGTACAACCTGAAGAAGATGATTTATGACGTGGGCGGCGGAATTCCCAACGGGCGGAAGCTGAAGGCGGTTGTGCCGGGCGGATCAAGTTGTCCCCTGCTCACTGCCGATGAAATTGATTTGCCGATGGACTTCGATTCGCTCGCAAAGGCTGGGAGCATGCTTGGATCCGGCGGCCTGGTCGCGGTGGACGACACGACGTGCATGGTAAAGTTCGCACTGCGCATTATGAAATTCTACCGGCACGAAAGTTGCGGATGGTGCATCCCATGCCGTGAAGGAACGGACTGGCTGGAGAAGACCTTGAAACGCTTCCACACGGGCGGTGGAATTGAAAAAGATATAGACAATATTCAGTACTTATCGGAGAACATGCTGGGGCGCACTTTCTGTCCGCTGGGCGATGCCGCGGCATTGCCGACGATTTCCATCGTGAAGAAATTCAGGAAAGAGTTTGAGGATCATTTGGAAGGCAGGCCGTGTCCGTTTGAGAAGGCGGGCGTGGCAGATATGGCGATGGCAGATTGAGGGATTGGCGGATTTACGGATTTCCAGATTTCCGTATTGTGAGATTTAAAAAACATATAGGCGCTTCGACAATTCTTCCGTTCGTAAATTCGACAATCCGTAAATGAGAACGATTTTATGCCTGACGTAAACATCACGGTTGATGGCAAGAAAGTTACGGCTCCGGCCGGGACGTTGCTGATCGAAGCCTGCAAGACGGCGGGCATCGAAGTTCCGTCTTTTTGTTATTACCCGAATCTGTCATTGCAGGGCGCTTGCCGCATGTGTCTGGTGCGTGTTGAGAAGATGCCGAAGCTGCAGACGGCTTGCACGACTGTCATTACTGAGGGCATGGCCGTCGTGACCAACAATGACGAAATCCATCAGGCGCGGAAAAGTATGGTGGAGATGCTGCTTGGAAATCATCCTCTCGATTGTCCTGTTTGCGACGCTGGCGGCGAATGTGAACTTCAGGATATGACGTTCTCCTACGGAGCCGCCGAATCGAAATTCATTGACATCAAGAATCATCGTGAAGAGCAGCAGTGGTCGCCGGTTGTTTATTTTGACCGGCCACGATGCATCTTGTGTTATCGCTGCGTGCGTGTGTGTGGCGAGGGGATGGATGTTTGGGCGCTGGGTGTGCAGAATCGCGGGGTCAGTTCCATCATCGCGCCGAATCTCGAAGATCATCTTAATTGCGAAGAATGCGGCATGTGCATTGACATTTGCCCCGTGGGCGCGCTGACCTCGGGTGCTTATCGCTATAAAACACGACCATGGGAGATGAACCATGTCGGCACGACTTGCACGCATTGCGCTGACGGATGCAAGACAACGCTCGGTGTGCGGCGCTCCGATACGGGCATGGAAATTGTTCGCGGAGATAATCGCGACAAGAGTGGAATTAACGGGGATTTTCTCTGCATAAAAGGCCGCTACGCATTCGATTTCGCAAATCACGAAGACCGTCTTACGACACCGCTGATTCGGAAGAATGGCCGGCTGACTCCTTCGACCTGGGAGGAAGCGTTCCAGTTGGTGGGGAAAAAGTTTGCCGAAGTTCGCGATAAGGACGGTGGGCAAGCGATCGGCGTCGTGGGATCCACGCGCACGACGAACGAAGAAAACTATCTGTTGCAGAAGTTCGCCCGCGTTGTGCTGAAGACAAACAATATTGATCACCATCGCACGGCGGATTTTCCTGCCTTCGCCGCTGCGCTTTCTGGCAAACCGGAATCCACCGCAACGATGCGGGACGTGTTTAATGCTCCGGCGATTCTTTTGATTGGCAACAACCCTACGGACCAGCATCCGCTGCTGGCGTGGCAAATCCGCAATAATGTTCGCCTCCATGGTGCGCGCTTGTATGTCGTGAATTCGCAGCCCATCAAGCTGCGAAGGCAGGCAGCGGTCTTTTCTCAAATTCCAGAGGGAGCAGAAGGCAGTCTGGCAGCCTTTCTTGGCGGAGACGATTCTGCGGTCGCGGCCCTCGCGACCGATGTCAACCTTCCTGAATCCTGGATCAGCCTCCGCGATAAATTGCGCGGTGAACAGAATCTAGTCACCATTTTTGGATCGGAAATTCGCGGAAAAGCACTTTCTGCTTTGGTGAAGTTCGGTGGCGCGATTGGCGCAAAATTCGTTTGCCTCGGCGACTACGCGAATTCGCGCGGCGCTGCGGATATGGGTCTTTATCCTGACTTGCTTCCGGGCTATCAACCGGTGGGCCAAAGCGGCAAGCTCCACGAAGAATGGGGCGGCATTCCGAACGCACCGGGGCTCAACCTTCCTGCGATGCTTGAGAGCGCAAAAGCGGGCAAGCTGAAAGCGTTGTACGTCGTGGGAGCGAATCCCGTCGGCCGCTTGGGTCTGAGTCCCGCGGACCTCGTGCAGAGTTTTCTGGTTGTCCAGGATATGTTTCTGACAGAAAGCGCCGCCATCGCAGATGTTGTGTTGCCGGCGGCGAGCGCCTACGAAAAGTCCGGAACATTCACCAACACTTGCGGTGATCTGCAAATTGTGAAGAAGGCCGGCGAAATCACAGCGGTGAAATCCGATTTCGAAATGATCGTCCGAATCGCCGATGGGGCGGGGTTCGAGGTCAGTGGACTTGTACCTTTCAGTCGCGGCAGTCGCGCCGACATGGGACAATCGCGCGGCGCGCAATCAGGCGAAGCCGACCGGCACAGCGTTTGGCTGGAATCGAAGGGACTGGAACCCAAGATGAGTCCGTTTGATCCGATGGCGATTCTCGACGAGATTCAGCGGCTGGTGCCGGGTTACGATGTGTCGCGGATTAACCTGCTGGCGGGCAACGATGAACATACGTCACTTTCCAATAGCGGTCCGGGCGCCTCTCACGATCCGAATTTCATTGTGCCCGCCAACAATGATTTATTCAGCTCGGGAACATTGGGACGATATTCCCGAACTTTAAATTCTGTGATGGAAAACCTTCATCCGGATCCCGCCGAGGCGGAGGTCGCGGACTGACGCGAGCAGCGCAATCGCTAAATGACTCCAACTAACCGTAGATCGAAGGACGCGGAATTGTGACCCTGGGCACGTTCATCCTTGTTTCATTGGTCAAGATTTTGCTCGCACTTTTCGTGCTGCTCACTGCCGTGGCTTATACGGTGTGGCTGGAGCGCAAAGTTGTGGGGCACATTCAGAACCGTTGGGGACCAACGCGCGTGGGTCCCTTCGGTTTGCTTCAACCGATGGCAGACGGAGTCAAGTTTCTATTCAAAGAAGATTTGACGCCGCCGCATGTTTATAGGCCGCTCTACATTGCAGCGCCGATGATTGCAGTGATCTTCGCGCTGACCTCGATTGCAGTGATTCCGTTCGGCAACTGGATCGCGATTGGCAGTATTGATACGCCACTACAGATCTCGGACGTGAATATCGGGTTGCTGATCATTCTCGGAATCACCTCTCTTGGTGTTTACGGCATCGCGCTTTCGGGTTGGTCGTCGAACAACAAGTATTCGCTGCTGGGCGGGTTGCGAGCCAGCGCGCAGATGGTGAGTTACGAAATTGCTTTGGGACTCTCGCTGGTTGGCGTGGTAATCCTTTCGGGAAGCCTGAGCCTGCGCGAGATTGTGGATGCGCAGGCAGGACATTTTTGGCATTTCATCCCCAACTGGAATATTTTTCGCGGCGGCCAGTTCGTCGCATTTTTTATCTATCTGATGGCGGCCTATGCGGAAACGAATCGTATTCCATTTGACTTGCCTGAGGCGGAAACAGAACTAGTCGCCGGATATCACACCGAGTACAGCGCCATGAAATTCGCGATGTTCTTTATGGCGGAGTACGCGAACATGATCACGGTGGCGTGCCTCGCTTCCATCATGTTCCTGGGAGGGTGGCGCGGACCTGTATTTGGACCTCAAATCCTTCAGGATGTGCTGCCGATATTCTGGTTTCTGTTGCGCGTGTTTGTATTTCTGTTTGTGTATATTTGGGTGCGCGGGACGCTGCCAAGATTTCGCTATGACCAGTTGATGGCATTTGGATGGAAATTTTTGCTGCCGCTAGCGATCGCGAACCTGGTTATAACGGCGTTAGTTGTGGCGCTACGGGCTTGATTGTTTCTAAAAATGCTGCATCTGATTTTATTTTCGGTGTTCGGATTTATTTGCGCTGCGGCGGCGGTGAACCTGCTGGTGCAAAGCCATCCCATCAATAGCGCGCTGTCGCTGGTTGTGGTGATGGGGTCGCTGGCAGTTGAATACCTACTACTAGGCGCCGAGTTCGTGGCCGCGGTTCAGGTAATTGTTTACGCGGGCGCGATCATGGTTCTGTTTGTCTTCGTCATCATGCTATTGAATGCGGGCAAGGAAGAACGCACGAAAGGCAGTCGTGTGTCGTTGTTCATTGGTATTCCGGGAATGACGATTGGCAGCGTGCTGATGGCGTGGATTCTGATTACTCGTTCTGGTACGGGGTCAGTGGAAGCAGGCGCACTTCCGGGTGATCCCCGGCAAATCGCGCAATTGTTGTTCCACGATTTCCTTTTACCGTTTGAGGTCACGTCAATTTTGGTGTTGATTGCGATTATGGGCGCGGTGGTGCTGGCGGCGCGTCCGGAAGCGTTGCAGCCGACGGAGGAAAAGCGTTAATGGTTCCTCTTTCTTACTACCTCATCCTGAGCGGATTTTTGTTCGCCTGCGGCGTCACCGGTTTTTTGATTAAACGCAACATCATCACCATTTTTATGTCCATCGAGCTAATGCTTAACGGGGTGAATCTGTCGTTTGTCGCATTCGCAGCGCAGTGGCACGCGCTCAGCGGACAGGTTTTCGTCTTCTTCGTGATGGTTGTTGCAGCGGCGGAAGCTGCGGTCGGGCTCGCAATCATTATTGCGGTCTACCGCACTCGCGAAACTCTTAACGTGGATCAGGTCAATCTTCTCAAACTATGAACCCACCCCTCCATCTTTGGCTGATCCCGGTGCTTCCGCTGATCGGAGCTGCGATCAATGGCTTATTCGGGAAGCGTTTCTCCCGGGCGGCCGTGAGCACCGTTGCACTGTTATTTTGTGGGGCGGCGTTCGCGATGGCGCTGTGGGTGGTTTCGCAATTTCCTTCTCTGGCATTACCCCACACTGAGTTTCTGGCAACCTGGATTCGCGCGGGAACTTTTCAGGCGGACTTCGGTTTCTATCTGGACCAGTTGTCGCTGGTGATGTTGCTCGTCGTCACGGGCGTGGGATTTCTCATTCATATTTATTCGGTCGGATACATGTGGGAGGAGGGCGGCTTCTACCGTTTCTTTTCTTATTTAAATCTGTTCATGTTTTTCATGCTGACCCTGGTGTTGGCGGGCAATTATCTGTTGATGTTCATCGGGTGGGAGGGCGTAGGACTCGCGTCTTACCTGCTGATTGGTTTTTGGTTTACGAAAGATTCTGCGGCGGCTGCCGGGAAAAAAGCATTCATCGTCAACCGGATCGGGGACTTTGGATTTCTCATCGCGTTGTTTCTTCTGATCCAGCATTACGGATCTCTGAATTTCGGCACCGTATTTCAGAGTATTTCTCCGCTAAGTCCTGAGACCGGCGGCGCAGGATTACTCACAGCGATCGCTCTGCTGCTTCTCGTGGGAGCGTGCGGCAAATCGGCGCAGATTCCGCTTTATGTCTGGCTTCCAGATGCGATGGAAGGTCCCACGCCAGTTTCGGCATTGATTCACGCGGCCACGATGGTTACGGCGGGCGTGTATATGATTTCGCGATCGCATGTGATTTTCGAGCGCGCGCCGATGGCACTTACAGTCGTCGCGATCATCGGAATTCTGACCGCGCTATTTGCCGCGAGCATCGGCGTGGTGCAGACGGATATCAAAAAAGTTCTTGCTTATTCAACCATCTCGCAGCTTGGGTACATGTTTTTGGCTTGCGGTGTTGCGGCGTTTTCGGCTGGCATCTTTCATTTGATGACGCATGCATTTTTCAAAGGGCTGCTATTCCTGGCCGCAGGGTCGGTAATTCATGGCCTAGGCGGAGAGCAGGATATGCGCCACATGGGCGGTCTCCGGAAGAAAATCCCGTGGACTTTTTGGACGATGACTGCGGCAACGTTTGCAATCGCGGGGATTCCTCCGTTCGCGGGCTTCTTCAGCAAGGACGAGATTTTGTGGCGGGCGTATCAGGCAAGCTGGATTTACTGGGCAATTGGGCTGTTCACGGCTTTTCTCACGTCCTTCTACATGTTCCGGTTGTGGTTCATGACGTTTTTTGGCGAGTATCGCGGGGATGTCGAAAATTCGCACGCTCACGAGAGTCATGCCGGTCATTCTTCTGACGATCATTCTCTCGATGATCATCATCTCGACGATTCGCGGGCGGGGGCGCCCGCGCCACATAACCATGAGCATGGGCATGGCGGCATTCATGAGAGTCCTAAGGTGATGCTGATTCCGCTGGTGATTCTTGCGGTGCTTTCAATTTGTGGAGGGTGGATTGGGGTTCCTGGGTCGCTTGGCGGGAGCAACAAATTCGACAAGTTTCTAGGTCCTGTATTCCATGTGTCCACTCCTGATGTTAATGCGAATAGCGCATCTTCCAGTGAAGCCGCGCCGCCGGAAAAGCAGACTGAAGGGCCCGAGCCGAAGACTGGGCCGGCGACCGAATCGATCTTTACCGGGATCTCTGTAGCAGCAGGACTGTTTGGTCTATACCTCGCGTGGCTGCTGTACCTCCGCCGACCACAACTTCCCGAGCAGATTGCGCACACACTTGCCGGCTTCTATAACACGGTACTGCATAAATATTATGTGGACGAAATCTACGCAGCCCTTTTCGTCAAGCCTTTGGTGGACGGCTCCCGCGCGGTTTTGTGGCACGGCATTGATCAGGGAGTGATTGACGCGGCTGTGGACGGCAGCGCCGACGGGGCTCGCGATGTCTCTGACACGATGCGCCACATGCAATCCGGAAACGTGCGCTCTTACGCGGGCTGGGTTGCGGTGGGCGCGGCGGCACTGATCGCATACATGATCTGGGTGGCCCGATGAACATGGCGAATCTTGATGGGTCCATCCTTTCGCTGATCACCTTTATTCCGCTTGGGGGAGCGCTGCTGCTGTTGCTTTTTCCGCGGCGCGATCGTGACATTCGCGTTTTTGCCCTCGTCGTTTCGCTACTGGCGTTCGTGGCTTCGCTGCATTTGCCCGCCCATTTCCAGAGGGCTCAATCCACATTCCAATTCCAGCACGACAATGTTTGGATTGCGCACCCAAACATCCATTACCACATGGGGATTGACGGTATTTCCATGTGGCTGATTGTGCTCACTACATTTTTGACGCCGCTGTGCGTGCTCATTTCCTGGAAATCTATTCACGAACGAGTGAAAGAATTTTTCATTCTCCTGCTCATCCTTGAGACGGCGCTGATTGGCGTTTTTGTTTCGCTCGATCTCTTTCTTTTTTATTTTTTCTGGGAAGCGACGCTCATTCCGATGGCTTTGCTGATTGGAATGTATGGACACGGACGGCGGGTGTATGCGGCGGTGAAGTTTTTCCTGTTCACCATGATCGCGTCTGTGTTCATGCTGGCGGCGATTCTGTGGCTCTATGCCCGAGTGGGATCATTCGATTTTGTGACGGTGCAAAACGCGATCCGGAGTGGCCAGGTACAGGATTATTCCAGCGCGGCGATTTGGCTTTTTCTGGGATTCTTTATCGCCTTCGCCGTCAAAGTCCCGCTGTTCCCGTTTCACACATGGCTACCCGACGCTCACGTCGAAGCTCCCACTGCTGGTTCGGTGTTACTGGCGGGCGTTCTGTTGAAGATGGGCACGTATGGAATGGTGCGCTTTAATCTCGGGCTCTTTCCGGAGCAGTCGCGGCACAATGCTCCGTGGATTATGGTGCTGGCGCTGATTGGAATTATCTATGGCGCGCTGGTGGCAATGGTGCAGCCGAATCTGAAAAAACTGATCGCGTACTCGTCGATCAGTCACCTGGGGTTCGTGGTTCTTGGAATTTTCAGCTTCACGCAGATTGGCCTGGACGGCGCGACCTACGTCATGCTCGCCCACGGAGTTTCTACCGGAGCGTTGTTCATGCTGGCGGGAATTCTGTACGAGCGCAAGCACACTTATGAAATCTCCGAATTTGGCGGCCTTGCAACGCCCATGCCGCGATACGCGACATTCTTTTTATTTATTGTTCTCGCCTCCGTCGGCCTTCCTTTATTAAACGGATTCGTCGGCGAGTTCCTGGTCTTGAGCGGGGCATTTCAGGCGCGAGCCATTTATGGAATTTTGGGAGCCACGGGCGTTATCTGGAGCGCGTGTTACCTGCTATGGATGTATCAGAGAGTGTTCTTCGGAAAGGTTACACATCCATCAAATCAATCTTTGCCGGATATGAATCTTCGGGAACGCGCCGCGCTATGGCCTGCCGCGGCGATGGCACTGGTCATGGGCGTCGCGCCACTGCTTTGGCTGAATGCGATTGATCCCTCGGTGCAAAGCGTATTGGCACCTTTCAGCCAACTTGCCAGCAAGGTGGTTGGCCGGTGAATCCTGCTTCGCACCCGCTTCCGCAACTCGTAGATTACATCCGAATTCTGCCGGAGATCGTGCTCTCGATTTTCGGGATGATCGTCATGGTGCTCGATCCTTTGATGGATAACGGCCTGATGAGCTATCGCCGTGGCCAGAGAACGCTAGGAATCATCGCGCTGATTGGCGCGCTGGGAGCGATTGCGGCGAGCATCTACCAGGCACAATATCCAGGGCTCGCTTTCTGGGAAATGGTGCGGGTGGATTCATTCAGCATATTTTTTCACGTGCTGGTGGCGGCGATCACTGCCGTCGTGATTCTCAGTTCTTTCGAGTACATGGAGGTGCAGCAAATCCGAGCGGGCGAATATTATGCGCTCGTTTTGCTGGGCGCCGTGGGCATGAGCCTGATGTCTTCGGCGGTGGAACTTGTGCTGATCTTCATCGCGCTGGAGATTTCTTCGATCTCTACTTACGTGCTAGCCGGATTTCGCAGACGCGCCGCCATCAGCAGCGAGTCTTCGGTTAAGTATTTCCTGCTGGGATCATTCGCGACTGCATTCTTCCTTTATGGCGTGGCGCTTATGTTTGGCGCGACTGGTTCGACCAGTATTCCGGTTATCGGCGATGTGCTCATCTCCGGCAACATCCCGACGCTGGCATACGTGGGCATTGCGCTGATTTTCGTAGGCCTCGGTTTCAAAGTCGCCGCAGCGCCATTTCACATATGGACTCCCGACGTTTACGAGGGAGCGCCTTCGCCAATCGTGGGATTCATGTCAACGGCTCCTAAGGCGGCGGTTTTTGCGGTATTGCTCCGAATCGTCTTTGAGGCTCGTGCGCCGGGCCACATATGGATCATCTGGGTAATGGCGGCTCTATCGATGACGTTGGGGAACCTCGGGGCGCTGGTGCAGGACAATATTAAGAGACTGCTGGCCTATTCTTCGATTGCTCACGCCGGATATCTGCTGGTGGCGTTCGCCGCCTTGCCACATGATGGCATCCCGTCCGCCATGTTTTATACCGCTTCCTATGCGGCAATGAACGTTGGGGCATTCGCGGTGGTGAGTCATTTCGGAAGCGCCGGTGAGCGTTACGTAACCATGGAAGATTACTCCGGACTGGGGCGCCGCTCGCCATTGCTGGCCGCTACGTTAACCATTTTTCTTCTGTCGCTGATCGGAATTCCGATTACTGGCGGGTTCTTCGCGAAATTCTACGTATTTAGCGCGGCGCTCCAGGCTAACCTGGTTGGCCTAACCATCATCGGCGTGCTGAACAGCGCGGTGGCAGCGTACTATTACCTTCGCATTATCGTTGTGATGTATATGAAAGAGCCGAAAGAAGATACGCCATTACCCCGGATCCCAATGGGATTGGGCACCGCGCTTGCACTGAGCCTCGCAGCGACGATTTACCTGGGAGTGCTTCCGGGCCGGGTGCTCGAGTATGCATCGCGGTCTGTTTCCGATCTGTTGCACTGAAACGCCGCAAGCGGTGGGCCCTCCAGAGGTTCTTAAAAGCGCACGAATCCACAGCATTCGCAGCAATTCACAGTTTGACAAGCAATCGGATACGCGGCATGATGGACTCAGCCGAACTCATCCCCCGGAGGTTGGTATGTCTGAGTTGCTTCATAGACTGTTCGTCGAAGACGAAGGTCAGGATATTGCCGAATATGCCGTCATGCTGGCGGTAATTCTGGTTCTCGTGGTCGGAACCATCCGATTGATTGGAACCAATGCCAATACTGCGTTTTCGAGCGTCGCCAGCTCAATTCCGTAAAAGAACCTACGCGGGCGCGCCAGTGCCCTGGGTTAGGTTGCCGGCGCTTGCTCGTTCTCCGCTGCGCTTAAGCGGGGCATAGCCACCTCTCCAGCCTCAATTTTGACACCCGTTTAAGGGTAGCGATTGCGTTGCCGAACAGGCTTTTTGTTTTCGGCGACTGTGAAATCATTGCCAATGCCGAAGGGTCCGACCGGCAATGGCATTTATCACGGCGATCGAACGGATTGTCATTTTAGTTATTCGGGAATAAACTGTATGGCTTCCGGAATGGACCGACTGTAACCTTAGCCCGTCTGAGGTGAATTTGCTGCGAATCTTGATTGTTGATGACAGCACGCATGTGCGGCGCGCCCTGCGAACATGCCTTGAACTCACTCCGAATTGGGAAGTGTGCGGGGAAGCCGAAAATGGTCAGGACGGGATTGACATGGTACGGGCGTCCAAGCCTGATGTCGTGCTTCTGGATTACGCCATGCCGGGGATGAACGGTTTGGAGGCGGCCCGCCAGATTGCGATGGATGCGCCCGATAGCGTGATGCTCCTGTTTACGATGTTTGCATCGGAGCAACTTTCAGAATTGGCGCAATCGGTTGGCGTTCGCAAAGTGATTTCAAAAGCAGTGGGAGGAGTTGGCGCGATTGTGCAAGCCATTCAAGATGCGGCTTCCGGCGTCCAATTCCCCGGCAGTGAGGGATTTCAGGCGCCCGGTGAGATAGCCTCATGAATAGTGAAAAGCCAGCCATGCAGGATTGGAAGCGGCTATATCAGGCCGCCCTTTTGGAGACCGATCCACAAGTCGCCAAGAAGCTCATGGAAGAAGCGGAGCATGCGATTGTGGAGCGTGCGCTTGCCCTTCATCGCGAGCCTAACGGCAGTGCCGACGAACTTAAATCACTCGCCTATTCTGCGAACTTCCTGGCTGAACTCCGCCGGGTCGAAGTGAATCCAGCAAAGAGCAACCCCGCTCGTCCATGAAACCTTGAGGCAGAAGCAGATTCCTCCGGGCTAAGCGCCCGTTCGGAATGACAATATGGAGGCGGAGGGGATTCTTCCGGCTAAGCGCCCGTTCGGAATGACAAATGTTAAGGGGGAATGGAGGGACGGGCTCCCGCTTGTTCCGAATCAGAGAGTTTACGTATCAATGGAGGGACGGACGTCTCCCCCCGTCATGCCGGGCGAGGGCGCCCGACGCTCCATTGTTAGACTGCGATTACTTGTTGTCTTCGTTGGCTTCCGCAACTCGCGATTGGTGTCCCGCGAATGACACTGCTTTCAGGAAAGCGTCGGCACTGTGTGGAGTTGAAGCGTTACCTGAAAGAATGTTCCGGAACGTCATGTGCCTTCCGTAGATAGCGCGAGTGGAATCGTTGTCCTGTTCTACAACCGCGCCTTCGAGGGTCAAGCCTGCAAACACGCCCTTGGAGCGAGAGTAGGTCAACATTTCAGTATTCATTTTCCAGTCAGTTCCCGCGGAAGCGTGACGTCCCACCGGGCCAGCGGCGACTGATCCTTCACCGGTCAGTTCGAACTTGCTGGAGAGTAGATGTTGGAATCCGCGATCATTCATCACGAGCATCACCAGGTCCACGCCTTCAACTCCAATCTGAAGTCCCCAGCTTCCACCACCGACTGAAACGAATGCGGGCGCGCTCCAACCGGCGGAGGTGCGGCAGCTAGCGACGCCGCGTCCATGCTTGCCGCCAAAAATGAAGCCGCCTTTAATTAAGTCGGGGACTACCATGATGCATTTTGCGTCGTTCAGCACTTCCTCGGGGATGCCTTTGTCCGGAGTGGCCATGATGGCGTGCAAAACATCTACCGACGATTGCAGCCGTGCAACCGAATCTTGACGCGCCGAACCCGCCCAGGCGTAACTCCCGACCAAGCCCACCAGGCCCATCAATATCAGCGACATTGTCTTTTTCATGAATTGTCCTTTGAGATCTGCGGAACTAAGAGGGGAGGGCTTCAGGTTGACCGACTTAGCCCGGACTCTGAAAGAGCGAGAAGAGGTGCTCGTCTCTAGGAAGTATGATCACCCATTGGCGAGAGGATAGCTGATCCAAATTGCTCACTCGCGTCGGCATTCGGACCTAAGTACGGGACTGATACCAAACGGGGAATTAGAAGGAGCTAAGAATTGAGCAATCTTGCACAGAAGTGCGGGTTTTGGTGTGTCATCGTAGATTAGCAGATTTCCATATTTGTTATGGCCTTTGGCCCCGACCGATGACTCGCCAATAAGAAAGCCACGTCAAAGTTATGAACTCGATCTTGTATCGGTTTCTTGTCAGCGTTCGTAAAATGCTCGCGATCATCAGCGAGTCTCTTCGTTTGAAAACCGGAGACGTTGGATCACAGAGGATGTGTCCATTCTGCGGGTTGATAACATCAAGCCGCAAGATGCATTGCCTGGAGTGTGGCAAGATACTCAAACCGGCCTAACGAATCGCCAGCGCGAAGAGTATTTATACTCAAGCCGTGATTCCACCGGTCGCTGGGGATCCGGAGGTATCTTCCCCGCACACCAGATTGATCATTGGTAATAAGTGCTGGGGTGCTTCGTCCTTGGAAATAAAGGCATCAACCGCCTTGAGCGCCTGTTCAGGAATTTCCACATCGCTTGAAACCATGATTATGGGAACGTGTGGCCTTATTCGCCTTATTTTGGAAGCAACCTCGAGCCCGTCCATCTCCGGCATGTGATAGTCAACAATCACGGCAGCAACTGTGAAGGCGGCCGCGATTTGTAAGCCCGATCGGGCCGAGGCCGTAGTGAGCACTGCGTATCCACGCCGTTCCAGCAGGGCACGGTGGAAACCCAGCACGCCATCGTCATCGTCAATGCACAGGATGGTTTTGCGCTTTGAGTAGTTGGACATAACTTCGCCTCCCCTCATCACGAGGATCAACGATATCCCAAGAAAAAGATGTTCAAATTTGCACACTTTTTGAGGCTATTGTTGTTCAAATTGAGTCCAGCAGCATACAACTGACATATCGCCAGGAAAATACCGCTAGTCAATCGGTAGAGTGGTTCGATTGAAGGTATGCGAGGGAAGAGACTCGTTGAGAGCCTTTTCGGCTTTGGTCAGCAACGCTAGCAAGCGGGCCGACTCCGGATTCGTGACGGCGTCAGCCGCTATTGCTGGATATTCCTGTTCTACATCTGCCATGGGCACCTCCCAACCTTTGTAGGCTAAATATCTCGTGGGCTCGACTCTGTTCACAATTGCTCACGGGCGCGCACCAAAGGACGATGACCATCGCGGCCGTCTTTTCTTGAAGTGCTTGCCTAGATTGGCCCGCTACAGTTAGGCGAGAGACGGCCTCATGGCGCGATCTTTATCTCGTGGGCCGCCGGGCTTGGCGGCGGGAGGTTCGAGGTCTCTTCCGGGCAAGGAGTTCGCACTGTCTGAACTATTGGCAATTCCATTGTCATCATGAAGAACAACGTTCAGGAGTGAGCTGTGTACGTGCAGGTTATCGCCCACATCGTAGTTGATAAAACCAAGTTTTCGGAAGCGGTTCATAAAGAAGCTGACGCGCGAACGAGTTGTTCCGACCATCTCTGCCAAAGTCTCCTGGTTCAGCTTTGGGACTACCATTTCGGATACTCCTTCTTTGCCGAAATGAGCCATCAATAAAAGAACTCGGGCGAGACGCTTTTCGCTGGAATTGAAAAGCTGATCAACGAGATCTTCCTGATACCGGATATTTCGCTTTAGTAAATATCTCAGAAACATGGCCGACAATTTTGGTTCCTGGCTCATGGCAAGCATCATTGCTTTTTTGTCGATGTGCAGGAGAACGCAGTCTGTCATTGCACTTGCAGATGCCATGCGCAGAAGCTGGCCGGCGAGGCCGAGGCCGCCTTCTCCGAAGAAATCGGCTTCGCCCAAAATGCCGAGAGTAGCTTCCTTCCCGGCTTCCGATACAACACTGAGCCGCACCTTCCCCGTCTGGATGAAGAATAGTCCGTCCGTGGAATCGCCCTGGGCAAAGATCGTATTCTTCTTTTGGAAAGAAACCATTTCCCTGCCCTTCCCAATGGTTGAGAGAAAGGCGTGGGGATTGAAATCAGATTTCTTTTTTGCGGCGCTTCGTTGCTTTGTCAGAGATGCGTCCTAACGGATAGAGTTTTTGCTAGTGTGGATTATCAGGCGTGGAGGGGGTCTTGGCTGGTCAATAAGGCACACAATGGCAATATCAGGTATTAACCAGTCCCTGCCTGGGTACTGCGATGTTTTTTCAGGGCGCAAAAGAGTCGCCGATAATCAGGTCGAAGGATTGAGCCAAGGACCTGCGCATCTCACAGTCAAGTACATAGGTCCTTCGCTACGCTCAGGATGACAAAATGGGTTGCGATTAGGATGGCAAAATGGGCTGCGGCATGGACCCAATGCACTGCGCTCAGGACAAAATGGGAGCTCAGTCGTGCAGGACGATGTTGAGGAGCGAACTATGGACTTCGAGGCCACCGTTGTAATGAATGAATCCTAATTTCCGGAACCGGTTCATGAAAAAACTGACTCGCGAACGGGTCGTGCCTATCATCTCGGCCAGGGTCTCCTGGCTGATCTTGGGAACAACGGTTTCAGGAACACCCTCCTTGCCGAAATGAGCCAGCAATAAGAGGACGCGGGCAAGCCTCTTCTCGCTGGAGTTGAAGAGTTGGTCAACCAGATCCTCTTCGTAGCGAATATTGCGGGCCAGCAGATAGGCCACGAACATGTCGGAGAAGGCGTGCTCACGGTGAAGTGCGCTCATCATGGCCTTCTTGTCTACTCGCAGGACGTCGCAATCGGTCATGGCAGCGGCAGAGCCCATGCGCTGAAGTTGGCCAGCCAGTGAGCCTTCCCCGAAAAAATTACCTTCGCTCACGATGCCGATCGTGGCTTCCTTGCCGGCCTGAGATACGACGGTGAGCCGCACTTTGCCTTTTTGGAGATAGAAGACGGCGTCCGCCCCGTCCCCTTGAGAAAATATCGTCTGCTTTTTGGGGACGGCCAGCATTTTCCTGCCATCGCCAATCGTCGCGAGGAACGAGTTGGGATCGAAGTTGCGCTTTTTCTTAGTCGCGAAAGTAGACTTCATCAGTCTGAATTGTAGTCCTGGGAACCAATGAATTGGCATAAATCGTGACATTAGGAATACCGCCAGGTTTTTCTTTGAGATAACGGCTTTGGAAGCGGGCTGTTTTGTCCAGGATTTCGCAGGAGAAATGCAAGAATCTAAAGGCTGGTGAGAGCGGTATAATTGTTGGCTATTCTGAGGTCGCCCTTATGACTCCAAGGCGCCGCGCTGAAACTCCGATTGAGCATATTTATCGCGAAGTTACGGGTCGCAAAATGCCGCAATCCATCAAACGTATCCTGCTACCCAAGCGCAAGGCGCACTAAGAAGTGCCAATCAGCTGCCGTCAGGGCAGGATTTCATCGGAACTGTTTTTTCTGTCTTCTTCATCTAAAGCATTATTGAGCTGCTGGATCAGGTAAGTGAGCTTTTCGGAGTCGTGCTCTACACTTGCTGCTTTAGCGAAACTTTGCCACGTGTTGTAATTGTCTAGGGCCATTTGGGTACCTGTTCTGAGGTGCTCTACTAATTTACCCTTAAGCCCATTCTGGGTCTGATCAATAGTGAACACCCTCTGTGACTGGCTAATTTTCAAGGGGTTGTTTGCTAAACCAGACCGCGCGCCTTATCCTCTCGACGAGGAAACCCCGAGACTGGACGGGCGCCGGCAAGAGTGAGCGAACCAGTTTCATGATTGGGAATCTGTAAATTGAGATACATCCCGAGGGACATCTGAGCACATCGGACATAAAACCTTTCAGGAGGAATGCAATGAAAAAACTTTTTTGGATCTCTGTAACGGTGTTTGGGTTGCTGCTGTCGTTGCCGTGCATGGCGCAGGACCATCAAGATAACGACCATGGTCGCGACCAAGGATATGGGGATCGTCACGACCGGTGGCAAGGCCGTTTGTCCGCGAACGACCAATCCCGGTTTGACAGCTATTACTCGCGCTGGCTGGATTACCAGCGAACTAATAACCGGGATCAGATGGCCAGCATGGAAAATCGCATGCGCGACGTGATGGCCCGCAATTCGATTCCGCCAGATACGGAATTTTCACGGATCGCATCGCCTTCCGCAGGGCAATACCGGCGGCGCAATATTCCCCGCTTTTCAGGTGACGATGCGCGCCGATTCAATAGCTACTATTCACGTTGGCAGGAGTATCAACGGACGAATAACCGTGATCAGATCGCGAGTATGGAGGGAAGGATGCGCGATGTCATGAATCGTCACAACGTGCCCGGCGATGTGTCCTATGACGAGATGATGAATGTATTGAACGGGCGCGGACGTTAACAGAAATCCGCGCGCTTTACAGCTAGGCGTACCCCGGCGAAACCGAGGAGCGAATGACGGTACACGCGAGATCCCTCACTCGGCTGAAAGTGCCGAGTTTCGGGATGATTGGTCAGAAAAGCGATCCTGATGGCTCTCGGTTCGGGGCTGACCGGTGCCAAGCTCGCACTTCTCTCCCGGCTTCGCGCCGCAAGTGGGGCAGCGAACCCGCAGCGATAAGTCACGCTTGGCCTTCATCGGTTACATAGTGACCTTTTACCAGGCGGAAGGCTGGTCAATTATGACCAGCAACGTTTAGCGCCAGACTTTCACCGATATCCAGATATGAGGTTAAACTCGAGGTATGGACAAGAAAGAAATCAATTCTCCGAAATTAACCGGCAACTTTCTGTTTTGGATTTGTGGCGTTGGATGCGTGGTGCTGGTCGGCCTGTTAGGCCATTTCGTATGGGGGATTTTCTGACTCGCGGTCTTGTGGATAGAACTCGCATCAACGTTCTCGCCAGTCTATGCCTTCCCGAATTGATCTTACCGGTTCACAAGACAATCCTTCATCGGTAATGTGAGCTATCTTGCTCAGACATCAGAACCACACTGTGTCATCATTAGGCTTCTGAAGCTGTAACGAAGCAGCGGAAGCTCTGATTCTCAAGTCGCTGCGGCAATCACCATCAAATCTATTCAAGGTCGGATTCCTGAAATCTCTGGAACTGACATCTCCTGCGCGCAAAACAGTCGACGCGAGGAAGACCGGCCCAAAAGAAAAAACTAGAGCTGTCAAGGCAAGTTCGATGGAACGCGGCACGGCAGATCACCTGCCCCTAAAAGGAGATACTTTGAAAACTAAGCTGTTGCTGGCTGCTGGCATCATTATCAGTTTGAGCGCGTTCGCTCAAACCACCTACCAAAAGACGACCACGACAACAACCGTCGAGCCCATCACCCATAGGACGACGTTCCGGGTTACGGTAACCAGCCGCACGGTGCAGGCGGTCAATTACCGCCATCGCAGCGGATCCACCAAGCTGGATTTCGCGGGCACGAGTCTTATGCCATCGGCGGATGGGCAGGCAGAAATCAACAGCAAGCGGGGAGCGATTGAGATAGAAGCCGAATTCGGAGACCTGCAGAAGCCTACGACGTTCGGCGGCGAGTATTTGACCTATGTCCTATGGGCGATTTCGCCCGAGGGCCGCTCTGTCAATCTAGGCGAGGTATTAGTGGGCGACAACGAGCGCAGCAAAATAAGAGTGACCACTGACCTTCAGGCTTTCGCACTGATCGTGACTGCGGAACCTTATTATGCGGTCCGGCAGCCGAGCAATGTCGTAGTTTTGGAAAACATTGTCCGCGATGACACAAAAGGAACGGTCGAGGCGGTAAATGCGAAATATGAACTCATGGAACGGGGCAGCTACATTCCAACCGGCTACAAGTTCGACCCAGTTATTTTGAATACCGGATTGCCGCTGGAATTTTTTGAAGCTCGAAACGCGCTGCGGATTGCCCAGTCCGAGGGAGCCGAGCAGTACGCTGGTGACAGCTATCAGCATGCTGTCCAGTTGATGAATAAAGCAGACGAATACGCCACACGCAGGCACGTAGACAGAAAGCCGCTGATTGCGGTCTCCCGCGACGAAGTGCAAACTGCCGAGGATGCGCGCGCGATTGCAGTAAAGAAGATGGATGAGGTTCGCAGGGAAGACGAACGACAGGCCGCCGCCGACCAGCAGGCCCAAACCCAGGCGCAAGCAGACGATGCCAACCGGCAAAAGGAGCGGGCACAGTCTGATCAGGCACGAGCCGAGATGGCAACGGCTCAGGCAGAATCTGATACGGCAAGAGCCCAGGCCGCCAAAGAGCAGGCAGAATCTGACACCGCAAACGCTCAGGCAGCCAAGGTACAGGCAGAATCGGACGCGGCAAGAGCTCAGGCTGACGCAGCCAGAGCGCAGGCAGACTCCGACAAAGCTAAATCCGACATGGCGGACAATCAGGCTTCGTCTGCGGCAGCGCTTTCCGCCGCCCAGGCTGATGCGGACCAGTCCCGTTTAACCGCGCAACAGGCGGAAACAGACAAGGCCGCCATGCGTGCAAAATTATCCGCACAATTGAATTCCATTCTTCAAACTCGCGATAGCGCACGCGGCCTTATCGTCAGCATGTCTGACGTATTGTTTGACACCGGCAAATATTCGTTGAAACCAGGCGCACGAGAAAAGCTGGCGAAAGTCGCTGGTATTCTGCTGGCCTATCCTGGACTGAATATCGAAGTCGGCGGTTATACAGATAACGTGGGCGGCGACGATATGAACCAGAAACTCTCGGAGAATCGTGCAGGATCGGTTCGTGACTACCTTGTGCAACAAGGAGTGCTGACGGATTCGGTTTCGGCGAGAGGCTTCGGCAACAGTTCGCCGGTGGCCTCGAACGATAATTCTTCTAGCCGGCA
>DASYGR010000181.1:0-5055 GCA_035999525.1 Terriglobales bacterium
GTCAGGTGAATAGAAATCAATGCTGGAAGCGGTTGCCCGCCAGACGTCGAGAAAATAAGGATGCGGCCCGCCACTTGGATATTCGCCGGCCCTTTCCGAGGGCGCAGGAAGCTGCGCATTTATATACATCGGAAGCGCATAGTCGCGCTTACCAGCGCTGACGACCGCGTTGATATAGCTGGCATAGCTCCAAGCCATAAATACTTCATCTGCATCATCACCAAACACCTCGCCCCAATTCTTGCCCTTTTCGTTGAAGTGTGTTGAAAGTTCAGGAGACAGTTGAAGCCGCTTTCCCCCCAAAGCGTGAATCAATGTCTCCGGGACGGCCGAATGAAACAGCCGATTTGCTTCCGAAGACCGGTCTCTCCCGGGTCCTATGTAGCCGACTTCGTTCTCAACCTGGACCATCAGCACCGTCTGTTGCACAGAATCTTCCTGGCGAATGTGATGCATCAGCGCCGCAAATGCACGGGCGTCGCATTGGCTTGCATCCCCGGAGAATGTCGAGAGAATCTCGAGCGGCTGTCCGCTTATAGATTCGGCCCGTGGGAAGCGTTTTAAATCGGCTTTGACCCATGAAGGAGCATAGTTCGAAAATGCATTTTTCCAACTTCCAAACCATAAAAGCACAAGATGCATGTTGTGCTGCCGGGATATGGCAATCCAGTGATCCAGAATGCTGAAATCAAAGTTGCCTTCTTTCGGTTCGATCTGCTCCCACGCGACCGGCATCAGGACCGTATTAACGTGCATGACCGCAAGCTTGGGAATAATCGCATCCGCCTGCGCAGCCGTGCCCGCCGATGAATTACCGAGTTCGCCCCCAAGGATCAGAAATGGCTGGCCATGTACGACAAGCTGCCCTACTCCATTATCAAGTTTGATGTGAGGCAATTCCGCCGCGAACAGTTGCACGCTAAGAAGCGAAAGGCCAATGCTTACCAACATCCGGCGTGAAAAGATCCTCACAATTCCTCCGGGTAAATACTTGTGCGCCGACCTTCAAGACCTAACTTTTTCATGACATCGAAAATGGAAACTGCTCCTTATCAACGTGTGTGTTCTCCCTCCGGTCCAGTGGAACCCGCTTTCATAAACCCATCCGCCCACTGAATGAAATACTTCACGTTAGGAGCATCCGTATGCCCGCCGTCGTCCTGCCGCCACGCAAGCTCCCCATCGAGCAGGCCCACGTTTACTCCCGGCATTTTTGCGGTGTGATAGTCCTCCGTCACTCCGATATCCTTCGCGCCCAGCAGCCTGTATACAGGGCCGGCCGCAACCGTCGCCATATAGCTGCCCTGATGGTCGAGCCATTTGGCATCGCCTTTTTCCGGAATGCCATAGCTAATAAATACGAGGCGGGGAGCGCACAACGCGATCAACTCATTCGAATCCACTGGCAGGTCTCCGGGACTTTTGCTGCCGAACTTCGCCTTGGATGCCGCGTATTTTATGAAGTTCCCGGCCATCCAATGATATTCACCGCTGCCCGCAAGGCTTTCGACTGCCTCTCCCCAATTGCGCCGCAAAAGCGTCGCGCCGCCTTTCCCGGAAGAGCCAATCAATCCCATATAAAATCTCGGCTCAAATGCCATCGTAACCAGCGCGGCTTTGCCATAACGCGAAACGCCTTCAATGCCCACATGCTTGGCATCAACAGCAGGATCAGTTTCGAGATAATCCAATCCGCGCGCCGCTCCCCATGCCCACGCGCGCAGCGAACCCCAGTCGTCAGGCTTTCGAGGCTGCCCTTTATTTACCAGGCCGATAATTCCCCGCGTGAGTCCCGCGCCATTGTCCGCTTGAATACTTGCAGGATCAATCGCGGCGTAGCCCCATCCGGCGGCGATCAACTCTTCAGTCGGAGTAGGTCCGCCAGGTCTGGGGCCGAAGCCCGCAAATGGTGGCGCAACCACTGGATCGTATGCTGGATGCCGCTCGAAAATCGCTTTGATTTCCGGATCGCCCTCCGCAAGCAATGCCTTCAGCTTTGTGTTGACCTGCTCGAGTTCCTCATCGGTGGGTTGATCGGGCGCGGGCATCACACTGCGGCCAAACATCATCAGCACAGGTACCGGACCCTTTGCTTGTGCGGGGACGACCAGAACCATGGAAATATTCACGTTGATCAGCGGGTAAGAGGAATTGTCCACGTGTCCCACAAGTCTTTTGGCGATCACCGGAATCCAGCCGATTCTTTCTTTGTCGGTGACGGCGACCGTCCACGTCACTTTAGGCAGATTTTTGGGAAGGCGGCCGTACACTTCGCGCTCCATGTCTTCCACAATTTCAGGACGCCGCTGCTTCCACCACATTTCAGGAGTCGTGACTTTTTTCCCATTGCTCAGCGTCAACGCATCAGGCAAATCCGGAAATGGATTCGCAATCGCAGGATCATAGTTCGCATGATTGGGAGCTGACTCATCACCACTCGGGCCGGGCCGGAGTTGCGCGATGCCGAGCTGATCCATCATGTTCTGGTGATCTTGCTCAGCCGTAAACGTGACAGGCTCGGGGAGGTTGGTTGTGTTTTGAGCAACTGCCAAGCAAACCAAGGCGCAGAGGAACAAGAAGCAGACACCAGCGACATTAAGACGACGAGCATCCGTCCGCATAAGATTTTCCTGACTGTGTTATTTTGTTGCTGACGCGAACAAACACAATATCGTACTTCACCTCTACGGGAACATCCATTCCTCATGAAGAAACTGCTTCAGCAAAGAATATTCTTGGTGGCTCTCATTTGCATCGGCCTCGCGACTCGGGGAGATGCGAGGTCTAATAAGCAGGCTCCGCCGACTTGGGTCGGATCGTGGGCCGCCTCTCAACAAATCCCGGAGCCAAACAACGCGCTAAACCCGGACGATCTGCATGACGCAACCCTTCGCCAGATCGTTCATTTGTCGGTTGGAGGGAACAGTCTTCGCGTGCATCTGTCGAATGCTTTTGGCACCATGCCGCTGCATCTCACCTCAGTTCACATTGCCCGCCCAGTCTCCCCTTCGGAAGCCAAAATTGACGTTGCTACCGACAAGGCACTCATCTTCTCGGGAAGAAATGATGTGATCATTCCCGCCGGCGCCGAATACATTTCTGATCCTGTTGCTTATCCCGTAGCCCCGCTCTCCGACCTGGCAATCACACTTCATTTGGACACGCCGCCCGAGCGGCAGACCGGGCATCCCGGCTCGCGATCAACGTCATATCTCATCCACGGCGACATGGTCGCAGTTCCCGATTTACCGGACGCCAAAAAAATAGACCATTGGTATTGGATTGCCGGAGTTGACGTGAACGCAATCAAAGATTCCGCATCCATCGTCGTGCTCGGCGATTCGATCACCGACGGACACGGGGCGACTACGAACGGGAACGATCGCTGGACCGACGAGCTCGCAAAAAAACTACAGGCCGATCGCAAAACAAAAATGCTAGCGGTATTGAATCATGGCATCGGAGGCAATCACCTTCTGACCGACGGCCTTGGGCCGAATGCTCTAGCTAGATTTGACCGCGACGTGCTTGCGCAGGCGGGCGTCCGTTATCTAATCATTCTGGAAGGTGTAAACGATCTGGGCAAACTTTCGCGCGAAGGTGAGGTGCCGCATGCTGCTCACGATGCGCTTGTCCAGCTAATGATCGGCGCATATCAACAAATCGTCGCGAGAGCACATACGCACGGAATCAAAGTTTTCGGCGCGACTATTCTTCCGTATGTTGGTTCCGAATATTACCATCCTGCGTCTGCGAACGAGGCCGACCGGCTTGCAGTAAACGCGTGGATTCGAGCGCCTGGCCATTTCGATGCCGTGATTGATTTCGACAAGCTTACGGCCGATCCAGCGCATCCAGATCGCATGCTCCCGGCCTACGATTCCGGCGATCACCTGCATCCGTCGCCAGCGGGATATCACGCCATGGGAGACGCCGTACCTGTGGCCCTGTTCGCTCGATAGAGTTGCTCGTGTCAAGTGCGCATTTTTCCGGAGATTACGAGTGGCTGAACTGATCCGCATGCGCGTCTTGGGATGACGCGTGGCCCCAATCCACTACCGTCGAGGAGTATCTGAACCAGATGCGAGATTCCCGGCAGACGTAAACAGGCTCCGGTAAAGGCCCATCCGAGGTTGATGTGCTCAAGTCCGCGCGCAAAAGCAGCAACGCCTTCTTCCGTACCCGTCCCGTCCATCGGATCATAGGTAATGCGCTGAAGATCCCGCGTGGGGTGATCCTCGGCAGCGACAATGTGCAGTGCAACTGTGCCGTGAGATTCGAACCAACGGCGTACTTCTGAACATGGACCACATGTTTCGGCAACGTACAGCCGTGCTGGTGGACGATCCGAAGCGTGCCACGGCGTCAGTCGCGGCCTCCACGCATGGACGTTATTCCGGTACTTTTCCCAACGCTCGCCGAAACGAAGTTTCAAGTCCTCTCCTTCGTCCCACGCGGCAATGCCCAAGCTATACAGAAAGGCCATGAGGCCTCCCGTTGCCAGCCATGGATTTCGGAGCACGCCGCCCCAAGCTGTCATTACGAGCGCGCATGAAAGCTGCATCGGGTTGGAGACGTAGCGGTAGAACCCACTGATCACAAGTTCTTTCGGCGGATCGTAAGGGATTGGCGTACCTCCACCGCGTTTCGCGAATTCCTGAACTGCAGAGACCCCGACAACACCTAGCAAAACGACACCTTGCAATTCCAAGTTCCGCAACCACGAAGGCCCGGAAATCAACGCGCCCCAGTCGCGGTGGGATTGAAGCGCAAAGCCGACTTCAGGGATCAGAAAAAGGAACACTCCGCCCGCCGCCAAAACATGAAGTGCCGCCCGCGCTTTTAAGTGCGTGTCGTTAAGAGTCCATCGCGCGAACAACTGCGCCGGGATCAGGACGAGAATCAATGCAGCACACTCACCGATCAGCCAGCGATAGCCCAGAGCAACAACAGGAAAACACGCCGGCATAAGAATCACATCCATGCCAAAGAAAATAGCGGCCATCCAAGTTAGTCTAGTTTCATGAAACGCCAGAATTGGAAGGACGCCCCAAA
>DASYGR010000187.1:0-4792 GCA_035999525.1 Terriglobales bacterium
GCAACGCGCTTAACGGACAGCCTGGATGGGGAGTTTCGGGCAGACTTAACTGTGCGCGGAAAATTCATTTCAGCCTTGATGGAAGCTAGCGTTTCGCGCCGTGAGTCTTTTGTTCTAGTTCGGAGCATTGCTTGATAAATATGGCATAGGGCGTCCAGAGATAATGGTCAAATTTGACCTATCGGCATAATCCACGGCTGTCCTGTCGACAGCGAATCATGGTTGGTTGAGAGAATTTGTCTCACAACTGGCTCAATCTTGCCTTCGCTCTTCACTCGCTGATTGACCGCGATCCGCGCCTCCGGCGGTTTTCTTCCTCATCAGAATTCACCGCGACCCCGAGAAAATATCCACTCATCCAATATTTATCTACCCGTAAGAAACATTGCCGTTCCTCTGTGGTCATGTCCCGGTGGAATTCCATGAAGAATCGCTCTTGGATTTCTTCGTAAGTGTTCGGCTGAAATTGTGTCATCCGGCCACGGTATTCGGCGTCCTGGACCAAATCTGAGCACAAATGACCAGGGACTCAAATATGCGTTTGATTTAGTCCCAATGTAGGCACCTGTCTGCACAGTTTCAAATCGGGCGCTAGTTCCAAGGTTAGGTTCCGGCGCATAGAACCGGGTTCGCAGTAGGTCACATTTTCAACGTTGTTTCCAGCAACGGGGTTTTCAGCCAAGAGTATTTTCAGGGCATTACGGGAAGTCAGTTGATAGTTCTGAGTTCGCAGTTGATAGTTAAGAGCAGATGCCGCGAGAAGAGTTGTAAGTTGGAGCAACTAGATGCCGCGGAGAAAAAGCATATCGAGGACTCGGGCCGCCGCAGCCGCTATGATTCGAGATTACGGGAAGATCCCACTCTTCTCATATGGCGGACCAGGTTCGATCATGACGTCAATCGGAAAATCCCCATTCTTATACGCTTGTGAGAACTTGTGAACACCCGCGAGTTCCTCGTCGGAGAAGGTTAGTAGCACCTTGAGCAAGCCTCGATCGTCTCCGAATACATCGGTGATCGCGGCCAGATGCTCGATTAAAGATTTCTTGATTTTTGGGACTGTTCCGCTATCCATCTGTTGCCCCATGAGTTTTGTGCCATTGGCCTGTATCATGCGTGTCAGATTACCGGAGACAGAGAAAACGAGAAAGATGACCAAAGTCATCCGGACGTGCTGGCAGCCAATGATCCCATCCTTTTCCGCTTTGTTGCTGCCGTTTGTTCTGTCTGTCGCGCTTGGGGCGGCAGCGCAGCAGCCGGATGATGTGTTGGCTAATCCTGGCAGGCCGACGGTCTCCACGCCTGCAACGATTACCCCGGTGGGCTATCTCCAGTTTGAAAGCGGGTTCCAATACGCCAGGCATTCTCCGGAATTCTCTTCGCAGTCGAGCCTGAATGAGGTCGTGAAGTTTTCCCTATCGCGAAGAATCGAATTGTTAGCCGGCACGGAGCCGTTCGCGCATTCCGCGGCGGAGCAACAACCTGCAAACGATGCCGGCGGCGTTTCACTGGGAGCCCAAGGCATTCTCTCTCAAGGTGAAGGAGCCCGCCCGACGTTCGCGCTGAGTTATTTTCATCAAGTTTACGCGGGAGACGCTCCCGACCTCGATATCGGCAGCGCCAACAATTCTGTGCTTTTGCTTGCCAGCGCCGATGTAAAAGGGTTTCATTACGACACCAACTACGTCTTCAACGAAGTGACTAACCAAAACGCAATTCGACGGCTTCAGGTGGGACAAACCCTTTCAATCTCACATGCACTCACGAAGAGGACAGGTTTGACGGGAGAAATGTGGCATTTCACGCAACCCTTTCTCAGAGGCAACGCCATCGGAAATTTGTGGGCGTTGAACTATAACCTGCGAAACAATCTGGTTCTCGACTGCGGTTTTGATCACGGCCTCACGCACACGTCAACGCGATGGGAAGTGTTCGCGGGATTCACATATCTGCTGCCTCACAAGATTCTTCCGCATTAAGCGGTTGCCGGTGACAGTGAAGCTCCCTAATTCCCAAGTCTCGCCAAAGCGGCGAGACCTGGACGCCCGCGGCGCACCCGCTTGATTAGATGTCTGTCTCCGGCTCGGTATGCCGAAAGTATGTCCAAAAGGAATGGCTAAGTAGTGGGTCATCTGTTACAACCCGGAGGACGCTTTGTGTCTCCTTTTCCTCAAGCTTAAAATTGCCGCCCTCATGTTTAATCGAGAACGAGAGGTCGTGAAGCAAGACCTTTCGAAGCATCCTTGCGCATTGGTCGACTGTTCGAACTACAATAATGCCGTGGGCCACTCCTGTGCGCGTACAGATTTGGAGTCCAAGCGGGTGGTCCACATTAAATGTCTTGGCTCGTTGGTCCATCGAAACGGGCTTGCTGCGACCTAGAACATCGACGAAAGCAGGCTCCGACTGTACGTAAACGATAACTGGCTTGCCTTGAGCGAGAGTCGCGGCAAGTTCGGAGTCTTTGCCCATGGTGTCCTCAGCCCCCGCATTGTAGATTGTTATAGCTGCACGCCGCAGCATGAGGCACTCAATTAAGCCTTTCTTTATCCGATCGGGGTCGTATGAAGCGGTTGGATCGAAATACCGAAGGTTTAGGTCTCTCACATTTTCATTCTGGAAGAGCTGCATCACGAATGCATGCTGAGTGACGTAATCTTCCGGGGTTCTCATGGACGTAGCGACGTAAACGTCCAGATACGGGAGGGTCAAATACCGCTGGGTATTGCGCATTCCGACTTGCTGCGCACTTGCTTGGCGATCTTTTAAGGCCTGGAGATCAGGATCAAGCGTTTCAACAATGGCCTTGACGTCTGTGAGTTCGACGCCGTTGATGCCAGCGGAGGGAAACTGCGATCCCTTCTCCTTAAGAATCTCTGAAATTTTCTTTTGTTTGGCTGCGCCAAGGCCCTGCAAAAGCTTTTCACGTTCGTCCCAACTAATTACCAATTGCTTAAGCACATCTAGACCAAAGGCATAATCATCCAGGGCTTGCGAGGAGATGTACCCCAAAAATCCTAGGTCCCCTTCAGGGATCGCCTGGATCTCATCGAGGAATGGACTTCGTCCGCGAAACTCTTTCTCCAAATCCTTCCGCAACGTGGTTCTAGCAATTAGCTCTTCGAATTGCTGAGAATCACACTGTGACAACTGCTTGTAGGCAAATCTGAAATTCCCGTACAGCCACATGGCTTTGGTGCGAAAGCGCTCGACAGCATCCTCAAAATCGCTGACGGTCCTGGCTTTTCCAAAAAAGAAGTCGAAAAAATGCTTGCTGGCAATGAGATGCCCACAGGCGAGCATCAGCTGATTGAATCGCTCTAAATTGAGAATAACGACGTCTGGATCGCCCAGAATTGGAGCCACCAGTTCTGCTAGAAACCAGTCGTTGCAGACTTGGACAGCAGCAAGCGGATTGGGCTTTCTGGGGCTAAGCCCAAAAAACTTCGCTAGGGCAATCAGGAAACGGTCTTTGTTATCGCCACTGGCCATTCGCGCTGGTCGATGTATGCGTAATGACGTCCCCCGGGTTTAAGATCAGCACTTTAGAATTCTCTTTCTCACTTACGAAACGCTGTAACGCAGAGATCTTTGGCCAATCAGTTTCACTCTTCTTGATCTCCACGATCAATACTTGGTCCCCCTTTTTAGCAACAATATCAGGGCGGTAACCATATACATACTCGGGGGCATTGAACCAGCCTTCCACGCGAGCTGTAACGTCGTAGCCATTGGATAGCAATCTCAGGGCATATTGCCGCACCGCTTCGTCATGTGCGTGTTGCGTTACGATAAGCTCCATAACTATTCCCTCAACAAACAATCGCTCAGATTGACAGTCAGTGCCAGATCTGAGAGCGAAAAACTTGTGATGCTATTACATTAGACGGCCCTTCGATGAAGATGGAGCCTATTTCTGAAGCTTGAGTTGCCGCTCCTGTTTCAAAATCGGAACCCACCAAATTTAGATTCCGGAACGCATAAACACGATAGCTCCCCGGTAACTACCACCGCTTGTGGGCGCATCCGCGCGCCGCTCCATTTGGTAGCTGTATGGTAACACAAAATATGTGATGATCACACATAAATTGTGATGATTTAAACAAACTGTGGATATAACCGATGAAATTTTCTCGGATGATTAAGAATCAATTAGCGCAGAAAAAATGGTCGGTGGCCAAGTTTGCGAGTGAAATCAATAGAACCGCAGAGCACGCTAGGAAACTTCAAAATGGCACGGCGTTCCCGTCCGCCGACTTGGCTGAACGCATCGCGGTCAAATTGGGGATCGATCCTAGAGAATTCCAGAAGCAGCTGATTGCCGACAGATGGCTACGTAAGCATGGCCAGAAGCCTCCTCAGCCCGAGCATTCAAGTATGGGTCCGCTGCAGGAAATCTGGCACGACCTCACTCCGGAGCAGCAGGAGTGTGTCCTTTGCGTTGCTAACTGCTTAATGACGAAACGAATTTCGGCCCGCATTCAGTGAGCCAATTCTTCTGCTCGCGCGGAAAAAAGAATTTGTGTTAGGAACTGACGGGCACGCCTGGAATTTATTTCGGTAGGAAATGCGTTGGCGCTACACCCGAGCAAAATCAATATATCCCCGCTGCACGTCCGTTCTGGTTAACTTCACTCTGAGCTTGTCTCCTACATCGAGGCCGCTTGCGCCTTCGGCGAGCAAGCCTTCTACGTGAGGTTGCATGATGCGGACGAAGGTGCCTTTTGGGGTGGCGCCGGTGACGATGGCATCGAAAGTCTCGCCGATGCGGCGTGACATTGCGATGGCGGCC
>DASYGR010000252.1:0-3333 GCA_035999525.1 Terriglobales bacterium
GACCGTGCGCGCGCAAACTTACAAGACCTCGACCAACAATTGGGAACTCAGAGAAGCTGCAAGAGACTCGACGTTGAAGGCGGATGGCATGCGGTGTTGCGGGTGCCGGTCACGCGCTCAGATGAGGACCTGGCCATTGAGCTGCTAAGACAGGCTTCCGTGCTGGTGCATCCGGGACATTTTTATGATTTTTCTGAGGACGGATATTTGATATTGAGCTTGATAACGCTTCCAACCGACTTCCGCGAAGGAATTCGACGAATCCTAGCGAGCGTGAATCTCCCCGGAATTTGATCTAGTTTTTCACCAGGAATGGATTGTTTTCCCTCTCGTCACCAATTGTAGTCAGAGCGCCATGACCGGGGACCACGATGGTTTCGTCCGGCAGGACGAGTACTTGTTCATGAATTGAATTGATGATCTTATCGAAAGAGCCTCCGGGCAGATCCGTTCGCCCAATGCTTCCGGCAAACAGAGTGTCGCCAGCGATCAATTTTTTCTGCGCTTCAAAATAAAGGCAAATACTCCCTTCGGTATGTCCGGGCGTATGCAACACGTCGGCGATAAGCGAGCCTGCCTTCACCTTATCGGAGGACCCGATAGTTTGATCAACCTCAACCTCTCCTGGTGAAGCCATGCCGATCCAAGTGGCTTGCACATCGAGTAATTTGAGCAGAGCATAGTCGTTTTGGTTCAGAAGAATAGGCGCGCCGGTTGCTGCGCGCAATTTCATGGCCCCGCCAACGTGATCAATGTGGGCATGGGTGATGACGATTTGCTTGGCCTGCAATTTGTGCCTGCGAATGATCTCCAGAACGTCTTCAACATCGTCGCCGGGATCAATCACTATTGCTTCGTGACTGATTTCATCTCCAATTACGGAGCAGTTGCATTGCAGTGGACCCACCGGAAGGATTTCGTGAATCATGGGATGTTAGCTTCTGGCTTCCCGCTCCTGGCTTGAACCAAAAGCAAATGGCGTAAGAGTCCATTCCGCGGACATCTACTTCTGCTTGGCTGGAGGTAGCGTCGGGCCGGGCTTTGCGGGCGCCGATTTAGTCTGAGATGTCTTCGCGCCTTCCAGCACTGATACTGGCCCCGTGTGCCGCGAAGCCGAGATTGAAAGCGTGATCGAGGTCAGAATGAAAATGACTGTAGACCAGGTAGTGGCTTTGGAAAGAGCCGTGGTCGCGCCGCGCGGGCCGAACGCCGTCTGACTACCCATTCCGCCGAATGCTGCGGCTACATCACCGCTGGTGCCACTCTGCAACAACACAACGACAATGAGAAACAGCGAAACTGCAATGTGGATAATTGTAATCAGCAGAATCATGCGCAATAAGTCCTTGGGGCCTATGAGCCGTGAAACGAAATTCGATCGAGCGTCTGCGCTCCGAAGAGTTCAAACTGGTGCGGAAGGGGGGATTTGAACCCCCACGCCTTTCGGCGCCACCCCCTCAAGATGGTGTGTCTGCCAGTTCCACCACTTCCGCAGTTCGTGAATATGATGGTCCTAATGTTAACGTGTCCAGCTAGCTAGCGCAATGTAGAGGGAATTCTGGGACCGGAAGCGAGCGCGCGGCGCCTTGCTCGATCAGAGGCTCTAATTCTTCGGTGGAGTCGCACCGGAAATAGTCGTGGTTCCAGTCAATTTGGAAAGCTCGGCTAATTCTTTTTGGGCGGCCTCAACATCGCGCGGACTGTTGACCAGGTGAAGGTAAGCCTGCATGTGCTCAATGGCCTCTGTATATTGGTGCTTTTCCTCGAGCACGATTCCGAGAAGATATTCGAGTTTTGAAAACTGGTGTTCGCTGTCCAATTTCAAACCCAAACGAGCGCTCTTCTCCGCGTCATCTAGTCTCTGCAAGTTGTAGTTCGCCACTCCGTTAAAGAACCATATCTCGGGAGAAGCGGTTGAGTTGAGCGCAATTGACTTCGCAGTCAAATCCGCGAGCGACTGCCAGGCCTGCTCGCGTGCCTCAATCCGCGACAATTCGAGGTATGGGTTCATATAGTTGGCGTCAATCGCCAACGATTGGGCAAAGGAACGTTTTGCCTGGTCTATGTCTTTCTTAAGCACTTGGACTCGTCCAAGCTCAAACCATGCGACCGCATACGAAGGATAGAGTTGAACCGCTTTCTGGAGAGACTTCTGAGCCGCATCCCATTTATTATTCTTTTCTTGCGCGAGCGCCTTTTCGAACGCCTTTCGGGCAGCGACAGGCGCGGCGGCGCTAGTCGCGCTGACCGTGAGTCCCTCAACCCGGGCGGTGCGGCGCAAAGTAATGATTCCAATATCACCGCCCTCGTCCCCGGTTCGTACCATCAGTTCGGCCACTTCCGAAATGAAGCCGGGCAACTCCGCCGTCACGCCGCATGCCCGCCAGTCGAGGAGCTTATGCACGCCGACTGGAGTGTCGCCGGCTACTGACATCCCGCCCCGCGCGGACACGGATGCATCCTCGACTCCGCCTCGCATGGCCTCAGAGAAAGAGTGCATTTCTCCGATCATGAAACTGAAACGGCCCTGCGAATCGGTGTGAGCGGCGATCCGCTTCTCACCTTTGCAAATTGTCTGAACCACAACAGATTTGGCCAGTGGGCCGCCATCGTCGAGCACTACCCGCCCGGATAGCAGGACTCGCGGGCGTGTCATTTCAGGATCCTCGGCACCGGGATTTCTTCCGGAACCTACCACTTGTGCAAGCGCAAAACTGGAGAAGAAGCAGAGAAAAGTACAGGCGGCGCAATACCTTTTCATGACCGGACTCCAAGGCTGGCGAGTAAGATTATACCTCTGGTTCAGTCAAGCTTGAGGAAATTCAGGTAAAGGCCTTGGGCTGTAGTAGCTTCAGAGTCGAAATCTCGCAGACGCGGCATCACGAAAATCCTTTATACGCGCGAAAAGAATTATGAATTGGACGAAAACCCGGGCAACACTCTACGCTAAGACATGGAAAGCACTCATAAAATCATCGCAAAAGGACAAGCATCTCAGTCAGAAGCGGAACTCGAGCTTTTGATTGCGAAATATACACTGGAATACCTTTACCGGTGGACAAATCATTTTGATCCGGTCCAACTCGCACAGATTAGGCAAATTTTGGATGCTGGAGAACAACCCAGGGATCTTTTAAAAGCGATTGCGGGCGATTTCTCTTTGCCAAGCTGATTCCTGGGCATACCAATCCAAGGTCAGAAAGCAGTTGCTATTTTTCGGAGAGAACGAAGTTCGTAATCGCGGTGCCGTCAGCAGCTACATCAACTTTCTTTTCCCAGGTTCTGGGTTCGGTGAAGACAGGGCGCTCGACTTTATGTTCCGTAAGCACGTCA
>DASYGR010000253.1:0-5407 GCA_035999525.1 Terriglobales bacterium
CCACGCGCAGATCGTACCCGTACGAAGACAAGCCATAGGAAATTACCCCCTCCCGAACCTGTTTCTCGGAAAAGGGATTGATCATCTCGTGTTCCTGAGACATCTTGCGAATCCAGCGATCACTTTTTAACATGAAAACCTCAAAAAGAAATTTGGTAATCGGGAAATTGGGTAATTTAGCAATTGAAAATCTTGCGGCTGTAACTAACTGGTTTTGATTTCCAATTGCTCAATTTACATATTCCCGATCAGATTGTCGGCAAATGCGCTTGTTGAAACCTTGGTTGCACCTTCCATTAGCCGCTCGAAATCATAGGTGACAGTTTTCCGTTCGATAGTTCGTTCGAGCCCGCGCTCGATCAAGTCGGCGGCTTCGTTCCATTGCAAAAAGCGGAACATCATTACGCCCGAGAGAATCAGCGAACCCGGATTGATGACATCTTTGTCGGCATACTTCGGCGCGGTTCCGTGGGTGGCTTCGAAGATAGCGAAGCCATCTCCAATGTTGGCTCCCGGAGCGATTCCGAGGCCGCCAACCTGTGCTGCACATGCATCGGAAATATAATCGCCATTAAGATTCGGCGTGGCGAGAACCGAATATTCATCGGCGCGAGTTACGACTTGCTGGAAAATGGAATCGGCGATGCGATCATTGATCATCAATTTCTTCTTCCATGCTCCTTTGCCATGAGAGGCGGAAATCGAATCCAGCACCGCGTTTACTTCTTTATAGACTGATAGGCGAAAATCTTCGGTGGCAAATTCTAATCCGGGTTCGACCAGCTCCGCGTTCGCTTCGATTGAGAGAGACGGATTTTTATCTTTGTTGTCGAGGATCCAGCTCTCGCGCTCGGTCACCACCTGATCTCGAAATTCTTCGGTGGCAACTTCGTATCCCCATTTGCGAAACGCCCCTTCGGTAAACTTCTGAATGTTTCCCTTGTGCACAAGTGTCACGCTCTTGCGGCCGCTGGCGAGCGCGTACTGAATCGCCATCTTGACCAGGCGCTTGGTGCCAGTCACAGAAATCGGTTTAATGCCGACGCCGGAATCGAGTCGGACTTGCTTCTTGCCACCTTGCAACATGTCCTTGTTCAAGAATTCAATAAGCTTTGCGGCCTCGGGGGTACCCTGTTCCCATTCGATGCCCGCGTACACATCCTCGGTATTTTCGCGATAGATCACAATATCCATGCGCTCGGGATGTTTCACCGGCGACGGAGTTCCCTTGTAATATTTCACCGGACGCACACACGCGTAAAGATCGAGGATTTGCCTGAGGGCTACGTTCAGCGAACGAATCCCACCTCCAACTGGTGTGGTCAATGGTCCTTTGATTGCGACGCGGAACTCGCGAATAGCGCTGATTGTGTCGTCGGGCAACCAGTTGTCAAATTTTGCCTTGGCTTTTTCTCCGGCGAAAACTTCGTACCACGCGACGCGCCGCTTGTCCGCGTAAGCCTTTTTTACTGCCGCGTCAAACACTCGGACCGAAGCTTTCCATATATCTCGTCCCGTACCGTCGCCCTCGATGAAAGGAATGACTGGATTGTCGGGAACGTTATACTTTCCACCGCCGTAACCAATGCCGGTGCCCTTCGACGGTACTGGGACGCCGTTATATGAAGCCGCCATCAAGTTCCTCCAGAAACAAGTCAGAAATGAATTTACAAATGAACAGCGAGCAGACCGACCATTATAAGGGCTTAACGCGAATCCGTGAGCGTGGCAATCACGGATTCGCGTTATCTAAAAACATTTGCACTAAAGTCATAGGCCGGGAGCTGGCCGGGGCATTTGGTCTCAGGCTTCGCCGATACAATTAAAATATGCCTTTTCGGTTGAGGTCGAGTCGGTTGACTTACATTTTCATTTTTATGTTTGCCGCGCTACCTGCCGTTGCCCAAGAGGGACAGCAGAGTTCGATCTCAACTGAGCCAGTCCCAATCGCAAAGGGTCAAACGTCGGGCGTCAGGAATTCTGATTCCGTCGCGCCGACACATCATTTTGTTGATCGAACAAATATTCTGCTTTTCTCCGGAATCGCAGCCGTCCGCGTGCTTGACTACACGTCAACCCGGAATATGCTGGCGCGCGGGCGCGAAGAAGAACTCATTCCCGATGACGTTGTTTATAACAGTGCGGGATTTGCCGGCCTGGAAGCCGCAGGAGCCGCGACTTCCATAGGCATCTCATATTTGCTGCATCGCACAGGCCACCACAAACTTGAACGATGGATGTCCATCGGGCATATCAGCATAACGGCGTTCGGCGCAGCGCGGAATTATGCGCTGGAGTCGAAACACCCGTAGGAATCTTTTTAGGATTGAAAACCGCCGACGATTCGCTCTGCCTTGGCAGGTGAGGAACCTGCCGCTACGCCAGCAGCCGGTTGTAAACATCCCTCACATACGCGAACGTGCTTAACAATTCCGTTTCCAAGCCCTCGCCGAAGCGGCGATCGATGATCTGGGAAGTCAGGTTCTCGGTAGTTTGGCGCGCGTGTTCAATTGCCGGCAGCCACGTCTGGGTTCTTCCAACCGACAGTCTGACGACATGTTCGACAGTGCGAAGCAGTTCGGCAGCGTGGTCGAGACGCGCGGCGTCAGAATTTTCGAGCAGACCAGCAGCGGCGCATTTCCATACTCGATCGCGCAAGCTGCCTTGTTTGTTGCGAATCTCATTCTTTATCACGAGATAGCCCGTCAAGAAATCAATATCGTATGTGCCTCCCGGTGAGGTCTTGAAACTTCTCTCGGAACCATTCGTGGTTTCAAGTTTGGCACGCATCGCGCGCACCGCACCGAGAAAATCCGCATCTTTCGCATAGCGCTGAAATAGCATGTCGGCCAGCCGCATTACTTGTTCGCCCAAGTCTTGAGATCCGGCAACGAGACGAAGCTTGGTGTACATAAGGGCTTCCCACGGTTGCGCTTCCTGCTCGAAGTAGGTCTCCAACTGTGCGGGGGTGACGATTAACTCCCCTGCCCCACCGCGAGGGCGCAAGCGCGCGTCCACGGGAAAAACCATGCCGTCCTGGGTATAAGCGGAAAGCACTTGCATAATGTCCTGGGCGGCTTTTGTCAGTCGCTGGCGGCTCTTCTCGTTCTCGCCGACAAAGAGTAGGTCGGCGTCGGAAAGCACATCCAGTTCCCTACTGCCAAGCCGCCCGACAGCCATGACGGCCAGGCCCTCAGGGTTACCGACGATCGTCACGGCAGCCGCAATCGCATCTTCGGCCGCAGCGCTGATGGAGTCCAAAGATTCGTACACGCCGCAGAGAGTGGCGATGTCGCGTGAACTCGTGGCAAGAATGGTGTGCCGAAACTGTTTTCGCAGCAGCGCCAGTTTTTGTCCGTGGGAATTGTCGGATTGGGCTATATATTCAAACGCCGGATCCGGCGCGGCGCGACCACCTCGCAATGGGCCCGCAAATAGGAGGCCGCTGGGGACACGAGGCACCGTTTCTCCTGTGTCTGCCAGGGTCACAATTTCTTCGGGATGCCGGATCAGTATGTCGCTCAAGTAGTCGCTACACTCGAACAGCGCAAGCGCACGAATGACTGCGTGCGGATTACGGGCGACCTCTGCGTAACGCCGCGAAGTCATGAACGCAGAACTCAGAAAACGAAATAGCTTTCTTCGAGCATGAGCGCTCAAGTGTTCCCTGACCAGGACTTGGTGCAACTCCGGCGCGTCTTGAGCCAGCCGCTCTAATATCTGCTGATTGGATTGGTCGGCGCCATTGGTCTCTGGCTCACTCTCCAACTGGAACCCTGCATCGGACGAAGCGATTTGAATGCGGCTTTGCTGTTGATAAATGACCTGCTGGTAGATTTCTGCAACCGCCGCCATGCGACGCCGCACCGTAGCAGCAAGATCGGTAATTTCATATTCCTGGGGAGCATATCCTTCCATGGATATTTGCAGAGCACTCAATTCGGGGTGGGTCAATGGCAACCGATGCGTTTGCTGGCCTTGCCGCAACTGCAGCCGGTGCTCCAAATGCCTTAAGAACTCGTAGGCACTAGTGAGTTCGTGAAATTCCCTTCCGCTGATATGCCGCTTGTCGTGCAGTTTTTGCAGCGAGAATAGTGTGCCACCGGAGCGCAGCCATGATTCCGAGCCTCCGTATGCCCGTTGCAGGCATTGCACAAGAAACTCGATATCGCGGATGCCGCCGTGGTCGAGCTTTACGTCAATGGTCCCGCTAGAAGCAGTGTGAGCTGAGCTACGTCGGCGTTTCTTATCCAATTTTTCACGGGCTACAAGGGCCGTTTTAATCGCGGCAAAGTTGAAGCCTTTGGTAGATTCGGGACTCGACTGATCCTTGTCGTCCCCGTAAACCAGCGGCTGCACGCGTCTGATGAATTCCCGCGCCAGCGAAATATCTCCGGCGGAAGGCCTGAGCTTGATCAGTGCCTGGCGCTCCCAGTCATGCGCGGTCAGCGCATAGTATCGCAAAGCCGCTTCGATGCTGATTGCAAGCTCGCCTTCATTGCCCAGCGGCCGCAGGCGCAAATCAATACGAAAAACGGGGCCCTCATTTGTGACCCGAGAGAGTGTGTCTGTAAGGTACTGCGAAAGACGAATGAAATATTCGAGATTGCTGACCGGGGCCTCTGGCGATTCCGGTCCATCGCCGAAGATATACATAAGGTCAACATCGGAGCTGTAATTCAATTCGTTACCGCCGAGTTTTCCCAGTGCCAACACGGAAAAACGCGTATCTACAAGGCGGCCTTCAGCATCAAGATGCTGCGCCGTGCCATAGCGCCGTTGCAACGCACTTGCGGCGTCACGCAAAGCTTCCTCAATCAGAACGTCCGCCAAGGTAGATATCTCGGCCGTGGTCTCTGCGAGGGGAGCAATCTTAAGCACATCTCTCAACATGATGCGCAAGTATTCGCGACGTTTAAACCGCGCCAATAGCAGGGAGACATCCGTCTCGAACGATAGGGCCCGAAAGCGGGAAAGACTTTCTTGAAAATGAGTAGCCGAGAAGCTGAGGTCCAGATTCCTTTCCCGCAGGAAAGACTGCAAGATGTCCGTGTTCTGGATTAAGGTCTCTCCCAAAAAGCGGCTATGTCCGAAAATCACGATCGCGTAGTGAGCCAGGACATTATGTTGATTTAGTAACTGCTTCACTTCCGCAGACGACTCGCTGATCAGACGATCAAAAAGAATAAGCGCCGAATCTGGATCAGGGGATTCCGCCAACAACGAAGGCAGCGCGCCCGCAAGCGTCGGTGATAGCTGCGTTTTTACGTTAGAGAGGATGGATGCGGAGGTCTCGGGATTTTGAAATGCGATTCCGGCAACCCGGTCAGTAACGGAGTTTAGATTATCGGAAGAGGGCCGGAACCGGCGGCGGGTTTCCTGCCGCTTACTTTTGTCGAAGGGTTGC
>DASYGR010000291.1:0-3643 GCA_035999525.1 Terriglobales bacterium
AATAGAAACATACTGTGGACCTCCCGGATATGCCAGCAATCCGAGTAGTTGTCCCGGCACGTTCTCGACGGTCACATCCAACGCCTACCTTGACGGCGGTGGACACCTCGTCATTCAGGCCATAAATAATATCGGAGCCTGGTCTTCTGCCCGCATGAAAACCCAAGGGCTGGAGAATTTTCAGTATGGCCGCATCGAAGCAAGCATCCAGTTGCCCAACACCACGAATCAGGGTCTTTGGCCCGCCTTTTGGTCTCTGGGAAGCGACATCAATACAACTCCGTGGCCCGCGTGCGGCGAAACCGATTTCATGGAGGACTGGTCTCCCCAGGTTTTTAATGGACCAGGTCCCGGAGGCAACAAGACCACCATCCACACGGCCGCCACCGGAGGCAACGGAATCGGAGGCCTCTTCACTTTCCCCAGCGGCCAGCGCGCGGATACCGCTTTCCATACCTACGGAACGATCTGGTCCGCGAACATGATGCAGTTCTATGTGGACGACCCAACCAAGCCTTTCCTCATTGAGACTCCCGCTGATCTCGCGGCTGGGGACACATGGCCTTTCAACGCCAACCTTTTCCTTCTGATGAATGTGGCCGTTGGCGGCACATTGGGCGGAACACCGAGTGCGTCCACTCCCAACCCGGGGGTCATGATGGTGGACTATGTGCGGCAATATATGCCGTCCACGACAGTAACTGTTCCCGTCCTGGGCACCCCTCCTTCTATTACGGTTAAAGCCGGAGCGACGTCCGGTAACGTCAGCACGTTCTCGCCCACGCTGGCCACCGGCACTGGCTACGTGTATTTCTCTTGCAGCACCAATGCGCCGAAGGCGAGTTGCGCGATAATCACTACTGACCCCCTAAACCCGCATGTCATTAGCGCAAGCTCGTTGGAAAGCGTCACTGTGACGGTTACAACCACAGCAAATACCAGCGAAGCGAAAGCGATTCCGCCCCGCCTATTGAATCATCGCTCATTGAATCATGGCTCATTAAATTCAGGAATGCGCACATGGATGCCAATTGTATTCGCAGGATTTTTCCTCTCGATAGTCGTGCCGAGCGGCGGCCGCGTGCGCCGAAGCCGCCCGCAAAGACGAGCCTCTCTTTACTTATACTTGTGCGGCCTAGTTGGAAGTTTGGCTCTTATCGCAATAATCACAAGCTGCGGCGGCGGCAATAGCAGCACTACCACGACGATCACACAAGGCAGCAACGGCACGACTCCGGGTTCGTACTCGGTGAGCGTTTACGCCTTTACCGAGAGCAACGTCAGTGATGGATCGAATGCCAAAGCCGACGCGAACGTCGCCATTCCCCTGACGGTGAACTGAGCAGTCATTGTTCGTGCGTCGTTGGTCGTTGCAAATTCTTGCTTCTCGATCGGTCAGGACTTATTGCAGCTTCGCGTATTCGGACTTCGCTTGCTTCAGCAGCGGGATGTCCGGGTCGGCATCCTTCCAAAGCGCGAAGAAATCCTGATACGCGGCACGACTCTTGGCCGTATCGCCGGAGAGCGCATAGGCGCGGCCTAGACCTAGATGCGCCATCGATAGGAACGGTTCCGCGGGTAGGTAATTTCGCAGTGCCAGCATCCTCTGAAACTGCTCCGCCGCTTCATTCCCTTGCCCAGCCTTGAGGTAGGCAAGGCCGCGGACATAAAGGACGCCGATTGATGCCTTATCGTAAGGCAAGGCCGGCTGCAACAGCGCAATCGCCTTCTTGCCGTCACCGTTGTTGATCGCAACCGCGGCTTGTATCGACGGTACGAAAGCCATCTGGACTACAGTATCGTTCGGGCGTTCGCGAGCGACTTGCGAGGCTAGTTCGAGCGCCTTCGCGTTTTCACCTGCTAAGGCGAGATTGCCTGCCGCAAAAAGCTTTGTGAAGTAGTCTTGCGAGAGTGCCAATGCTGCATTTGCTGCCTGCACTGCTTCTTTTGGATAACCATACACTGCAAGCGCCCATGCTTCTGACACCAGTGCCTGCGCTTGCTGGCCTTTGAGTTGCAATTGCTGCGCGGTCTGACCCATCTTCTGATAAAAATCGCGCGCCTTCTGAAGTTGTCCGTGCGATGCCGCGATATCTCCATGGCGGTTGTTTACCCCCATCGCCAAATCAGGCTGATCGCGCAGCAGGGCCTCTTCTTTCTCCATGCCGGCTGTATCGCCCTGCGCATATGCAACGACGGCTAGCTCATCGTGGAGAAACACAAAGTTGGGGTTGTGTTTCAACCCTGCGTTCAGAACAGCCTTGGCTTCATCTACGCGATTCAGGCCAAGATAGGCGAGCGAAGATAAGTAATAGGCGTGTACGTCGTCTGGGTCAACTTGGATTGCTTGCGTGGCATCCGCCAGTGCCTTATCAAATTCACCAAGGAAAAAAATGTAAGTTGCCGCCTGATTCACGTACGGGGTCACATCGCGGGGATAGGTTTGCTTGTATAGTTCATAGGTCTCATTCCCTTTATCCAGTTCGCCATTGTCGGCATAGTAGTGCGAGGTTATGTAAAACCTCTCCAGTTCGCTCGCTCGGTCTTTTAGATCAAATGCTTTTTTGCGATATTGTTCGGACACGTCCATTTGATTCAGGTTGCTATAAATCGTGCCCAGCCTCGCATATGCCATGGCAAAATTTGGATCAAGCTCAATGGCGTGCTTGTAAAACGGAATCGCGTCGAAATCAGCGCCTGCGGAATGTTTCGCGTCACCTAGCGTGAAGTTTTTCAACGCCTCCAGTGAAGAGGTTGTGGCTTCTTCCAACGGCTTGTCGAATTTTTGAATGGAAGCGAGCGACTCCCCCAGTTTTCCCCTCAGCTGCGTGGTGGTAGTGTCCAGAGTCTTCAGGACTTGTTCCTTGCTGTCGGCCTGACCTTGGACCTGTGCGAGTGAGTCTCCGGTCCCAGCGTTCATCGCATCGAGCGTGATCACATACTGACTTCCGAGACTGGCGATGGAACCCGCGATCAACGCTTTCACGGAGTTGCGCTGGGCGATTTCGCGGGCAATTTCCACGGTGACGCGCTCATCTTCTGGTTTCCCCATCAACGTGAGCGTGTGCCGGACTTTGGCGTCCGAAAATACATTCAAATAAGGCGACTGCTCCAGATCAACCGCGACCGCCTTCTTAAGCGTGCCGTCGAACACCGGCTCATTCGTCGTGTTCACGAAGTCCGCGATAAGAATCGAATCCTTCTCCGTGATGGCATGCGCCTTCTGAGATCGTAGGAAAAGACCTCCGCCAACAAGGGCCGCTAGTAACACCACAGCTGGAATGGCAATCTTCCAGCGAGAGGACTTTGGAGTCGGCGCGCTGATGCCGCTGGCTGACCCGCTCTGAGTTACAGCCGGCACCGCTGCGGAACTGATTCTGTGTGCAGCCTGGGAAGTCCCTGATCCGTGCGCCGCATCAACCACCCCCGAAACTGCCGCCGGATCGGATGCTGAGCTTGCCACCGCTGAACGCCCCGATTCCGTATCGCGCTTCAAACGCTGCAAGTCTGCTTTGAGATCCGCGGCATGCTGGTAACGCAGATTCTTGTCTTTCTCCAACGCCTTATTGATGGTGCGTTCCAGGTCTGGGGGGATGTCCCGATTCAGCCGCACCGGCGCGACTGGAGCCTTGTGTAAAATCCC
>DASYGR010000305.1:0-5349 GCA_035999525.1 Terriglobales bacterium
GCTCGGCGCCGCCGACGCGAACACGCATATTGCCGATCTGCGTAAAGCCCTCGCCGACCCAACTCAGCGCGCGGCGATTACTGCGCAAGTCGGTCCGGCCGAGACTGCGCGCATGAGTGGTCTCAGTGACGACCAGCTCAAGGAAGAACTCATCAACTCATCGGTCCAACACTTTGAAGAGACGATGTTCGTGCCGAAGGTCGAGTCCACCAACTACTTGCATCCCCAGCACGCGCTCTCCATCGCTGCCAGCCCTGCTGAAATGGCGGCCGCCAAGCAGATGTTAAGCAAAGGGGTACCCGAGCACGGCACCAGCCCTGCCAATTTCCCTAAACTCCTGAAGGTAGTTCCCAATCATCCTGTAGGGCTTACCAAAACCCCACAAGCCGATAAGTTCGCCGATGTTGACTTTGGCCCCTACATCTTCATTGACGGATTCACCTTTGGCCAGGATTATGAGTGGAACTGGAAGGCTGAAACGACGATCAACTGGTGCGTCGTCGGCTGTTCTTCAACCTACGGCGTCTACCTGCATGCCGGCCTTGGTTATGGTCTTGGTATGCGCTTTCCCATCCAGGCCCAGTTGAAGTATCACATCGTGGTCCACGCGAACAATTCAGGCGAGGCAAACGTGACGGAGAATTTTAAGCCCATTCAGGGCACGGATGACGATTTTTTGTCAGCCGGAATTTCACCCGACCAGGTTTTTGACGCCAAGGAACTGGTGGCGCAGATCGGCGCTGATGCCGGTTTTAGCGTCAACTTGCCTGGTTTTAGCGACAGCCATGATGAAAAATGGGGTGTGGATCTTACCGACAAGCTGCCGGCTCCTCTGACTAACGGCACATTCGTCCCGCCGGCTCCCGGAACGCCCGGCCTTAGCGCCCCCTATATCTTTGACACTGCCGATCTTCTGCTGGGGTTTCTCAACTATGGCGTGGTTGGCGCGCAGCTTTTTCCTGCGGTGGATATCACTCTTTTCTCCAACAAGCTGCAATTTACATTAAACGACGAGACCCTGAAACGGACAACGTCTGTAACTTCCAGCGGGCAGATGGTACCCCTGGGTGTCAGCTCGAGCGCTGTAGGAAGCGAGAGCCATTTCAGCTTCGGAAACCCGGTCTACAACCTTGAGCTTGCCTTGACGCCGGGGCTCAACCCGCGCATCTTTGTGGACCTCGACGTTTGGTCCAATCACTGGGACTGGCAGATTTGGTTTCCTCAGTTGACGCTTTCTTTTCCGCCCAATGGCATTGATTTCGGCTGCCACGCCGGAACCACCTGTGTCCTCGATTTCCAGCCCGTGTATAACGCGAGCACTGGACAGGATACAAACATGCAGAAGGAAGCAGCCGCCGCCGACCGTACGCTGACAGGAGGGGGATGTCATCGCGTGAACGGCCAGGAAGGAAACTACCTGTGTCCCGTCAAAGGCATGCTTGGCTTGTGCCAAGCCATGCTCAAGAATGGCGCGGTATCGAATTGCGGCCCGCTGGTGCCGACCGTGGTTGACGAAATTCTTAAGCGCGGACATTGCACGGACGGTAACGCCGCCTATGCCTGCCCGCATGACATGATGGGCCTGTGCGGTGTCTATCTCAAGAATCAGGAGATACTGTCATGCACACAATCAAAATAACGATGCACCCCTGCTCGGGGACTTGGTCACGTGGCTGACGAATTCATTCCTTGATCAATTAGTCGCGCAGGACCTCAGTGTTGTCGGTCGCAATCAGAATTCGGATCAGCTTGAACTGATCGTCCAGCCACAACGACCAGTCGCCATTCTCGGTCTTCAGAGTAAACCGGTTGAGATCGCGTTCCACGCCGCGAATCGGTATTTTCTCTTTGCCGGAAAATGCCACGCTCACAGCCATGGAGCTTCGAGAGTGCGGATCAAGCGTGCCAAATTGTGTCTTTTGGTTCGCCATACACTGCACCTGACCTTTGTCCTGGCGGCAGCCAATTGCCAGATACTTCCACACCAGAACTTCCCGCTGAATAAAAAAATAGTCGTCAAGAATACTCGTCGAAGCGGGGAGCATGAACGGCTGTTCCTGTGGCTTGTCAGCGGGATTGGTTGTCACTCGCTCGATAAGGAAATTGTCGTTTGGCAACACCACGGCCTGAGTCTTGCCGGGACTCACTTCCTTCCATTCATACTTCTCCAGCTCACCTGCGGCATTCAATTGAAGTTCAGAATCCTGCGTGGACGTTTCTGATGCTCCGTCAGCCTTGAACTCAGACGTCACCGTGCTGCCCTTGGGGCCTTGTTTAATGGAGAAAGTCTCGGTCGCCACGCGTCTGCCGTTCATGAATACCCCAAACGATCCCGAGTCCACAGGCTGCGGGCTCGAATCGTTATCTTTGTCTTTGCCGGCTGCGACGCTGCCAAGCAGCAGCAATCCCAAAGCTACGGATATTATTTTCCTAAACATCACGTTCGGTCCCCCAGGCTCTAAAAATCTTCGGATCATTTGGATGGAGAGATTCCTAGTGTTCGCGCTATTTCTGCCGCAATTTGCGGGACTGCCTTGCCATTGGTTTCGACATGGAATGTCGCAGCCCTATAAAGCGGAGCGCGAGATTCATACAACCTGCGAAAATGCGCTTCGTCTTGCCGCAACGGCCGGTGAAGTCCCTGCTGCTGGCATCGCCGAAATAATTCTTCTATCGGCGCATCCAGAAATACGGATCGAACATTCATGTCTTGCAGCAGGGAAACATTTTTCTCCTGCGCGAAGGCTCCGCCGCCTAATGCAATGACACGACAATCAGATTCCGGTTCGGAAAGCAATTCGCGCAACGCCAGATGCTCGCAGCGGCGGAATTCTGTTTCTCCAGCATCTCGAAAAATTTCTTCAATCGTTCGGCCTTCGCGAGATTGAATCCGGTCGTCAAGGTCCTCGAAAGACCAGCCCAAAAGACGGGCTAACTCCGCTCCTACTGTGGTCTTCCCCGCTCCCATGAAGCCAACCAGAATGATCACATCGGAAATACGTTTGTGCACCGAAGGATCGGCGTGCGGGAGCGAAGCAGATTGGTTTCCCATGCTTCCTGGATCACCACCAGGCTTACCTTAGGATTGGCCAGAGCAAGATTGGCCAGAGCCGGTTTTTTAGCGCTTCTTCTTAGCGCTTCTTGAGATGGATTTTACCACTGAAGGAAAACAACCGGACCGAAGATGCGGCTTTACCTACCGTGCCTGCAAAGGCACTCCCCGCCTTGATGGGAAACGAAGTGTGCTTCGGCTGTAACTGGAAATCGTTCTCCACCTGCCCCTGCTCTGATCGGGCGGTGACGTCAATCGAAGCGTAGCTCGGTGCAGTAGCCAAAATGTCACCGGTGTGGCTTGTTAGGTTGTATTCTCCGCCGTCTCCAAAATCGCCGTCGTAACGGATCTTGCCGCTGCTGGAATTGACTGAGACAAGTGGACCGCTCACGGAAGTCAGAATCACATCGCCTCCAAGGCTCGTGATTTCGACGTGGCCGTCGCGGATATCGGTCAGTGTTACGGGGCCGTTCAACGTCTTGACGTGAACATGAGCATCGCTGACGTCCCGCACGTCCACATCCGCGGTATTTCCCTCCATGACAACGTCGCCGTGCAATTTTTCCGCATGGAGCGGCCCGGTCATGGAAGTCAGAGTGACATTCGCGTCCGCGGGCACGACTACTTCGTAATCTACCTGACCGGTACTTTGGTCGGCTCCCGCGAGCAAATGGGAAACGATGTCAACGCGATTGCCGCGATGACTCTGATCAATCTCGACCTTGTCGGAATGCAGAATTGCAATTACGGCGACTTCCCTTTTCGCGCCGGCTTTCACCGAGACTGCTCCGTACTGGTTATTGATGGAGATGCTCGGTTTGCGTCCCACCTTAAAGTGAAGTTGTTGCCGGGTCTCGCCAGCTGCTGAGATCGTTCCCGCCAATGCAAATATGACAACCACTTTCGCCGCGCGCATGCTACTGAACATCATGACCGTATCCTCAACTCCGCGGCAGTTCGCGCCGCTCTGCTCGTCCAAAATTTATGGCAGAGAACGATCCATCGCCATTTCGTAGACCATGGATTTCTGCTCGTATGCATCCATCAAATATTTCTGCGCTTGCTCGTCGTTAGGATCAATTCTTACCGATTCTTCCGCGTCTCGAATGTAAGAGTTCACATCCCGCAAATTCGCCGCGTAGGAAGCTCGCATGGCGGGGGCGTGTTTCGATACTACTTCGAGCAGTTGCTGATCGTCCAGACTGGAGGCGTCAGCGATTACTGAAACTGCCGAAGCCGAAACAGGTTTTTGCGCGACGCTCTGAACCGGCGCGCGCTTGTACTGCATCACGCCAAACATCAGCAATATCAAAGCTCCAGCAGGAATCAGCCAGGCAAGACGGCGGCGGCGCGGCTGACTGTGCACCAGAAAGGGCGCGGACTCCGGCTCGCGGATTAAGCCCTCCTGGCGCAGCGCAATCTCAATGGAATTCCACACGCGCGGGTTGGGCTCATCTGTATCCTGCAAGAACTTTGCCTGCTCCGAGATGGCATTCAGATCGGCCACCAACTCCAAACATGGCGCACATGATTTCAGATGGGACTGCTGTTCGATCGTGTGGCTGCCCTCATGCTCCGGCAGGACCCGTTCGAATTCTTCACACGTCATACTACTTCTCCCCGACAGCGTTCATTATCCTCGCGCGCTTCTCACGGCTTTCTGGCTTTTTCAGCTCTGCTCGTCTTTAGAAGCTCGCGTAATTTCAAACGTGCTTTGTGCAACTGCGACTTACTATTTCCTACCGAACACCCAACAATTTCCGCAATCTCGTTGTGCTCATAACCCTCGACGTCATGCAGCACAAAAATTGACCGGTAACCCGGGGGCAAATCTTCCACTGCCCGCTGCAACTGCAAACGATCAATGGATCCCGCAAGACTGGGATCCGGTGCGCCCAATTCTTTCTTGGGCGCCTCTTCCTCGGTTTCCATCGGATCTTCGAGCGGAACTACGGGAAGACCCTTCTTGCGCAACTGCATCAGTACGACGTTGACCGCCATGCGGTGCAGCCAGGTTGAAAACGCGGACTCGCCCCGAAAAGTTCCAATCTTGCGGAACAACTGTAGAAAGGCTTCCTGAGTGAGGTCTTCGGCTGCCGCCGTATTGGCCGTCATGCGCAAACATAACGAGTACACCCGCCGTTTATGCAGATGATACAGAGCCTCGAAGGCTTCTGCGTCACCCTGCTTGGCTCGCTCGATCAGTTCTACTTCAGAAATCTTTTGGGCTTGCGATTTTCGCGCGTCCGTCAAGTCGCCTTTTCCGGCCGCACTCAGTCTGATGCGGCATAACTACT
>DASYGR010000326.1:0-6805 GCA_035999525.1 Terriglobales bacterium
TGATGCAGCGCATACAGACTTGCTTTGTCCAGGCCCGGAAACAGACGCAGAATTGACCAACTGTACTCGGGGTGTTTGGCCATCAACTCGCGCTCTTCATCGGTCAGGTTCCCCTCCTTCTTTAGGATGGCGTCTGGGACGCCAATTTTTCCAATGTCGTGCAGAAGAGCAGCCGCTTCCAGTTGATAGAAATCCGCCTCCGCGAGTCCCAATTTTCTGGCAACTCGAACTGCCCATTCCGCTAAGCGCGTGCTGTGAATCCCGGTCCCAAGATCGCGCAAATCGAGCAACTGGTTGAATGCGCAGATTACTGACTTGAGGAGCGTATGCTGCTGCTCCTCAAGTTCCTTCATGCGCAACACGGCTTCGCCGCTTAAGAACCCGCTCAATCGCTGATCTGCAAATGCTTCCATAAAAATGGTCGGCGGTCTAGTGCAGTCCCAAACTGTTGCGCCACGCTTGTAGGGCACGATACGTATCCAGGCGACCGCGTCCCATCTGCGGATCCGAAATCGGCTGGGTATGGGCCAGAGCATTCGCCGCCTGAGGCTCGACGCTTGGGCAACTGAGGTTGAGTGAATGCGATCCAACCGAGACTCCAGTGCCGCAGGATGAGACCATCAGGGCCGCCGTACCTGAAACCAGCGGCGTGCTAAACGAGGTGCCCCATCCGGCAGCATAGGTTCCAAATGGATAAGTCGTCATCACCCCTTCACCCGGGGCGGCCAGCCAGACGGGTGGCGCTCCGTAGTTGGAGAAGCTCGAAGGAGTATCCTCATCACTCGTAGACGCTACGTCGATCACGCCTTTGAGTGCGGCTGGATAAACCGTAGCTTGTTCCCCACTGTTGCCCGCGGACGCCACGCAAATCACTCCGTTCGCGGTGGCATAATTCACCGCATTCGCCAGTTCTCGTGAGTAAGTGGTGTAGTTGAAACTCATGTTGATCACCTTTGCGCCGTGGCCGACTGCATAATAGATGGCGCGCAGGATGTCCGAGTTATAACCGCTTCCATTCGCCTGGAACGACTTTAACGGCATGATTTTGGCTTGCGGAGCCACCAGGTGAATAATGCCCGCAGTCATGGTCCCGTGGCCGAAGTCTGCGTACGGCGGACCGTCCAACACCGCCACGGAAGATTGGTCCAGGACGGCCACCGATGATTGATTGACTTTTGCCGGCTGACCCTCGCCGTCGAGGACCGCTACCGAGGACTGGGTCACGTCACTCATTTCGGAGCCGCCGCTCTGGTTGCGTGTGAAATCGTAGCCTGTAATCAAGGAACTCTTCAGAACAGGATGATTCGGGTCTACACCCGTATCAATGTCTGCAACAATTACTCCGGAGCCTGCGGAGTTGAACCCCATGTGTGTCGCGTCGGTGCGGATCAGCTGGTTTGCGGGTTGATACACATAACCATGCCACACTGGCGTTCCGTAATACAGGAACGGAGTCTTGTCAGTCAGATAACTGGGAGCAGGTCCTGCGGACGCTCCCTGCGCCTGAACCACCTGATCGGTCTCAATTGAGACAATGCCCAACAAGTGAATGTTGAGCAGATCTGTAATCAGATTCAATGATGCTGGAGTCTCAATCATGAAAAGCTGGCCCTGAGGATCTCCCAATCCCTCAGCGGTCGAGCAACCCAGCAGCCCGCAGAGGTTCAGAATACCGTTCAATCCGAGGCCATCCCTGACGACAATTCGCGTCCGCGGCGGTGCCTGCCGGGCCGAGCTTTGCGCAGTCAAACTCGCGGCGCCGAAACACAGGAGCAATAACATCACGGAATATGCACGAAGCGTCCTGGGCATCTGTCGCTTCGACTCATAGGCAAAAGACCGATTCTGCGTTTCCATCAACTTCCCCCTCTGACTCGCCGTTTTTCGGTATGGTCGAGTCTACGAAACAGTTGGACTTTGCAAAACTTACACCGGTAATTCCTGGACGGTTACTTTCAGGGCCAATCGCTTAGTCCAAATCCGATGTTTCCGATGACTTAACATGAACTCCATAGAGGGGGAGTAAGATTGGATTGCTGTCGTCGCTTTCCTTACGACTGATCGAGACGCATAGATCACTGGCGCCATCAAATTCGAGCTGGAATTCACCAAACTGATTTGCGGTGGTTTCAGCAATTGGCTGCTTTCCTTTTTGCACACGGACGGCAAACCCCTTATCGGACAGCTGAGTTCCTCCCCGGGTTAGGATTTGTCCAACGAGGCAAGCTCGGTCTGCGTTTCGGCGGGGTTCGAGGCGAAGGTCAATGTAGTAATCTTCCGTCTCGTAAAGAAATTGCCGCGCTGAAACGGACCCGCGTATTCCCGCCGTGATGGGTTGCAAGCTCGAGTCGAATAGTAAGCGGAGACCGCGGCGCAGCGCGGGAAGGGCCGCCGCAAATTGGCTCTTCACAACCCGAACCACGTCACCGGGAGGCGTAAAAGCGCCCTCCCCCACGGCTATCGCAAGGACGGTTTGCCAGAGTTGCAGCGTATCGCTACATTTCTGGCACCCATTCTGAATGTGCTGCTGCATGTCCACCTCTGTCCTCGGCGATACCACTCTCCTCGCAAAATCAGCCCATTGGGCTTCACTGAAATGTTTCACCACTACCTCCGCTGGGGCGCGGCAACCAGGAACCTGTGGCCTCGCTCTTTCTGGTACTCATGGATAAAGGGCAGCAGCAGCGTTAGGAAATATAGGTAGGAACAAAATAAAGTTTTGTAAGCTAGGCCTTGCCGACTAGGATAAAAGGAGCCCACTGAAAACAATGAGGATAGCTCGATCGCAGTTGCAACATGGATGCCCGTAGGGCCTCTGCATTGTTCTTTCCTTGCCGACGAAGTCCGTAGAAGGCGGTCATAAACTCCGCCGTGCTTTTATCGTGAACATCCCAAAGGCTAAGTATTAAAGACTGCGCCCCCGCGTGGAGCAGACCCCGCGCCAGACCTATGAGCTCGTCACCGGCAGCCACTACGTTTAGGCCGGTTGAGCATCCGCTCAAAGTGATCAGTTCCACGGGAAGCCTCAACTCGTAAAGATCAAACAAGCTCAAAAACGAATCTCCCAGGCGGATGGCGGAGAACATTGGATTGTCCTGACGGAAACGGCCGTGGGTGGCAATGTGAATTACACGGCTCGTGGGTCCTTTACTGCGCAAGACGTGCTCGTTCGCCTGTGGACCCACAAATAATTCCGCCTGGTCGAGAACGCATGCGAGCGCCTGCACTTCATCCAGGATCGCCGGCGCTTGTGGGTCGGGGATTCCAAATACCAACGAGCCTCCATCTGCATTTGCCGTCCTGCTCTGACTAAGTGCATAAATGCTGGCGCTGGGTGAATAGGACACCGTGTATCGGTCAATCAAGTGCTGCGAACCATCAAAAAGAGCGTGAAAAGGGACATAGTGTAAACAACCGTGAGGAACGAAAACCAGATGACTTGCCTCTAGTCGAGACGCCACCGGTGCAATCAGCTCGTCATAAAGTTCTTTCAAATGCGACTGTGTCGCCTGTATCAGAGAATCGTGAAACGTTTCAAGATATTGCGGATTTAACCGAAACTTCGAAAGCTGGAATTGCAGGAGGCGCAGTAAACTGGCGACCCTGGTTTGCAACGTCACCGGCAGAATCTCCAGAGTCTCTCGCCCCAGCAAGCAAACGAGAATGCGGTCGCGAACTTGAAAATACTCAACCAGGAGCGTGTCCGGAGGCATGGCAGCACGAATCGTACTGATGGGCACATGGCTGGGCATCTGCAATCCCGCTTCTGTGGCGTCCGTAGCTGTAGCATCCTGCAGAACCCGCATCAACTTCTTTTCCCGATCCCGCGCTTCCTTTTGAAGTAGCGAGATGCGATCGGCTGACGGCTGCTCCGGTTGTAATTGTTCCCGTTCAATCCGGCTGTAATACCAGTTGAGTTCTTCGCGCAGGTCCTTGATCGAACGGACCAGTTCGCTTTGACCTGGGGCAGTCTCAGTAGTTGCCGGCGCGGGCTTGGCGAACAAATCCATCAAGCTGCGCGATTTGGCTTGTTCCACATAGGTGAACGCCTCTTCGGCGGCGGGATTAGTTTCCCGGCTTAAGCAAAGTTCCACCAGATTTTCGTAAACTTCGAGTCGATTTTTTATGAACGCGATTTTTAGCTCTTCACCGCGCAAACTGCTGCGTAGCGTTTCCAGGGCTTCACGCGCCGCCTGGTACGCCGAGTAGGCCTTTTCGCGATCACGCCCGGCGAGGTAGAGATTGCCCAGCAGGAGCTGCGTCTGATAGACGAGAAATGGAGACTCCAGTGTTTCAATTTTCTCGAGCGCGGCATTTGCGTGCTGAAAAGCCTGATCAGGATCGTCCATCCGCGAGGCAATCCTTGCCAGCAGAAGTTGCGCCAGAGCAGACTTGCTGGATAAATTTAGCAATCGGAACGAGCCCAAGGCTTCCGTGCAATGCCGCCGTGCCTCAAAAAAACGGCCCTCTTCAAAAAACACCAGGCCGCGGTACAAATCAATTAACGAGGGCCAAACCTGGTTTTTTTCCTTGACGAAAATTTCCCGAGCCTGGGTAAAAAGCTTGAGCCCTTCAAAGGCGTGCCCTTGCTGGCTTGCCGCGATGGCAGAGAAGGTCAAACACTTTGCGCTCTCGTATCCCATTCGCAATTTCGTAAAACTCTCGTACCCTTGCTGCGCAAGCTCAGACGCTTCGGAGCTGAGGTTCAACTCCAGATAAAGCTCCGCCAAGTCCTGATTGCATAATGCCGAGTGATACGCATCTCCGATTTCTTTCGACTTCAGACTCGCCACCCTCCACATTTGGATGGCTTTGCTGTATTCGCCCCGCAGGTAATAGAGATAAGCGATGTTGTAATCAGTCTGGGAAACGAGCAGCGGCATGCCATGCTCTTCGCAGAACTGACGCGCTCTTTTGTGGGCCTCCAGCGCTTTCGGAAAATCATTCAGGCTGATGTAGTAGGTAGCCATGTTGCTCAAGGCTGCGGCCGTGCCCTCGGCGTCGTTCTCCTCAACCAGTCCCTGGTACGCGCGTTGGTAACAATTGATGGCTTCCACAAACCGATCTTGCCGCGAGTAAATGTTCCCGACATTGATCTCAAGACGAGCCAGCCTCCATGTGTTTCCTGCGTCGGTAAAGATTTTTCGAGCCCGATCGCCCGCTGCAAAGGCGCGGCTGTACTCGCCCAAAAGAAGCAGCGGCTGAATCGATCCGCTGAGGGTGCGGGCCGCCTCGTTGGATTCGCCCACAGCATCGAACAGGGCAACCGCTTGTTCGTGGAGATCAACTGCCGCAGCGTAGTCTCCTTTGGCGTAAAGAGCATTTGCCTTCGCGCGCTTCGCCCGGGCCAACGCCTGCTGGTCGTCGAGTCTGCTGGCAATAAGCATGGCGGCTTCAGCCATGCGAAGTGCACAAAGTACATCCACTCGAACTTGCTCTCGCACTTGCTCCGTGAGGTGAGTCACGACTTCAGATTGAAGGAGTCGCGGATGTTGCGACAAGAAGGCTGCCCGACTGGTCTCGTCGTCGAGAGCCACAAGCTTATCCAACAGTTGCTCATTTGTTGGCGAAGGGTCAGGCACAGTCAATTGAATCCCTTTTCTTCCAGCAGCTGTCGCAATTTCTTCAAGCATCGGCATCGAGTAAACCCGATTGAACCGGTTGCAAGTTGAAGTTCTCTGGCCACCTCGTCGTAAGCGCGTGGTGGATCTTCAAAGAACAACATCGTCACCATTCGAATGCAACGGGCAGGAAGCGCAGAAATTGTCTCGCGAACGCTCTGCTCGCGTTGCACCTGATACAGAATCTCCTCCGGCAATTCTTCCGGGCTTGGGAGTTTCTCGCTCTCCAATCCTTGGGTGTCCTCCATCAGGTCCCATCGGAGTTTCTTCCAGCGCAGACATTGGTGGTAACTTGTCTGCATCAGCCATTTAGGCAGGGCTTTCGGTTCGCGTAACTTGGGCAGACCGGCGAGCAACTCGACACACACCGCCTGGAAAATATCGGCGGCGTCTTCACGCGAGAAACCAAACTTGACGGGGATGGAAAAAATCAGGTTCTTGTATTTCTCGATTAAGGCAGCCCAGGCCTCCTGATTGCCTTTACAGCATTCGTGAACCAGCCGCTCGTCAGTCCAAGACAACTCGCGCGTAGCTGGCGCGAGATTCACCGTTTTTCACCGCTGTGAACCGCGTTCCCCGAGGAGTAATACAACTGCTCGACATTCCACAGCGTGTTGGGATCCAAAATTGCCGGCTTGAAATTCGCCAAATTCTTCTTTGCCCCCACAAGAATGTCCGGTGTGGCAAGAAACACGAAAGGGGCGTTGTTGGCGATGATCTCCTGCACCTCATCGTAAAGATGTTTTCGTTCTTTGTATTTGAGCTTGACCATTTGACGCTGCATCAGCTGATCAATTTGCGCTTCCCAATCGGTTGCAGGTTTGGATTCTCCCAGATGCCACAGATGAGTCCCCCCGTTTGAAAGCCAGACATTCATTTCAGGATTGGGGTCAGCATCGCCACCGCCCAAACCCATGATGCTGGCCTCGTAGTCGTAAGTCCTGAAAACACGGTCGAGTACTGCGCGAAATTCCAAAGGAACTACGTGGACATTCATCCCCAACTTGCTCAAGTCATCCTGAATGATGGTCGCCATCTGTGTGCGCTGGTTATTCGATGAACTGGCGAGGATGGAGAATTCAACTAGCTGCCCCTTTGGGTCGAGCATCGCGCCGTCACTGCGCCACGAAAACCCGGCCGCTTTCAACAATGCTCGCGCTCCGTCCACCGAGCTCGACGGATGA
>DASYGR010000440.1:0-8665 GCA_035999525.1 Terriglobales bacterium
CGGAAACTACTCAGGAATGGCAGAGCCCGCCCGGTTATTAGCAGCAGAAGGAATCGCGGTTTATGTGCTCCATTACTTCGATCGCACAAATACAATCTGTGCTGACAGCCGGGCCGCCATTCTCCGGAACTCACCTTTCTGGTTGAAGACTCTCTGGGACTGTGTAACGTTCGTTGCCCATCAGCCGAATATCAATGCGGATAAAATTGGATTGATTGGATTTTCGCTCGGCGCCTATCTTTCATTAAGTATCGCTGCGTTCGACGCTCGCATCCAGGCTGTCGTGGAATTTTTCGGTGGCCTGCCGAAAGAGGTCAAACCGTTCGCCCGCCGATATTGCCCCGTGTTGATTCTGCATGGCGAAGCCGATCAAACGGTCCCGGTGCAGGAGGCGCACGATTTACAGAAAATTCTGGAACGGAATCAGATTCCCTACGAGATAAAAATCTACCCGAATGCTGGCCACGGCTTTACCGGTGCCACCTGGGAAGACGCCAGCCGCAGGACCGTGGAATTCTTGAGGAAGCACTTGAAATCGAAGGAATGATCGTGCGGAGGGCATAAAAATGGGCGCACATTGCGCGCCCCTTTTTTACTGTACTGTCGGTCAAGGGCTAAACCGCCCTGCGTCCAGTCAATAGATTGACGATCAACACGATCACGGCTATGACGAGAAGCAGGTGAATCAGACTGCCAGCAATGTGAAAACTAAAACCCAACAGCCACAAAATCAGCAGAATCACAAAAACCGTCCAAAGCATAGAGCCTCCTTCAAGCCAATGAAGGTTACGCTACGGCTTCATTCCGCGCAATACCAGCCATAATGTACAGGGCCGTCAGAAAAAACGAATGGTTGCCGCAGAATACCTGTAATTCCCTCTCGCCGCGAACACAACTGGCGACTTGGCAACCGTCCCTGCTAACATCAGCAAAAGATGCCTCGTCGCCAAGCCAAGAGGGAACTTAAAGCCTTGTCGCGGAACTCATCAAGGAGAATTGCTTCCTCTGCCCCCGTGCGCGACCTGGTAATAATCACGGGGATGAGTGGCTCGGGCAAAGCTTCCGTCCTGAAAGCGTTCGAAGATCTTGGCTACTATTGCGTGGATAATCTTCCCGTCGGCCTCATCCCTCCTTTCGCGGAACTGGTGGCGCAATCTTCCGAAATCGAGCGCACTGCTCTCGTTGTTGATGTCCGCGAGGGTAAGAGACTTGAGGAACTTCCCGAGATCGTGAAATCAGTCAAACGCATTCTGCCGACCAGAATAATTTTTCTGGAAGCCTCCGATGCCGTGCTTCTTCGCCGGTTCAGTGAAACCCGCCGCCCGCATCCACTGGGCGCGAATACGCCCGTAAAGTCTTCCCTCACCGCGGAACGCCGCCATCTTCGTAACATCCGCGCCATGGCTGACATGGTCATTGACACCTCGAAATTTAACGTTCATGAACTGCGGTCGCACATTACCGAGCGTTTTCAGAAAAAGCAATCAGGCAGAAATATTTTGGTTTCGTGCGTAAGCTTCGGATTCAAGAACGGTGTGCCCGAAGACGCGGACCTGGTTTTCGACGTACGCTTTCTTCCCAACCCGCACTTCATACCGGAGTTTCGTCTGCTCACGGGGCGCCATCCCAAGGTTGCGAAATACATTCGGTCGTTTCCGCAGACAAAAGAATTTATTCAGCGGATTTCAAAGCTGCTGGTCTACCTGCTGCCGCACTACATCCGCGAAGGCAAGAGTTATCTCACGATTTCATTCGGCTGCACCGGGGGCCAGCACCGCTCCGTGATGATTGCCGAGGACGTCAGCAAGCATCTCCGCAAATCCGGGTACCGGGTGAAGGTGGTCCATCGCGACAGCCCGAAATAATTTCCACGAACAGCCGCCCTCGACTGTTCGATCAGGCGAGGCTCGATTCTAAGGATCGAGGACTGCGGACAGCGACTAAAGTAGAATAAAACCTTGCAACGGATGCCCACCTTATCTCCACCTTGCGGTTGCCATATACGACTCAGGAATCGCCGATGCGGCAACTGACAAGGCTCTTACGCTACTTAGCCCCTTATAGCTGGCAGTTCTGGCCATCAGTATTATTGTTGGCAGCGGTGGGCCTGCTCGATGCGTTTCGCGTTCTGCTCGTCGGTCCGATTCTGGACCGCGTCCTCAATCCTTCGTCCGGCTCGGAAAATATTCAGCTTTTTACTATTCCACATACAAATCACACCATCTACCTGCAAAAATTTGTTCCCACGCATTTTCACAATGCGTGGACGATTGTTGCCTATGCTTTCGTCGCCTCCACTCTGTTGAAGGGCATTTGTGACTACGCCGGCACCTATCTCGTGAACTATGCCGGCTACGGCATGATGACCGACTTGCGAAATCACCTTTATGATTCAGTGCTGCGGCGTTCGGCTGCCTTTTTTCAAAAACACACCACCGGCACCCTGGTTTCCACGATCGTAACTGATGTTGAGCGTGTGCAATACGCCGTATCAAGCGTTTTGGCGGAATTCCTTCAGCAGCTCTTTACGTTTATTTTTACTGCGGCCGTCGTTATTTTACTCGGAAGACAATTGGCTTGGCTTCTGCTGTTGTTCGTGCCGTTCATTATTTATTCGGCCGGAAAAATCGGCGGCCGTGTGAGGCATACTACTCGCCGCGGTCAGGACAAACTAGCCGACATCCAAAACATTCTGCACGAGACCATCACCGGCAATCGTATTGTCAAAGCCTTCGGCATGGAAAGTTGGGAGATCGCACGCTTTCGGAAGGCCGCCCAATGGTTGTTCCGCGCGAATTTGCGCTCGGTCGCCGCATCTGCCGTCAGCTCTCCATTGATGGACATTTTTGGTGCGGTGGCTATTGCATTTCTGCTGCTGTTGGGTCGCGAGCAGGTTGTACATGGAGTCATGACTCCGGGCATTTTTGTCGCCTTCATCGTCGCCGTATTCAAACTATACGATCCGGTGCGCAAGTTTGCCCTGTTCAACAATAATTTCCAGCAGGCTCTGGGTGCATCGTCCGAAATTTTTAGGTTTATGGACACTCAGGACGAAGTGCCCGAGAAGCCAGACGCCAAACCTCTGCCGCCATTTTCAAGAAGTATTCGCTTTGAAGACGTCTGTTTTGCCTACAGCAATGACCTTGAAGAATCGAATGCGGTCCTTCGCAATATTAATCTTGACGTGACCGCTGGCGAGGTCCTGGCTGTGGTCGGCTCGAGCGGCGCGGGCAAGAGCACACTCGTCCACCTGATCCCACGATTTTTCGACGTAAGCGCCGGCCATCTTCTAATCGACGACCGTGATGTTCGTGACATCACACTCATATCACTGCGGTCCCAGATCGGCGTGGTCACACAAGAGACCATCCTGTTCAATGCCACCTTGCGGAACAACATTGCATATGGTCAACCCGGCGTTTCTCAGGACGATGTGGAATCCGCGGCGCGGGCAGCGCTGGCGCATGACTTCATCGTGAAGCTTCAGGCTGGCTACGATACCGTGATTGGAGAGCGGGGTGTGCGGCTATCCGGTGGCGAGCGGCAGAGAATTGCGATCGCCCGCGCCCTGTTAAAGAACGCACCAATCCTGATATTGGACGAAGCCACGTCGGCGTTGGATAGCGAATCCGAATCGCTGGTCCAGTCTGCGCTTCACAATTTGATGGCAGGACGCACCGTCGTGGTCATAGCCCATCGCTTGTCCACAGTGCGCCGCGCCGACCGCATTGTTGTACTGGAGAATGGTACTATCGCCGATATCGGTACTCATGAGGAGTTAATGACCAGGGTTGGTACATATCGCCGTTTGTATGAGCTGCAATTCGCAGATGCTGATCGGCCAGATGCCCACCAACAAGACAATCATCAGCAAGATCATGACGAGCAAACGCCTGAGCAGCAAAGTCTCCGAGTGTCCTCGTCGAGAAACTAACAATGCCCATTCGTTCCATGACCGGATTCGCACAGGTTAGGAGCGAGGTTCGTGGTTCGGAGCAGGGCAAGTCCCCGACCCTAGGTTTTACACTTTCTTTAAAGTCCGTGAACCATCGACTCCTGGACTTGCACTTTCGTCTCCCTTCGGAGAATGATTCTTTGGAAATGAAACTCCGTCATGTCTTGAAGGAAAAGCTGGCTCGCGGACATATCGAATTGTCTCTGAATGTTGATCACGGCGGAGTCGAGACATTCTCCATTAATAGGAACTTCGTCGGCGGGTATATTAATGCGTTCCGGGCTGCCGCGGCGGAATTTGGGGTTTCGGCGGATCCCGACTTAAATGTGGTTCTGCGATTACCAGGTGCGCTCTCCGCAGCTTCGCAACCCGCGGATGGCGACTTTGAATCGGCGGTAATGCGCGCTCTCGACCAGTTATTGCTCCGGTTGAATCAAATGCGCGAGGAGGAAGGCCGCGGCATCGAGACAGAGTTGCGAAGCCTCATGGCCGAAACCAGTGCAGCCTTTCAAACGGTTGCGAAGTACCGCAGTTCAGTGCAGCAGATTTATGCAAACAAATTAAAAGCACGCATGCAGGAACTGTTCGCAACTCAAGTCGAACCCGAGCGTGTTTTGCAGGAAGCGGCCTTGCTCGTAGATCGCAGCGACGTTCAGGAAGAGCTTGTTCGCTTGGAAACACACATCAAACATTTTCTCGGATTGCTCGACGAAGGAAACGAAGTTGGCAAGAAACTTGACTTCCTGCTACAGGAAATGAATCGCGAAGCGAACACCCTCCTGTCAAAGACTTCCGGTCTAACCGGGGATGCGCTTAAAATTACCGAAATGGGGCTTGCCATGAAAGCGGCAATCGAGAAGGCTCGCGAACAGGTACAAAACATCGAATGACCACCGTTTACATCATCTCGGCGCCGTCAGGCTCTGGCAAATCAACGCTCGTGAATGGTGTTCGCGAGATTGTGCCGGGACTCGATTTTTCCATTTCTTTCACCACGCGCCCTCCCCGCCGGAATGAGAAACATGAGCGTGAGTATTCTTTCGTCCCTCGCGAAGAATTTGAGGAGATGATCCGAGAAGATGATTTTCTGGAGTACGCAAATGTGTTCGGCAACCTTTACGGCACGTCACGAAAGTTCCTTCGCGAGGCGGAGCGATCCGGCCATGATTTGCTTCTCGACATTGACGTGCAGGGGGCTGATCAAATCAAGCACAAGATTCCAGACGCGGTCAGAATTTTCATCTTGCCGCCAGACCGCCAAACGCTCGAAGACCGTCTGCGCAATCGCAGCCTCGACGCCGAGGACGTAATTCAGCGCCGGTTGGCCACGGCCACTCGTGAGATTGAGAATTATGCCAACTACGACTATATTTTAGTGAACGACCGTCTGGAAGAGTCCGTGGGAACACTGAAAGCGATCCTGTTGGCGGAACGGCTTCAGCGCTCGGCAATCAAACCGACCACCGATCAGATTGGCCTTCTCGCCAAAGCGGAGAGTTGCCGCTTGAACAATGTCCGCGAACGCTTGCAGCCGATTTTAGCCTCGTTCCTGCCCGCGACCGCGCCGGGGGGACGTTAGCGCAGGGAGAATACCAATGAAGTTGATAGAAGGATTTGACAGCAATTATCGGTACATCCTGGTAGCTGCGCGCCGTGCGCGTCAGTTGCAGGGTGGTGCGCCTCCAGTCATCCAAACGCCGTCTCGTAAACCCTGCCGCATCGCGCAGGATGAAATTAAAGCTGGCAAGGTAAAGTGGGTGATCCCGGAAGTTCCCAGATCCGCCGCTGATGTCGCCAGCGAAATTCTGGACAAGGCGATCGGATCGGAATAGGAATCTGAAAACTGGCAACTGAAGTTCATCAGGCCTCTCCATGAAAGTCGCCCTCGGCGTATGCGGCGGAATCGCGGCTTATAAAGCTGCCGAGATTGTCCGCCTTCTTCAGGATCGTGGCATTCGCGTGCAGGTCGTTATGACCGAAGCCGCTCAGGAATTCATCCGACCCCTGACCTTCGCCGCGCTCTCCGGAGAAAAGGTGATTACCGGCATGTTTGCGGCAAGCGGTGCGGGAGAAGTCGCCGATCCAAATATAGACTCTGCCATCGAACATATTTCCGTCGCACAATCCATTGACGCATTATTGGTCGCACCGGCGACCGCTGATCTCATCGCCAAATTTGCGCAGGGAATCGCGAGCGATTTCCTTACGACCCTTCACCTCGCGACGAAGGCGCCCGTCATCGTTGCACCTGCGATGAATGTGAACATGTGGAACCATCCTGCAACCCAGGCGAATATTGAATTGCTGAAGAGTCGCGGAGTAACAATTGTGGATCCCCACAGCGGCTATCTTGCATGTGGAATGACGGGCGCAGGCCGTCTCGCCGGGAATGAAACTATTGTCACCGCAGTCATGGAAGCGCTTGGTATATCACAGGATTTGTCCGAAGAAACCTTGTTGATCACCGCCGGACCCACTCGCGAAAGAATTGATCCAGTTCGCTATCTCACCAATCGCTCCAGCGGCCGCATGGGATATGCGCTCGCCGAAGCCGCATTAAGGCGCGGAGCAAGAGTGTTACTGGTGACGGGGCCGACGTCTTTGACTCCGCCAGGCGCTGCGGAAGTTTCGAGAGTTGAGTCCGCTGGAGAAATGCGTCATGCTGTACTGGAACTTTTTCCCCAGGCAACGGTTGCCATCATGACTGCCGCTGTATCGGATTACAAAGCCGATCAAATCGCCCCCCATAAGATCAAGCGAGATGGTGAGATGACACTGGAACTCCAGCCCACCGCCGACATCCTGAAAGAAATTTCAAAGCAAAAAAACTCTCAAATCATTATCGGCTTCGCGGCGGAAACTGAGAACGTTCTTGAAAACGCCCGCAAGAAGCTGATCTCAAAATCTCTTGACGCTATCGTGGTAAACGATGTCTCGCACGAGGGCACCGGCTTCGATTCCGACCGAAATGCCGTAACGATCATTACGCAAACGGAAGTGATCGAAGTTCCCGAGACCACGAAATGGGAAGTCGCTCAGCGCGTCCTGGACCAGGTTTCGGGGCTGCGGAAACTTCGTACTCTATCCGAAACCTCGTGCTGAAATGCAGGAACGAGGGTTGAGAATTCCTTGCGTTTCGGGTTCAGGAATCGACAGCGTAACAGACCACCTGCCTTTTGCCGCCAGCATCGAATTCCCAGAGGCAAATCAATGATCCGCAAACTGAAATCTGGAGAGTACCGCCTATATTCTCGTAAGAAGAATTCCAAGACCGGAAAACGTCGAAACCTAGGAACCTTTGGTTCACGAAAAGCCGCCGAGGCTCACGAAAAAGCAGTGCAATTTTTTAAGCGACAAGGATAACCTGCTGCATCGGCATTCTCTCTTTCTTGAGCTGCGCAACAGATCAAAGAGCCATCTCGTCAATCGCGGATGCTGCTCGCTAACAATTCTTTCCTAGGTTCTCTGATATTCTCGTGCTCGGGATAATCGACTAATTCGGAATGCAAATAGATCCTCATCTGAAACGCGCGCTGACCGACCGTATCCGGTACTATAACGAACTTGGCATTTATGATTTCTACCGTCGGCAAACCCAATCAGAGGGTCAAGTCTCCATGTCGCTTATAGACGTAGCAGTGCCTGAACAAATAGAGGCTCCCGCGGCCGATGATCATCTCCAGGTCTTGCGTTCGATACGCGAAGACATTGGCGACTGCACACGGTGCAAACTGCACAAACAGGGGCGCAAGCAAATAGTCTTCGGCGTGGGCAATCCTAACGCGGATCTGATGTTCATTGGCGAAGCTCCCGGCGCCGATGAAGATACCCAGGGCGAGCCTTTCGTCGGGCGAGCCGGACAACTTCTCACCAATATGATTAAAGCCATGGGTTTGACGCGTGAAGATGTTTACATCGCAAACATCATCAAGTGCCGCCCCCCTGGAAATCGCACCCCGGAACGCGATGAGTGCGAGACCTGCTCGCCGTTTTTGATGCGGCAAATTGAAGCAATTAAGCCCAGGGTGATCGTCGCCCTCGGTGCAATTGCGGCGAAAACGCTTCTAGCCGTAAGTGCCTCAATGATGGAATTGCGCGGCCGCTGGTTCGACTTCCGCGGAACTAAGCTGGCAGTGACTTATCACCCGGCATTTCTGCTGCGCGATCCTCGCCAGAAGAAAGAAACGTGGAAAGACCTTCAGATGGTAATGAAAGAACTTGACTTGCCGATTCCAGCCAAGGCCGCGGAGTAGCAATAGCGTCACGTATTCACGATAAAGCGTTACCATGAACGCTTTGGTCCGCCTTTCCATCTCTGCTCTGTAAGCCCGATGTTAGGATTTCCATCAACACTTGCATAAATAATAATGCCCCGATTTTGCGATGTCGTCCTTCCGGTTCCGCTTGATACGCCGTTCACTTATGCGATTCCACCCGGCATGGAACCTGTTGTCGGCGGGCGAGTGCTTGTTCCCTTCCGGCAACAACGTCTTTCGGGAATCGCGATTGAATTGCATGATCGAGAACCTTCTGTTGCCGCTAAAAATATCATTCGCGTGCTTGATGCCGAGCCGGTGCTCGAGGATTTACTTATGCGCCTTGGCAAATGGATCGCCAACTATTATCTGGCGCCCCTTGGCGAAGTGTTTCGCGGAATGTTGCCTCTCAATGCAGAATTCAAGCGCGCGGTGACTTATCAAATAACGGAAG